>JAXJXW010000033.1:0-9088 GCA_036307325.1 Clostridia bacterium
ATTTTTGGTGTGCAGACGGGTACCGAAATCCGAAGGATTTGGGCCGTCAAGCAGGAAAGCTGCGAAGCAGCTTTGTCCCTTCAAGCACGCCAGAAAAAGCGACTTGCACAGGCAAGTCGCTTTTTCAACTTAATCCGTCTTGTGACGGAAGAAATCCACTTCGTGGATGAAATCTGCTTCGCAGATTTAGAATATAAAATATCTTCACGGTTCGGCTTCTACACCTGCCGTGCAAAATGCCCGAAGCTTATCTGTTCAGCTTGCTCCTTGCAGCCATTGCATTATAAAGCATTACAGCTGCCTGTCCTCTTGGCATGTCCTGTTTGGGTGAAAAAGCATTTTCCGAATTTCCGCTTACAACCTTAAGCCCCCAAAGGAGAGACACATAGCCTTTTCCTTCGCTAACATCATAAAACGGGCAGTTAAACATATCCTCAAGTTCTGCAATTTTTTCCAAATCCATTGCCCGTGTGAGAAGCTTTACTGCGTCAAAGCGTGTAACAGTGCTTTCCATAGCCGTTTCTTCATTTGTTATAATGCCCATGTTTTTCGCCCGTTTGTATATATCGGTGTAATCCATACCGTCATAAATAACCGTATTTGCGTAGGAAAATGCCGAAACAAGCATTGCCATAAATTCCTTCTGAAGCAAGGGCTTATCAGGACAGAAGGCACCGCCTGCAAAGCCTATATTGTAATTTTTCAGTGCGTTTGCGGCATATTCGCAGTAATGGCCGCTTATATCTGTGTAATCTTCAAGAAGAGCCTTGTGAGATTTTTCCGTTCCGTCATAGTTAAGCTCTTTTCCGTTTTGAGGATTGAGAACGGGAGAACCATTTTCAAGCATATACACAAGCACCGTGCGTTCCTCTCCGGAAGAGTAATCCTCACCAATTATGTATGCAAGGGTATAATCATAATTTTCAAAGAGCGTTTTGCAAATTTCCTCTCTTGAAAGAATATTATCTGCAGCGGGGAAATCCTTATGGGTATAGCTTATGGAATATGCGCTTACATTGTAAGAGGAGTCAAGCTCAATTTCAATATTGTCGCCTTCAACCCTTATCCCGTTCACATATCTGTTATATACGAAATAGTTGTTTTCAGCCGTTTCAAGGGTATATTCTTCACCCTTGGCAGGTGCAAGCACACTTACTGCCTCATCAGCGGTGCTTTGCGCCCTCTTTTCGGACAATGAAAACTCCTTTTCCCCGTTTGATTTGTCAAACCTTGAGAAGCTTAAAATTTCTCCGTCTGCGGCGTTCATCATTACATATGCTTCATTCTTGCCGTCAGAAAGTGAAATTGAATATATAAAATCAGAGTTAAAATTCTTAAAGCAGTTGAAATCCGTAACTTTGTATGATGAAGATAGCTTTAAAATACTTTTGGAAAGTATTTTCTTTTCGGCTTCCTTGCGGGAAATGAGTTTTTCCATGGCTTCAAGCTCTTCAAGCTCAGCGGTGGAAAAGCTTCTGCCCGAACCGTTGCTTGCCATATAATCCTCCGCAGCGGCGGTCTCCTTATATGTATACAACTCATTGAAAATAAGGCTTTCGGTCTCGGAGGTAATGGCGTTAATATAAACACTGCTGTCCTTTATGATATAGGCGGGATAGATTAAAAAATCCTTCTTTTTATAGTCATAATATGACTTATAAACAAGCTCCATACCGATTTTTTCGGTAAATGCCGCTTGTGCGGCGCTCTTTTCTATCGCCGAAGCCCCATGGGGATAAACGGCGTTTTCCGTATAGTTTAAATGAAAACTGTAAACAGTGCTTCCGTCAAGGCTTACGGAAACTCCTCCACCGTCATTGAAAACGGGAATACCGTTGAAGGTATGGATGATTGAATAATTTACCTCTGTTGAAAGTGCTATCCCAATCTCATCCTTTTCACGCTCCAAGGTCAGATTTCCCTTTAATGAAGGATTGAGAGCGTTTACAAGCTCCAGTGCCTTTTCGTCAATATTCTCCGCAATGGGAGCGTCAAACTCCGCATATTCCCGATTACTGTCATAAATGCGGTAATCAGTAATAATTCCACTTTGCGTAACTGAAACGAAAATAGATTTATAATTTTCGTCATCCTCCAGCTCCCAATTAAGGTCATAGGTTTTTTCGCCGTTGTTTTCATAACTCTCCACGGAAAAATCAGGATACTCTGATGTATCGCCTATTCTTTCCAAAACAGATGAAAGAATTGCCTCAACCTCTTTTGAGTAGCTTTCAGAGGCAAGAGCCTGCGCACAAATGGAAAAAATAAGAGTAAGTGCAATAAATAAACATAACGCCTTTTTCATATTTATCATCCCTTCAGTTCACCGTTTTCAATATAACCAACTTCAAAATTATATTCTTTTCCGTCTTTATCATATATTGTAATAATAAGTGCACCGTCTGCTGAGAAGCAGTAGCTTTCATAGCCCGAAATGCCCTCAAAATCTTCAGGCGGCGACTGGGCTTTGATTTTTTCCGTTATTGCGGTTTTGTAGTCAAAATCCTCGTTAAATAACTTAAATAGCTCCCCCGTCATGCTCACAGTCAAGTTAACATCTTCGACAGAGTCCTGCATGCTGTAGGCTGAAGCCATTGGGATATTTGCATAGGCAGAGCCTCCTGCGCTTCGTGAATTAACGGCAGAGTCCTCTTGAATAAAAGTGTCCTCGGCGGTTTCCAAAGAATTTGCGGAAGGGTCTGCAATCTCCAAGGATGAAGCCTTCGCCTCCGCCTTCGGGGAAGGCGTTTGTGCTTTTGCCGCGCTTACGGTACTTTTCTTTTCAGTCTCTTGAATATTGCCGCTGATTTCGGCAGCCGCCTCTTTCTCTCCGCTTGTAGTATCGGGCAAGGCTTCCTTATTGGTCAATTCCGTTTTTACCTCTTCAATATCAGACTCGGCGTATTTTTTTTCAATGTTGTAAGCTTCAAATCCGTTCAGTACGAGAACGGCACATACAAACACGGCGGCAACGGAGGAGGCGGCAGGGATTGCCCTGCGAACAAAAGCTCTTATCTTTTGTTTTCTCTCTATTGCATCCATTATTTTTTGCCGTGTTTGCGGTGATGGCGAAACCGATTCAAGAGAATCTTTTATTAAACGGTCAAATTCATCAGATTTCACTGACATGCACCTCCAAATTGTTTTTTAAAATGCTTCTTGCCGCATGGAGGCGGCTTTTAACTGTCCCCTCAGGGCATTTTACAATAGCTGAAATTTCGGAAATCCCAAGGTCATACAAATAGTATAAAATAATGGGCACACGCAATTTTTCTTCAAGCTTTGCAATCTCGCTGCGTACTTTGGCGTGCAGCTCCTTTTTTTCCGCCGCCTCATCAATTCTTTCCGAAGACGCAAGGGTTTCATCAAGGGCAGATTGCGGTGCTATGGCAAATCTGCGTGCAAGCTTCCTTTTATGGCTTTTATGCAGGGAAACAGATATTGCAAACAAATACGCACGGGGATTATTGTTCTCATCAATGTGAGAAGCTCTTTCAAGAGCCTTCAGAAATGTATTCTGGCACAGCTCCTCGGCTTCATATGTATTGCCCGTAAGATGCAGGCAAAAGCCGTAAACAGCATCCATATATGTATCAGCCAGACTTGTAATATCTGCTGCCTTCATTTAAAAACCTCCTCTATATAGTAATAGACGCAACATACAATTTGGTTCAAATAATTATAACACATATTGAAAAAAAATAAAAGAGGTGATAATATAATTAACATAAATCTTAATTCCGAGGTAATATCAATGCTTATTAAAAACTTTTTCGGCCATTTTTATACAATAACACGCCACCGCCATGCGGTTATACGCCACTGCGCCAAGGCAGGAATTTTATTTCAGGGCCTGATGCATGACCTTTCCAAATATTCGCCCTCGGAATTTATTCCCGGCGTTGTAAATTATATGGGAACACGCAGCCCTAACGAGCAGGAGCGTACAAAAAAAGGCTACAGCTCCGCATGGCTTCATCACAAGGGCAGAAACAAGCACCATTTTGAATATTGGACAGATTATAATCCCGTAGAAAAGCGTGTAATGCCGGTGGAAATGCCCGTAAATTATGTGGCGGAAATGTTTTGCGACCGTGTGGCAGCAAGCAAAATATACCAAGGAAAAAACTACACCCAAAGCCATCCTCTTGAATATTTTGAGCGAGGAAAGGCAAATCGCTTTATAAATCAAAACACAAGCGATTTGATTGAGCAGTGGCTTATAATGCTTAAAGAAAAAGGCGAAGCATACACGCTTCGCCACATAAAATCCGTTTTAAAAAATGTGAAAAACAATAAATGATATGAGCCATGCAATGCCCGTTTGGTAAATAACGCTGAATGCCGCCCATTTTGCACTGCGTGTTTCCCTGCCCACGGTTGCAATTGCCGCCGCACATGGAGAATAGAGAAGGCAGAACAGCATCAGGCAGTACGCATTCAGACTGCCGAAGCCTATTGCCGACAGGGCGGCTGAAAATTCCTTCATTCCGGCAGCGGAATTGATGCTTGATATACCGAAAAGAACGCTGCAGCTTGAAACAACAACCTCCTTTGCGGCAATTCCGCTTATAAGCGCAACAACTATTTGCCATTGCCCTAAACCAATGGGAGCCATTATGGGGGAGATCGCCCTTCCTATGTATGACGCAAAGCTCTTGTCCATGGAGCATTGGCCGTTCATATTGAAGTTTAAGAGAAGCCAAAGTATTATTGACGCAATGAAAATTGTTGTTCCGGCTTTGGTAAGATAATCCCTGACCTTGTCCCACACATAAATGATAATACTGCGGCCATTTGGCGTTTTGTATTCAGGAAGCTCGATTAACAGACCGGGCTTCTTGTGCTTTTTACCCATAAAACGCATTATCAATGCGGCGATTATCGCAACAACCGGCCCTATAATATACATGGAATAGGCAACAAGCATTGCCTTATCTGCAAAAAACATCTGGGAAAATAAAACATAAATAGGAAGTCTTGCACTGCATGACATAAAGGGTGTTATAAGTATTGTGTGAAGCTTGTCACGCCTGTCTTCAAGTGCCCGTGATGCCATCACCGCAGGGACGGTGCAGCCAAAGCCCAGAAGCATAGGTATAAATGCCTTGCCGCTTAGCCCGATATAGCCCATTATTGAATCCATAACATATGCTACACGGCTCATATAGCCGCTGTCCTCAAGAAAGGCCAGGCACAAAAACAAAATAAATATGTTTGGCAAAAATGTCAGTATTCCACCAACGCCTGATATTATACCGTCAATTATCAGCGATTGCAGCCACGGTGAAACTTCAAGGGCGGCAAGAAGAACCTCAACCCTGCCGCTGAATATATCCAGTGCCGAGGAAAGAAGCTCTGCCAATGCATCACCTATTGTAAAAGTAAGGAAAAACACAAGTGCCATTATACAGAAAAATATAGGAACGCCGAAGATTGGATGTGTTAAAACGGCATCAATTTTGTCTGTAAACTGCTCCTTTGAGTCCTTGTTCATAAGAACCTCATCCATTACTTCTTCAATAAAGTCGTATTTTTGGTTAATTATTTCTTTTTCAAGACTGCGGGGAACCAAATCGGAAAAATCAATCCCAAGCTCCTCCAATATTTCACTGTCATGCTCCAATACCTTGAGCGCATACCA
Organism: Clostridia bacterium; assembly: GCA_036307325.1. Lineage (GTDB taxonomy): Bacteria > Bacillota > Clostridia > UMGS1883 > UMGS1883 > UMGS1883. Next base: position 5,645 of record JAXJXW010000033.1, read on the forward strand.
GCGGTAATTGGTAATGTGCTTTCCGCTTTGCATAAGCCTTTCCGTAACGGCATCTATTTTGTCCTCTATCATGTCGCTGTAAACAAGAGTATATTCACTGTGATGGTTGTGTTTATGTGTGCTTTCCGTGGATTTGTGCTGATGCTCAAGCACCCCAATGGGCTTATCCTTGTGGTGTGCAACGGCATGCATTAAAACATCAAGACCGCGTTTTTTTCTCGCACTTACGGGAACAACGGGAATGCCCAGCATTTCAGGCAGTCTGTGCAGGTCTATTTCCATGCCCCTTTCCTCCACAATATCCATCATGTTCAGTGCCATAACAACAGGCTTACCAAGCTCAATGAGCTGAAGCGTAAGGAATAGATTGCGTTCAAGACAGCTTGCGTCGGCAACATTTATTATTACATCAACCTCGCCGTCCATGATATATCTTCGTGAAAGCTTTTCCTCCATTGTATAGCTTGTGAGACTGTAAATACCGGGCAAATCAACAAGCTTGTAGTTGTGCTTGTGATAGCAAAATGCGCCCTCCTTTTTTTCCACGGTAACACCGGGCCAATTGGCAACCTTAAGCTTCGCACCTGTGTAAGCGTTAAAAAGCGTTGTTTTTCCGCAGTTCGGATTGCCTATAAAACCTACATTCAATTCCTCACTCATGTGTTTTCACCCCACAATTCTATACCTTCGCATATTTCTCTTCCCAATGCAAAGCGTGTGCCCCGTATGCGGACTATTGCCGCACCGCCACGCTTTCGGTTTATAAGCTCAATGGTGGAGTTCTCTGTAAGCCCCAGAGATTCAAGGCGTCTTTCAATGCCTTCATCTTCATTGATGGATTTCACAAGATATTTTTTATTACATTGTGCGTTAAACAAATTCATCCTGATACCTTCCCAATACTTTAATTTATGCTATAAAAGTAAAAATATAAAGCATAATAGCTCCCGGTGCGCCGAAAATGCCTATTAGAAGTGCGGAGATAAGGTTTATCCCGATTGGTACAAGAAAAAGCGCAGGCGCAACGGCGTTATAGCCTATCAGCACCGCAAATCCGCATACTATTCGGCACAGAACTTCGGAAGCAGGCTTTATGTTAAGAAAAAAAAGCAGCGCAAGTATTGCTCCGAGAATAATAAAAAGTGTGTTCATATATATCACCCCATAAATAATATGAGGTTTTTTACAGATTAAGAAGTTTTTTCAGCTCTTCGTCGGGATAAAAAGGGTATGTTCTGCCTTCAAAAACAATAGAGTCCTTGCCAAAACGGCACTCGCTCAATGTAAACCGTGCCGTTTCCTTTTCAATAAGCCCATAGCGTGTAAACTCCAGAAGAACACCTTCATATAATACATATGTTACAATAAAGGTTCCCTGCTTCAATACCCTGTTAATAAGTACTGCAAGAAAGGCAATAACGGCTAAATCAATAAACCCGGCAAAGGGAAGCCGTGATGCAACATTTATTAAAGCTACACCCAAAATAAGTGCCGCCCCAATGAAAATCACGGTCTGAATATTATTTTTTTTCACCACCGCAAGACCTCGGTATATTTCCTTTTTACCTTCCATTTTTATTCTCCCTTAAAGCACCCAGTCAACAATAACGGCGTCTATTTCTCTGCCCGTTGTTTCAAGCACCGCAAAAGACGGACTCCCTCCCCGTGGGCTGTGGCAGCTTCCGGGATTGACAACTAAAATGCCGTTTTCATTTTTCTCGTAAAATGCACGGTGGGTATGACCGTACAGGGCAACGGAGCAATTATTTCTCATTGCCGCACTTATCAGCCTTTCATGTCCTCGATTTATACCCAGCGTGTGCCCGTGGCACATAAAAATTCGGTGCCCGTCAAATTCAATAACACGCTCATAATCCCCCGTGTGAAAAAAATCGTTGTTCCCCGCCACGGATTTGACGGGTATGGGATAATAGCGTGATTCAAGGTAGTTTGCGTCACGGATAATATCGCCGAGATGGAGGATTAAATCAATTTCGCCTGCGCTTTGTATTGCTCGCTCACAGCTTGCCGTATCGCCGTGGCTGTCTGACAAAATAACAGCTCTCATAAAAACACCTCGCATAGTATTTTACAATAAAGAACGAAATCTGTCAACATTTCATATACTGAAATAGAAGTAATCTGAAAGGGTGATTTTTATGAAAGATATAATGTCCATGCTGCGCTCAATGGATAAGCAGCAGCTGAATGATGCCGTAAAAAAAGCGCAGGATTTTATAAAGACGGAGGAAGGCAAAAAAACCATGGAAAAGCTGCGTCGGGGAGAAACCATAGACTCCATTCCAATCAGCAGTAAGGAGCAAAGTGATTTAATTTCGGCACTTTCCGAAAACCCTGAAGCGGTGAAGAAAATCGCAGAAATTTTCGGCGTAAAAGGGTGATTTAAATGGATTTGGAAAAAGAACTGTCAAAAGCTTTGCAGGATCCCGATATAATGAATAAGGTAGGAAGCGTGCTGGCTTCCTTGGGAGGCGGCGGCGGAAACGGGGAAAATTCCGAAGGTCAGGCGCTTTCAGGGGCGGAAAACAACATTCTTTCAGCCCTTAAAAACTCTGCCTCAGATGACCGCACAAACCTGCTTATGGCAATAAAGCCGTTCTTAAGTGAAAAGCGTGCACCGTATATGGATAGCGCCGTTACCATTTTAAAGCTTGTTAAAATGGGCAAAATCGGCAAGGATCTGAAGCTTTTTTAAGGAAGTGAATTTATGCGTGTTACAACTATGAACGCCTTTACTGCTTCGCCGAGACGGCAGAGAAATACCGTCGGTAATGCCGCAGCTCCTGAAGGAAATCCCCCTGAAAAAGCGGAAAATACGATTATTAAAAACCGAAGAAGGCCTCTCGACCTTAAAACGCTTCTTTCCGGGTTTGAGAAAGATGATTATATTCTTGCGGGTCTTATAATTGTGCTGGTTCTGGAAGGCTGTGACGACTATATCCTTCTTGCTGCGCTTGGCTACCTTTTCATAATGGGATTACTTCCTACTGCGGAGGTGTAACGCCATGAACGGAGAAAATCTGACAATAATCGCCGCAGCGCTCGCAAATACAATTTCAACCAATATGACGGCTGCCCAGCTTGATTTATGGGCAGCATTGTTTTCAATGATAGGCGACGCTTTGGGCGTTATTGCACAGACAAGACCTAGTGACAATAACAATGATAACTTTATTGTGTGAGGGGCTTTAGAAAAATGCATAGACCGCTAACGGGCGATTCACGAATCGCCCGTTTGTGATTAACACCCTCCTTTTGTTTGTTTCTCAAATTATTTATAAAAATTTCAAATTTTTTTTCAAAAAGGTATTGACAAGTGTGATAAAAGGTGGTAATATAAGCACCGTTGCGTCGCCGGAAGGGTTTGGGCACGGCGAAAAAACTTGAAAAAAGTTTTAAAAAAGTGTTGACAAACAATTTGCG
>JAXJXW010000034.1:0-38264 GCA_036307325.1 Clostridia bacterium
GATAGATCGGAAATTTACCTTTCAAAATCGGTGTTCAAACTGGAATCGTCAGGCTAGGCGGTGTAAAAAACTTTTACACCGCCTCTATCTATTATTTTACCATTATTTTTCATTAGGGTCAAGCAAATAATTGTGAACTTTCTGTAACTGTACTATACGCTTTTATAAATTTCCAGCATAGCTTCACAACGCCTTTTTATATAAAAATTTTCATCTTTTTCCAGTAATGGGTCTTTTGCAAGAAGCTTTTGCGCTGCAATTCCGCTTTCCTTAAGCACGGAAATGTCACGGGTTAAATCTGCAATTTTAAGCCGTATCATGCCGTGCTGGCGTGTTCCGAAAAAGTCTCCCGGTCCTCGAAGGGCAAGGTCTTTTTCGGAAATTTCAAAACCGTTATTGCTTTTTACCATGATTTCCATTCGGCTTTTAATTTCTTCACTTCCGGAAAGGCAAAAAAGAATGCAGTAGCTTTTTGTGTCACCCCTGCCGACTCTGCCCCTGAGCTGATGAAGCTGACTTAAGCCGAATCTTTCCGCATTTTCAATTACCATAACCGTTGCAGAAGGAACATTCACGCCCACTTCAATAACGGTTGTGGAGACCAAAAGCATTGTATCACCGTTTGCAAAGCCGTTCATAACCCTTTCTTTATCGGCATTTTTCATTTTGCCATGGAGAAGGTCGCATTTTATATCAGGGAAAACCTTACGGGAAAGCTCCTCAAAAACCTCAGTTGCGGATTTAACGGGAAGCTCTTCGTTTTCCTCAACAGAGGGACAAACAACATAAACACGGTGATTTGCCGCAATTTCCTTTCGCATAAAATTATATATCCGCCCGCGCATGCTTTCACCCACGCAGAAGGTGTCCACCTTTTGCCTTCCGGGAGGCATTTCATCAATTACCGATATGTCCATATCGCCGTACACAATAAGCGCAAGGGTACGGGGAATAGGCGTTGCCGTCATAACCAGAGTGTGGGTATGCTCACCCTTTTGTGAAAGCCTCAGCCTTTGCCTTACGCCGAAGCGGTGCTGCTCGTCAGTTATGGCAAGGGCAAGGTTTTTAAATTTTACCTTGTCCGTTATAAGCGCATGTGTTCCGAAAACAACATCTATATCTCCCTTTTCAAGTGCTTCATAAATGCGCTTTTTTTCTGATTGAGAAGTACTTCCCGTAAGAAGTGCGCCTGTGATGCCGAATTTACTTAAAAGGGGAGAAAGGTCACTGTAATGCTGGCGTGCCAGTACTTCGGTAGGAGCCATCATGGCGGCTTGGAAGCCGTTTAATCGGCACAGATAAACGGCATATGCCGCAACAATGGTTTTGCCGCTTCCCACATCACCCTGAACCAGCCTGTTCATCACGAAGCCCCTTGACATATCGGAGGAAATTTCCTCCATAACACGCCTTTGGGCGTTTGTAGGTAAAAACGGCAGAGAGCTTAAAAAATCAGACCCATCGGTATTTTTAAACGCAAACCCCTTTTCCTTAACCGACTCAAGCTTTGTTTTTCTGAGCGAGGTCTGAAGAATGAAAAACTCCTCAAAAATCAGCCGTTTTTTTGCGATTTCCAGGGAATTTTCATCATTTGGGAAATGAATGTTTTTTATTGCAAAATCAAGAGGGCAAAGGGAATATTCCCTCAGTATGTCAGCGGGAATAGGGTCAGTTATATACTCATGGCAGGAGTCATATGCACTGCGGATGACGGTGCGTAAAAACTTCTGGGTAATTCCGCTTGTAAGTGAATATATGGGAACAATAGCCTTGCTTGAAGCGTATTTTCCCGATGGCTCAAATTCGGGCGATGTCATACTCTTCTTATTTCCCATAATGCTCACTTTGCCGAAAAATGTGTATTCACAGCCTGTGCGGAACGCAGATTTTATGTATTTGTTATTAAAAAAGGTAACGCTCATAATCCCGCTGTCGTCACGGACATTCATTTTATAATATGTCATACCCTTGCGTACAAAATGCTCCTGAGGGGGCGCAATTACCGTTGCATTCACACATGCGGTTTCGCCGTTTTCAAGGTCAAATATTTTTTTGACAACGCTTCTGTCCTCAAAACGGGCAGGGAAGTATGTAAGTAAATCCCACACAGTAGAAACGCCAAGACGAAGCAGCAGCTTCGCCTTGGCATCGCCTATTCCTTTTATAATGCTTACTTTTGTTAATTCAAGCCTCATAATTATAACCTTATTCTATGGAAATAATGTAATAATAAACGCTTTGACCGCCGTTTGAAACATATACCTCGGCATCAGGGTATTTTTCCTCAACAATGGCTGAAAGATGGGAGGCATCCTCCTGTGTTATATCACTTCCGAAATAGATTGTGATAATTTCACTGTCTTCGTCAGCCATTTCGTCAATAAGGGAAACTGCCGCACTGTTTATTTGTGTATCAACGGAAACAATGCTTCCGGAGTAAACGCCGATAATGTCACCCTCGTGAATTTCCTTTCCGTCAATCTCGGTGTCCTTAACGGCATGGGTTATACTGCCGCTTTTTATATTTTCTATGGCACGCTGCATTTTGTTAAAGTTAGCGTCAATATCGTTTTGTGCGCTGAAAGCCATCATAGCCGCAATGCCCTGAGGTATTGACTTTGTTTCAAGCACCTTAACCTGAGATTGGGAGATGTCGCACACCTGCTGTGCGGCAAGGATAATATTTTTGTTGTTGGGAAGAACAATTACGCTTTCGGCGCATGCTTCTTCAACGGCATTTAAAATATCGTCAGTGCTGGGGTTCATGGTTTGCCCGCCGCGAATAATAACATCAACGCCAAGCTCACGGAAGGTTTTTTCAAGACCTTCGCCGTTTGCCACTGCAACAACGCCAAGAGGCTTTTTCTCTTTTTTTACCTTGGAGGCCTCACTTGCACCGCCTACAATATCGGTATGCTGCTCCTTCATATTTTCAATTTTAATATTTACAAGCTCCCCGATTTTTACCGCCTGCTCAAGCACAAAGCCCGGATGGTTTGTGTGAATATGAACCTTTACGATGTCATCCTCGTCAATAACAAGCATACAATCGCCCTTTGGCTCAATGGCACTGCGCATTTTTGCCGAGGAGGTTTTTGCGTTGTATTTATTTATAATAAACTCAGTGCAGTAAGCGAATTTTATATCTTCGGTTTTTATTGTGCTTTGTGCCGTACGCCCCGGTGCCGCAGGTGCATCGCCTGTAAGTACAACCTCTTCCCCGCACAGAGCCTTGTAAAAGCCTTCCAATATAAATATCAAGCCCTGACCGCCCGCATCTACAACGCCTGCCTGCTGAAGCTGGGGAAGCATTTGCTGAGTCATTTTAAGGGCTTCGTTTCCGCCTGAAAGTGTAATCTCAAACAAACGGAAAATGTCCGTTTCAAGAGAGGCTTCAGCCGTTTCGGCAAGTGAACGGATAACTGTGAGAATAGTACCCTCCGTAGGTTTCATAACCGCACTGTAAGCAGTATCGCTTCCGCCGCGGAGAGCCTCACGGAGCATAAGGTCATTTATATCCTTACATCCCTTAAGCTTTTTGGAAACACCGCGGAAAATCTGAGAGAGTATAACGCCGGAGTTTCCTCTGGCCCCTCTGAGTGTGGCTTTGGCAACAACATCTGCAACCTCGGTTACCGAATTAAAATCACAGCCTTCAATTGCCCGTGCGGCACTGATGAAGGTCAGTGACATGTTAGTGCCCGTATCGCCGTCGGGAACGGGGAACACATTGAGAGAATCCACAAGCTCTCTGTTATTGCTGAGATTGTTTGCACCGGAAATTATCATTTTTGCGAAAAGCGGCGCATCTATAACTTTAGTCATAATAAGCCTCCAATATGTTATGCATTAGTAACTCTTATGCTTTCAACGAAAACATTGACCTCTTTAACTTCCATTCCGATAAGCTCGGACAGGTCATATTTTACACGATGCATAATACTTTCGCAAACGGAATTGATATTAACGCCGTATTGCACTACTATATACATATCAACGACTACATCGTTTTCATTTACGCTTACCTTAATTCCTTTAGAAAGATTTGAAGGTTTAAGCAAGCTTACTATACCGTCTTTTGTACTGCGGGTAGCCATTCCCACAACCCCGTAGCAGCTTGTAGCAATAAGTCCTGCCGCATTGGCAATTACATTATTTGATATAACAATGTCACCATTTATGTTTTCACTTTTTATTGCCATATATTTAACCTCCCTTTATTTGAATACGATTGTATTATACCCCAAAAAATGCATATCTGTCAATATAGAGTAAAATAATTTATAGTCTTTTTCCGTAAAATACGGTTGAAAAAAAGAGCTGATTATGCTATAGTCATAGACAGGAAAACAGCCCTCAGGGCAGCAGCTTTTTTGCCACAAGGCGGCAAATGGGTACACCCTGGGCACTGAAGCGTTCCTCATATTCCGTGCATATGTTGTCCTCGCAGCCTTCAGCGTGCAGGTCAAAGGTTACACAGGAAAGGGAGAACCCGTTTTCAGGGAAGGATTCCAGAGAAAAATCAAAAAGCGCTCTGTTATCCGTTTTAAAGAAAATTTCCCCGTCATCCTTGAGTATTCTTTTGTATATTTCAAGAAACCCCCCGTGGGTGAGCCTTCTTTTGGCATTTCCCTTTTTGGGCCACGGGTCGCTGAAGTTAAGGTAGATTCTGTCAACGGACTTATCGGGGAAGCTTTCGCTTAAAACGGAAAAATCCCCGCGCATAAAACGAACATTTGAAAGGTTGAGATTTTTCACCTTTTCCATTGCCAGAACAAGTACATTCTGCACCTTTTCAACGGCAATGTAGCGGACAGAAGGGTTAAGCGCAGCCGTCTGTGCGATAAATTTGCCCTTTCCGCAGCCGATTTCAATATGTAAAGGGGAAGAGGTGCTCCCCATACCGGCTTCTTCATCAAAGCTTTCAATCATCATGTGTCGGCACGCCTCGGTTCTTTCCGCAAGGTGGCTTCTGGTTCTCATTCTCATAGTTTTTATCCTTTCGTAAATGGGGTTTTGTTAAAAGCTCTTCCCCTCCGCCTTGGCGTAAACCTTATCCCGGCCGCTGAGCTTTCCGTAAACCTCGACTATTTTAAATTTGATGTTGACAGGCACACTGCCGTCTTTACTTTTGGCGGTTATTATATCATATTCGGAATTACTGAGCATCGACCGCATTTTTTTTGCGGCGTCGGAATCATCTGTGGTTCCGTCTACAAAGCATAGTGGCGGAAACAGAACGCACCACCAGTTTTGCCCCTTTCCGTCGCCGATTATAACACGGACTGCGTCATAATTTCCCGCAGGAAGGGAAATGTTGTCATAGTGCTTGGTAGGGAATTTGAAATTGCCGTACTGAACATCTACGGCATAATCACAGCCGCATTCACGGATGACGCTTTCGGCAATTTGCTTATATGAATCAAGCTGCGTTGCCACTTCACTCTTTTTGGTGAATTCGGCATTTGCCTGCTTTAAAATGGCATCACGAACCTTGAGCTTGATTAACTGGTCACCGTCACTGTCACTGTTTGCAATAACATGGAGGCGCACAATGCCCTGTGAAAGTGATGAGTTTACATCCATGGAAAAATTAAGAAGCAGCAGTGCTGCAATAACTGTTATAACTGCTAAAGATATAAATTTTTTCATAAGTCAACACCTCTGTATGAAAGTATTGGCTTAAAATAAAAAAATTATACAGGGGAACAAATATATACGGTTTTGTATTTTCCCCACAATTCATTTTTTGCTTTTCTTGCATCGTCAATATTTGTAAAAATACCGAAAACCGTGGGTCCGCTTCCACTCATTTGAGCGTTCAGCGCACCAAAATTCACAAGGTCTCTTTTGGCTTCTGAAATAATGGCATGCTCTGTGACGCTCACTTCCTCCAGAACATTTCCCATTGCACCGCATATTTTTGTAAGGCTTTGTTCTTCAAGCCCTTTAATAAGTGCGGCAGTATCGGGATGCTTTATATTTGTGCAGCCGTCTATTTTTTCATAAACGGATTTTGTGGATATTGAAAATGCGGGCTTAACCAGAACAATGCTGCATTTGGGCATTTTCGGAAGGGGAGACAACTTTTCGCCAATCCCTTCGGCAAGGCGTGTTCCGCCTAAAATACAGTAGGGAACATCAGCACCGATTTTTAAGCCTATTTTGCAAAGCTCCTTAAGAGAAAGCTTTGCACCGAAAAGGGTATTAAGTGCCTTAAGGGTTGCCGAAGCGTTACTGCTTCCCCCTGCAAGCCCTGCGCCCACGGGGATGCGCTTTGAAATATCAATTTTGACGCCGCCCTTTATGCCCGTATATTTAAAAAATTCCTCCGCCGCCTTATAGGCGTGGTTGTTTGAATCCAGAGGAAGATACGGCAGATTTGTGGAAAGCTCTATATTGTGGCTTGTTTCACTTACCGTGACAATATCAAAAACAGAAACGCTTTGCATTACCATGCAAACATCATGATAACCGTTTTCGCGCTTGCCGAGAACATCCAATGAAAGATTTATTTTTGCAAAAGCCTTTGCGGAAACTTTCTTCATGGGAACACCTCTTTTGTTTTGTGTTGGTTAATATTATACTGCCCGAAGGAGAAAAAATCAATAAATTTTTAAAGGAGAAATGACTATGCTAAAAATCGGATGTCACCTTTCAGCCTCAAAAGGCTTCAACCATATGGCGAAGGAAGCCTTGAAAATAGGCGCAAACACATTTCAGTTTTTCACACGCAACCCAAGGGGGTTCGGTGCGAAGGATATTGATGAAGCCGACATTAAAAAATTTCACGAAACCGCAAAGGAGAACGGCTTTGCACCTATTGTTGCCCATGCACCGTATACGCTGAATCCGTCGTCAGCTGACGAAAAGGTGCGTGACCTTGCACTGCGTATTTTCAAGGAGGATATGGAGCGCATGGAGTATGTTCCGGGGAATTTGTATAATTTTCATCCGGGAAGCCATGTGGGGCAGGGTGCACAGGTGGGAATAGAGCTTACAAGCACCTTGTTAAACATTGTGCTTACAGAGAATATGCACACAACGGTGCTTCTTGAAACAATGTCAGGGAAGGGCAGTGAAATAGGCAGAAGCTTTGAGGAGCTTCGCCAAATAATTGACCGTGTAAGGCTGAGTGATAAAATCGGCGTATGCCTTGACACCTGCCATGTTTATGACGGAGGCTATGACATTGTAAATAATCTTGATGATGTGCTGGAAAGCTTTGATAAAACGGTGGGGCTTGAAAGGCTTAAGGCAATACATCTTAACGATTCCAAAAATCCCTTTGAAAGCCATAAGGACAGGCATGAAAAAATAGGCGAAGGCTCAATAGGCACGGAAGCCTTCGGAAAAATAATCAATCACCCCAGTCTCAGAAATCTGCCGTTTATTCTGGAAACACCCAATGAGCTTGACGGCTACGAGAAGGAAATACAGCTTCTTAAACAACTTTATATTTAATTTCAAAAAAGTATTTCCATTTGCTTAAATATATGCTATAATAAGCCTTAATAAAATCAGGACATTTCAGATGAGGAGCAGAGTTTTAGTTTTATGCAGAAAAATATAAGAAATTTTTGTATTATTGCACATATAGACCACGGTAAAAGCACTCTTGCCGACAGACTGCTTGAAATGACAGGCTCGGTGGAGAACCGTGAAATCCAGCAGCAAATGCTTGATAACATGGAGCTTGAGCGTGAGAGGGGAATAACCATAAAGGCCCGTGCCGTAAGGCTCAATTATAAGGCAAATGACGGGGAGGATTATGTCCTTAACCTGATTGACACGCCGGGGCATGTTGACTTTAACTATGAGGTTTCCCGTTCTCTTGCCGCCTGCGAGGGTGCTCTTTTGGTTGTTGACGCATCTCAGGGGATTGAGGCGCAAACCCTTGCCAACACATATCTTGCCCTTGACCATGATTTGGAGATACTTCCCGTTATCAATAAAATTGATTTACCCAGTGCCCGCCCTGACGAGGTTGCAAAGGAAATAGAAGATGTTATAGGCATTCCTGCGGAGGATGCGCCAAGAATAAGTGCGAAAAACGGGCTTAATATTGAGGAGATTCCCGAATATATTGTAAAGAACATCCCCGCACCTGAAGGGGACATAGCTTTGCCTCCCCGTGCGTTGATATTTGATTCATATTATGATTCCTATAAGGGCGTTATCGTATATGTGAGAATGAAGGAGGGAGAAATCCGCCCCGGTATGCGTATTCGCTTTATGGCAACGGGCGGTGAGTTTGATGTGGTTGAAACGGGGTACCTGTCGGCAAAGGAAATGGTCCCCTCAAAGTCAATCCGTGCAGGTGAGGTTGGATATATTGCGGCAAGTATAAAAACGGTGCGTGACACGCAGGTGGGCGACACGGTAACTGACGCTGCAAATCCTGCCAAAGAGCCTCTTGCAGGCTACCGCAAGGTTAATCCAATGGTTTACTGCGGTATATACCCTGCCGACGGGGCAAAATACGGTGACCTTCGTGATGCCCTTGAAAAGCTTCAGCTTAATGATGCATCCCTTTCCTTTGAGGCAGAAACAAGTGCCGCACTGGGCTTTGGCTTCAGATGCGGGTTTCTGGGGCTTCTTCATATGGAAATTATCCAGGAAAGGCTGGAAAGAGAATTTAATATTGACCTTGTTACAACTGCTCCCAGCGTTGTATATAAGGTGCACAAAACATCGGGCGAGGTTGTGGAGGTTGCAAATCCCACAAACCTTCCGCCTCTCTCTGAAATTGACTATATGGAGGAACCATTTGTCAAGGCAAATATTTTTGTTCCGGGGGAATATGTGGGTGCTATTATGGAGCTTTGCCAGGACAGGAGAGGTGTGTATAACGGAATGACATATCTTGATTCCGAAAGAACAAATCTTCATTATGAGCTTCCCCTTAATGAAATTATATACGATTTCTTTGATGCTATAAAGAGCAGAAGCCGCGGCTATGCGTCTTTTGACTATGAAATGTCGGACTATGTTAAAAGTGACCTTGTAAAGCTTGATATACTTCTTAACGGCGATGTGGTTGATGCGCTGAGCTTTATTGTCCATTCCTCAAAAAGCTATGCCCGTGGCAGAAGAATTGCCGAAAAGCTTAAGGAAACAATTCCCCGCCAGCTTTTTGAAATTCCCATTCAGGCGGCTATCGGGGGAAAGGTTATTGCCCGTGAAACCGTAAAAGCACTTCGCAAGGATGTGCTTGCAAAGTGCTACGGCGGCGATATAACAAGAAAGAAAAAGCTGCTTGAAAAGCAGAAGGAAGGCAAAAAGCGTATGAGGCAGGTAGGCAGTGTTGAGCTTCCCCAGGAGGCGTTCATGTCTGTCCTGAAGCTTGATTGATATGATTTATGTGCACATTCCCTTTTGCAAAAGAAAGTGCCTTTACTGTGACTTTTTCTCAGTTTGCAACCTTTCTCTTGCAGATGATTATACACGGGCAGTGATAAATGAAATAAACAAAACTGCGCCCCATGAGGTTGAAACAATTTATATCGGCGGCGGTACGCCTACTGCTTTAGGGGATAATCTGCTAAGAATAGTTGATGCACTCAGGGAAAGATTTTCTCTTAAAAATAATTACGAATTTACCGTTGAGGCAAATCCCGGTGCCGTCGGCGGCGATTTGCTCAAAAGGCTTTACGCTTCGGGCGTTAACAGAATAAGCCTGGGGGTTCAGTCCTTTAATGATGATGAGCTTAAAGCTCTTGGGAGAATTCACAATTCAGCCGATGCACGCAGGGCAGCTTATGATATTCAAAATGCAGGCTTTTCAAATTTCAGCCTTGACCTTATGCTGGCAATTCCAAAGCAAACGAAAAAAAGCCTGGGGCACTCTCTTGACGAAATTGAAAGGATAAATCCGCCCCATGTTTCATCTTATTCACTGATTGTGGAGGAAAACACACCCTTTTATAATATGGAGCTTGATTTGTGTGACGAGGACAGTGAGAGAGAGCTTTACTATTATGCAGGGGAAAGGCTTGGCAGTATGGGGCTTAACCGCTATGAGATTTCAAACTTTGCCAAAAAGGGCTTTGAAAGCGTGCATAATCTTCATTATTGGCAGGATTATGAATATACGGGAATCGGCGCAGGGGCCCATTCCTTTAAAAACCTGAAAAGGTTTAATAATGTGTGCGATATAGAAAAATATATACAAAATCAGCCGTGCTATGAAAATATAACGGAAATATCTCCTCGTGAAAGGCAGCTTGAGCTTTTTATGCTGGGGCTGAGAATGACAGAGGGGATAAGGTATAACGGTGAGTTTGAAGACAGAGTACAGCCCCTTATAAAAAAAGGCCTTCTTGAAATATCCGACGGATATTTGCGCCTTACTCTTCGGGGAACAGACCTTGCAAATCTTGTGTTTATGGAGTTTTTAGATGATTAACTGTAAAGACAGTGCCCTTAAGCTCATATCCTTTAAGGACAGAACGGAAAAGGAACTGAGAGACAGGCTTTCGGAAAAGGGCTATGAAGAAACGGAAATTGAAGAAACTGTTGAATTTTTGAAGGAATATAAATATATTGATGATGAAAAATATGCAAAAAGCTTTTGCACAGACTGCGTCAATATAAAAAAATGGGGAAAGAGCAGGATTTTTTCAGAGCTTATGCGCCGTGGCATTCCCCGTGAAATTGCAGACGCCGCAATTGAGGAAAACATTTGCGAGGAAGGAAGCGTTATCGCAGAGGAAATTAAGAAAAGATTTAAAAATTCCGACCTTGGCAATTTAAAGGAACGCTCCCGCATTTTTTCATATTTTGCAAGGCGCGGGTTTTCCCCGTCACAAATTCGGGGCGCAATAAACGAAGTGTGTTCCTTTGAAGATATAATACCAGATGACGAATTTTGAGGAGTGAACGATTTGGCAATAACGGTTGGGTTTGTGTCCCTTGGCTGCAACAAAAACCTTTGTGATACTGAAAATATGATGGGCATTCTTGCTTTAAATGGGTTTGAGCTTGTAAATGACCCTTCAAAAGCAAGTGTAATTATAATAAATACCTGCGGCTTTATTGAAAGTGCAAAGCAGGAGTCAATTGATACAATATTGGAAATGGCAGATTATAAGAAACAAAGCTGCAAGCTGCTTGTGGCCTGCGGATGCCTTGTCCAAAGATATTACAACGAAATGCGTGACGAGCTGCCTGAGGTTGACATAATGGTGGGTACAACTGCAATTGATGAAATTCTGACGGCGGTGAAGGAAGGCTTGCAGGGCAAAAAAATATCCCTTATAAAAGGAATAGATGACTCTGTAGAGGAGCATTTGCCCAGAATAAGAACAACGCAAAGCCATGTTGCATATTTAAAAATAGCCGAGGGCTGTGACAACAGATGCACATATTGTGCAATACCCTATATAAGGGGAAGATACAGAAGCAGAAAAATAGAGGATATATTGGAGGAAGCACGCTCCCTTGCAGCTGACGAGGTGAAGGAAATAATTGTTGTGGCGCAGGATACCACACGCTACGGAATTGATTTATACGGCGAAAAAAAGCTTTCCGAGCTTCTTAAAAGTCTTTGTGCCATAGAAGGCGTTAAATGGGTTCGTGTCCATTACTGTTATCCCGAAGAAATAGATGATAAGCTCATAGAAACAATTAAAAACGAAGAAAAAATCGTTAAATATCTTGATATACCCGTTCAGCACGGAAGTGACAGTGTTTTAAAAAGAATGGGAAGACGCACCGACAGAAAAAGCATTGAAGAACTCATAAAAAAGCTCAGGGAAAATATTCCCGGAATCACACTGCGAACCAGTATAATTGCAGGGTTTCCCGGTGAAACTCAGGAAGAATTTGATGAGCTTCTTGAGTTTTTGCAAGAGGTAAGGTTTGACAGAGTGGGCGCATTTGCCTATTCCTGTGAGGAGGGTACTCCGGCTGCAAAGCTGGATGGTCAGCTTGAGGAAAATGTAAAGGAAGCACGCCGTGATGCAGTGTTGGAGCTGTCTCAAAAAATATCTCTCAAGCGAAATCAAGCCATGATTGGTAAAACCATTGAAGTTGTGGCAGAGGGCTTTGAAGATAACTTCTATTTTGGAAGAAGTGGCGGCGAAAGCATTGAAATTGACCCAAAGGTGTATTTTGCGGCGCATCGCGATTTAGAAATCGGTGATTTTGCGCTTGTTGAAATAAAAGACGCAGATGAATATGATCTTTATGGAGAGGAAAGGTTGGATGAAAATGAATTTACCAAATAAGCTTACTGTTGCAAGGATTATAATGGTGCCCATTACAATGGCTCTTTTAATGATGGGTTATAATATTTGGGCGCTTGTGGTTTTTGCAATAGCCTCATTTACCGATTTTCTTGACGGATATATTGCAAGAAAGTATAATCTTGTGTCCGCCTTCGGAAAAATCATGGACCCACTGGCTGACAAGCTCCTTGTATTCGGTGCGCTTTTGGCTTTTATTGCTCTTGGCAAGGTTTCCCTATGGGCACCCATGATTATTATATCCCGTGAATTTTTCGTCACCTGTATGCGTGTTGTTGCAGTGGCGGAAGGAAAGGTTATTGCGGCTTCAATGTGGGGAAAAATAAAGACAAATGTGCAGCTTTTTGCACTTATCTTCTCCATGCTCTTCATAGAGCAGGCGGCAATTTTCATATGGATAAGTGCATTGTTTACACTTGCAAGCTGGGTTGCATATATTGTGGAGAATAAAGAGGTTTTCAGGGGGTAGTATTATGACGGCAATCAGATTTCCGCAAGGAAAAACAAAGGCTGTTACACTCAGCTATGATGACGCTGTTGAAGCGGACATCACACTTGTATCTATTCTAAAAAAATATGGGCTGAAGTGTACATTTAATATAAATTCAGGGCTTTTGCTTGAAGAAACAAGGGCAGACCGTGACCCTTTCCGCAGAATGTCGGTTGAGCAGGCAAAGGAGCTTTATATAGGTTCAGGGCATGAGCTTGCGGTACATACGCTCACCCATTGTTTCCCTGAACAGCTTACACCCGTTCAGCTTACCCATGAGGTAATGAAGGATAGAGAAAATATTGAAAAATATTTCGGGAACATAGCCGTAGGCATGGCATATCCCTGCGGAATATATAATGATTCCATTGTAGATATTCTCAAAAGCTGCGGAATTTGTTATGCAAGAACCACTGAGTGTGATGAAAGCTTTAATCTTCCTCAGGACTGGCTTCGCCTTAAAGGAACGGCACGCCATATAAATCCGAGGCTTATGGAGCTTTGCGACAGGTTTTTAAACACAACAATTGCCACATACACCCCTGCAAAGCTTTTTTATCTTTGGGGTCACAGCTATGAATTTGTAAGCGACAATAACTGGGAGGTTATTGAACAGTTCGGAAAGAAAATGGGCGGCCATGATGATATTTGGTACGCAACAAATGTTGAAATTTATGACTATTGTGAGGCATATAAAAAGCTTAGATTCAATGCAGAGGGTGATGCTTGTATGAATTTAAGCTCAATGGATTTATACTTCCAGAATAAAGATAAGATTTACTGCGTAAAAAGCGGCGAAACCCTGCATCTGTAAAAAGCAGTTTTTTGAGGCATTAGGCGGAGGTAAGCTATGGACAGTGCTATGCGTATGTGCGCGCAGATTGATACATCTGCGCTGAAGCAAAATATTATAAATATAAAAAAGATGATTCCAGAGGGCGTTAAGGTAATGCCCGTAATAAAGGCAGATGCCTACGGCCATGGTGCGGCGGAGGTTGCGGCGGTTTTAGAGCCATATGCCGATTATTTTGCCGTTGCAATAATTGAGGAGGCGGAGGCTCTGCGTAAAAACGGCGTAAAAAAGCCAATAATGATGCTGGGCTACTGCTCTCCGGAGTGCTTTGAGAGAGCACTTAAAAATAATATAACACTGACTGTGTTTACCTATGAAGATGCGAGAGAGCTTTCCGAAAAAGCACGGAAAATGGGAAAAACGGCAACTGTTCACATTGCTGTAGATACGGGAATGTGCCGTATAGGCTTTGGGTGCAATGAAGAAAATGCAGAGGTAATCAAACGCATTTCAAAGCTGGAAAATATTGATTTGGAGGGTGTTTTCACCCATTTTGCAACTGCTGATGAAGCAGACAGGAGTTTTACAAATCTTCAGGCGAAGCGGTTTTCGGATTTTCTTGATGCTCTTGAGAAAAAAGGCGTAAATATCAGAATAAGGCACGCCTCAAACAGTGCCGCAATAATGGATTACCCCGATTTAAGACTTGATATGGTGCGTGCGGGAATTATTGTGTACGGGCTTTATCCTTCAGATGAAGTAAAGAAGGAAAGCCTTTGCCTGAAGCCTGCAATGCAGCTTATTTCAAAGGTTATCTATGTTAAGGAAATTCACAAGGGCGATACGGTAAGCTACGGAAGAACCTTTACCGCAAAGGGTACAATCCGTGTTGCAACAGTGCCCGTAGGCTATGCCGACGGTTATCCGAGGCTTCTTTCAAACAAGGGCAGGGTTTTGATAAACGGGGCATATGCGCCTATAATAGGCCGTGTTTGCATGGATCAGCTTATGGTAGATGTTACGGATATTGATAATGTAAAAACAGGAGATACCATCATCCTTTTCGGAAAGCAGGGCGAAGGTGAAATCACTGTTGATGAGGTTGCAAAGCACGCCCAAACGATAAATTATGAAATCATTTGCACAATAGGAAAGCGAGTGCCCAGAGTTTATACCTAAAGAGGGATGAAAAAATTGAAGAACAAAACAATTTTTGTTTGCCGCGAATGCGGAAATGAATCTGCAAAATGGATGGGCAAATGCCCCATGTGCGGAACATGGAATTCCATGGTGGAAGAGAATATAGTGAAAACAAGTGCGGCACCCAAGGTATCAAAACAGGCGGCTCCCGTTTTGATTACGGAAATTTCAACCTCTGAGGGTGAAAGGGAAAGCAGCGGTTCACAAGAGCTGAACAGGGTTTTCGGCGGCGGAATTGTAAAAGGCTCCCTTATACTGTGCGGCGGCGAACCGGGAATAGGTAAATCAACGCTTCTTTTGCAAGTGGCAAAAAATGTTTCTGCCAACAAGAAGGTTCTTTATGTTTCCGGGGAAGAATCGGATAAACAGATAAAGCTTCGTGCCGACAGATTGGGAGCTTTATCAAATAATCTTCTTGTTTTAAATGAAACTGACCTTGGCACCATACTTTCCGTAATAGAAAAGATAAAGCCCGATTATGTTATTGCCGATTCAATCCAGACCTTCTATTCCGAAGAGCTTACTTCATCACCGGGAAGCGTAGGGCAGGTAAGAGAATGCACCATGAAATTTATGGAAATAGCAAAAGGCAATGGGATTACCTTCTTTATTGTGGGTCATGTTACCAAGGAAGGCTCTATTGCCGGACCCAGGGTGCTTGAGCATATGGTTGACTGCGTGCTTTATTTTGAAGGTGAACGCCACCAAAGCTATCGTATAGTCCGTGCCGTAAAAAACAGGTTCGGATCCACAAATGAAATAGGTGTTTTTGAAATGACGGACAAGGGGCTGATAGATGTAAAAAATCCATCACTCATGCTCCTTTCAGGCCGCCCCACAAAGGCACCGGGAAGTGCCGTAGTCTGCTCTGTTGAGGGAACACGCCCCATTCTTGCGGAAATACAGGCACTTGTTTCATCAAGCAGCTTTTCAATGCCCCGCAGAATGGCGTCGGGTGTGGACTATAACAGGGTAACACTTCTTATGACGGTGCTTGAAAAGCGTGTGGGTTTAAATATCGGCACCCATGACGCCTATGTAAATGTAACGGGAGGAATTCGCCTTGACGAAACGGCTGCAGACCTTGCCATAGTCTGTGCAATAGCGTCAAGTTTCAGAAATCAGCCCCTGCCTGAGGACATGGCTTTTTTCGGAGAAGTGGGATTAACAGGTGAAATAAGAACCGTAACACAGGCGGCACGGAGAGTTGCAGAAATTAAGAAAATGGGATTTAAAAGGTGTATGCTGCCCTTTGACTGCCTCGGCTCATTAGATAAATGTGACGGAATACAGCTTGTGGCAGTAAAAACCTTGGGCGATGCCCTTGAATATATAAAAGAGTAGGAATTACAATGAATAAAACTGTTTTGATAACGGGTGCGTCACGGGGTATCGGGTGTGAAATTGCAAGAAAATTTTATCATGCAGGATATAATGTGGCAATAAACTATAATAAAAGCGAAAAGGAAGCACTGGAGCTTGCAAAGGAGCTTAAGGGCAGTGTTTTGGTTCAAGGCGATGTATCAATAGAAGCTGAAGCCGAAAGGGCAATACGCCAAACCGTTGAAGCCTTTGGGAAAATTGATGTTGTGGTAAACAATGCGGGAATAAGCCGCTTTAACCTTGTTACGGATATATCTCTTGAAGAGTGGAACGAGGTGTTTTCCACAAATGTCACAGGCACCTTTCTCATGTGTAAATACGCACTTAAGGAAATGATTGGTAAAAAAAGCGGAAGTATTATAAATATTTCCTCTGTTTGGGGCGTGTCCGGAGCTTCCTGCGAAAGCTGCTACAGTGCATCAAAGGGTGCGGTAATTGCTTTTACAAAAGCTCTTGCAAAGGAGCTTGGCCCATCGGGAATAAGAGTCAATGCCATAGCTCCGGGCTTTATTGATACGGATATGAATAAAAATATTTCCGAGGAGGATGCAAGGGCATTTTTTGAAGAAACACCTCTGGGTCGTGCAGGGAAGCCTCAGGAGGTTGCCTCAGCGGCACTGTTTCTTGCGTCAGAGGAAGCCTCATTTATAACAGGGCAGATTTTGGAAGTTGACGGTGGAGTAATAATATAAAAAACAGAAGAAATGGGATGT
Organism: Clostridia bacterium; assembly: GCA_036307325.1. Lineage (GTDB taxonomy): Bacteria > Bacillota > Clostridia > UMGS1883 > UMGS1883 > UMGS1883. The sequence goes on from JAXJXW010000034.1 coordinate 16,828, forward strand.
AAATTAAAAAATTTATTTATTTAATATTTTCTTGCTATGAAAAAACTTCGCCTTCGGGTAACCCAAAGCCTTTGGCTTTGGCTCAGTTTTTCCATTCTGAACAATTTTTCCTATCCCATTAAAACGGGCTGTTTAAAAACTTTAGTTTGTTTTTAAACAGCCCATTTGATTTAATCTAAATCATTGTCCTCTTCGCTGCAGCAGCCGTTCATTTTGTCTGTCATGCAGTCCTCAACAGGTGGGAAAAATTCATCAACGGGGAAGTTGATATTTGCAAACATTTCACAGGGGTCGTCAGGGGTGCTTGCAACACATTCTTTTTCTGGAATACAAAAATCGTACGCAGGAATAAGAAGCTGAACATTTCTTTGAAGCTTGATTATTGTGAACAAGCCTATTGAAACATATACTCTGTGTTGTGTTTCGGGGCAATTTACAAATCTGTCCTCAAACACACGGCGTACGCAATCGGGAATGTTGCTCACATCCATATCGTCATCACTGAACTTGCAGCAGTTATCTCCGGGATCTGCAACCTTTACCCCCAAACATATTGGGTCAACAACTTCCACCACCGCTTTTGGCATGTTTGTTTTTTGCCAAAGCTGGGGGTCAAAGCTATCCTCCTTGTATTTAGAGGTGAATATTTTTGCACTGCCTTCGCTTCCGAATAAAACAACCTTCTTGTTGAAGCTAGCAACGCCCTCAACCTGTGTGGGGCGTGAAATGCCCGTGTAAACATCAAGGGTAATGCGGAAGAAGAAGTTAAGGTCAACAGTGTAATAGCCGCGGTTGAAGGGCATTTTTTCCACATCGCTGAATACCCATATCACTTCTGATTTGCGGCATTTAACATCAATCGCTCTGTCAACGATTTCCTGTCCTGTTTCCGTTAAGTACACTCTCATACATTCTATGCATTCCTTGCTTCTGCATGAATCATATATTTTATCTGTTTGAATGCAGACTTTTTCTTTACAACCGAAAGAACCTGTAAGCTTTTCCTCAGCCATAAAAAATCCTCCTTAAAAATGATTTAGGTCTTTGCCTATTACCATTGTATGTGTATAAAAATTTTTTTGTTCCACATTTGATAAAGCCAAATTTTGTCTTGAAGGAAAATTTTTTATTGCTGCTTGCATTTTATAATAAAATGGTATATAATTGAACTGTTCAGTTTTGAACAATTTAATTTGCATAATTCAAGGAGTTCTTATGTATAATTTATTGGAAAATGTTTTTATCAGCAAAGAGCTGTACCAGACAATGATTGAACCGCTGTGCGATAAATATGATATGACTCAGGCAGAAATGGTTGTGCTTTTGTTTTTAGCCAACAATCCGCAAAAGGATACGGCTACAGATATTGTTGAAAAACGCCGTATGACAAAATCTTCTGTATCTATGGCTGCAAGAGCGCTTCAGGAAAGAGGGCTGATTATCGGGCAGCATGTTGACGGCAACCATCGTTCCGTTCATTTGAGAGTTTGCGACAGTGCGTTAAAAATCATTGAAGACGGGAGAAAGGCTCAGAGCAAATTCTTTGAAATTCTGACCGGAAATTTTACTGAAGCTGAACGAACTGCATTTAACTATTACATCAAGCGTGTTACAAACAACATAAGAAACTATAATAATTCGGCTGAATGACAAAGGCTTTTCATTGAACGGAGGTATACATGAATAAATTTAAAGATAAAAATGAAGTGGCGAAGCTGGCCTATGAATTGACCTACCACAAATACTTAATAAATAAAGATAAAGCTCATGCTTTATTTACAGATTTATCCGTTTCTGAATATATAGCGCTTCACAGTATTTCCAGAGCAACAACTAATATTGCCAATGGGGATAACAAGGCTTACTTAAAGGATTTGGCAGATTATCTTGAAGTTCCTCTTCACAGCATGTCCAAAATGGCAGGCGACCTTAAAAACAGAGGTCTTGTATCTTGGTCTCACGACGGTGACGGGAGCAACGGAACATATATTGCACTTACAGACCTTGGTGTTAAATGTATGAGCCGTCAGGAAGAAAAGCTGAAAGAGTATTACAGTAAAGTAATAGAAAGGTTTGGTCATGATAATCTGATAAATTTGCTCCATCAAATAGAAAAGCTGGAAGAAATTATGGATATTGAATTTAAAGGGGAAACAGCAAATGACAAAGCAAGATAATACTTATTTTATTCAAAAAGAAGAACTGTGCCGCAAAAATGACGCAATTGCCCCTCGTTTGTATGCCGAATACGGAGTGAAAAAGGGGCTTCGAGATGAAAACGGAAACGGTGTGCTTGCGGGGCTTACAAATATATCCAAGATTATTTCCTCGGAGATTATCGGCGGCAAAAAAACCTCCTGCGACGGCAAGCTTTGGTATCGTGGGTATCGTGTTGAGGAACTGCTGAATAGCCTTGATGAAAAGGAATTGGGATACGAAAAAATTGCATACCTTTTGCTTATGGGAGAATTACCCGACAATAAAGAAAATGCTGATTTTTTCAAATTGATTGGCGAAAACCGAACCCTTCCCTCAAACTTTACCCGTGATGTAATTATGAAAGCGCCCAGCCGTGATATTATGAACTCAATGACCCGCAGTATACTGACTCTTGCATCGTATGATGATAAAACCTTGGATAACAGTGTAAGCAATTCGCTGCGCCAGTGCATTCAGCTTATAAGTGTTTTTCCCCAGCTTGCAGTTTACGGCTATCATGCGTATAACTATTACGATAATTTAGACAGTATGTTTATTCATCGGCCTGACCCAAAGCTTTCAACAGCGGAAAACATTCTCTTGATGTTAAGACCTGATAAGAAATATACCGTAACCGAGGCAAAAGTATTAGATACCGCCTTAATTTTACATATGGAACATGGCGGCGGCAATAACTCTACATTTGCTACAAGAGTAATAACATCGTCAGGTTCAGATACTTATTCAACAATCGCCGGAGCCATGTCCTCTCTCAAGGGGCCAAAGCACGGCGGTGCAAATATTAAGGTTATGGAAATGATGGAGGATATTCGCAGCAATGTTTCCGATTATTCGGATAAAGAAGAGGTAGGAGCTTATCTGACGAAGATAATCAATAAAGAAGCCTTTGACAAAAAAGGCTTGGTTTACGGAATGGGACACGCTGTGTATTCACTGTCTGACCCAAGGGAGAGGGTTTTTAAAAGCTATGTTGAAAAGCTTGCCCATGAAAAAGGACGAAACGAGGATCTGCAATTATACCAAAATGTGGAGGATCTTGCGCCTGAGCTTATTGCGAAATACAGGCATATTTATAAGGGCGTAAGCCCGAATGTGGATTTTTACAGTGGGTTCGTATACGATATGTTGGGAATTCCACGGGAGCTGTATACAGCCATGTTCGCTGTTGCAAGAATTGTCGGTTGGAGCGCACATCGCATTGAGGAATTGATTTGCACCGATAAGATTATCCGACCGGCATATATGAGCGTTATGGAAGAAAAATGAATTATAAAGAAACCGGTACGCTGATAGCCTGAAAATTGCAATATGCTTTATGCTATGAATCCAAGCTTAGCAATGCAAGTAAAATTGTTCACGCTTATGAGAGTGGCAGTCTTTGCGTGCAACAAAGGGTGTGCAAATTTTTAGGGCTATCTCACTTTGTTAGTGAGACAGCCCCTTTCATATTTTTAAAAACGGTCCTTTATTCCTATTGTTAAAAAGGACAGTGATATTTTATTTATCAATTTATAATTTTGGGAATGATACATTATAATTTGATTTCTAATATCTATTGATTTTATTCCTTAAATTTGTTATAATACATATAACCAACTAAAAAGAGGTATGATTATGAATTATATCAAAGCTTCACAAGCAGCAGAAAAGTGGGGATTATCTCCTCGAAGAGTCAGACTTTTGTGTGCTCAAAACAGAATAGATGGTGTAATCAAAAAGGGCAAATTATATATGATACCTGAAAATGCACCAAAGCCAATTGATGCAAGAACACTAAAAGGAATTACAATTGCGGAGGAATTATCTCCTCTCCTTTTGAAAATTGATGCATTAAAGGCGGAGCTTGATTCTTTAAGGCCATTAACAACGGGGGAAGCAGAGAGACTCCGTGAACAGTTTATGGTTGACTTTACCTATAATTCTAATGCAATTGAGGGGAACACTCTTACATTAAAAGAAACCGCAATGGTGCTTGAGGGTATGACAATTGACCAAAAGCCTTTGAAAGACCACCTAGAAGCGGTTGGACACAGAGATGCATTTCTTTATGTTGAGGATATTGCAAAGGATACAAAAATCAGCGAATCGGTTATTAAAAATATTCACTCTCTTGTGCTTATTGATAGACCTGATGACAAAGGAACATATCGCAAAATTCCCGTAACCATTATGGGTGCATATACAGAGCCGGTTCAGCCGTATATGATTGAACCGAAAATGACAGAACTTCTTGCTGAAAACGAAAAACGCAAAAAGAAAATGCACACAATTGAGAGAATTGCAAGATTTCATCTTGAGTTTGAGGGTATTCACCCATTCATTGACGGTAACGGCAGATGTGGAAGACTTATCTTAAACCTTGATCTTATCCAAAACGGATACCCTGCAATCAATGTGAAATTCGCAGACAGAAAAAAATACTACGAAGCATTTGATGAGTTTTATAAGAACAACTCTGCACAACTAATGATAGAATTGATTGGGGAATATGTGATTGAGAGAATAAAGCAGTATTTAGAAATAACGGATTGATGAAAGTTTTACACAAATGCTTCTTAGAAAGATTGATGAAAAAGGAATGAAGGACAGCGAGTGCTATAAAAAAGCAAATATAGACCGTAAGTTGTTTTCAAAAATACGAAGTGATATGAATTATAAACCGAGCAAACCAACTGCCCTTGCTTTTGCAATTGCCTTGGAACTTTCTCTGGAGGAAACAAAGGATATGCTTATGAAAGCAGGTTTTGCGCTTTCACATAGCAATAAATTTGATTTGATAATTGAGTACTTTATATCAAACGGCAACTATAATATCTTTGAAATTAACGAGGCACTGTTTGCATTTGATCAGAATTTGTTGGGATGCTAAGTAAGTTTTAATTTAACAGTGAAAAAATCTAAATCACGGAGGTAATCTTATGAAGAAAATAGTATGTATTATATCGGTATTTTTTTGCATTTTCCTTACCGGATGCGGAAATGATAGCAGTATAGGAATTATCGGCGGTGCGGATGGACCAACCTCCATAATAGTAACAGATAAAGGGGAAAAAGCGATGTATCAGCAGATTACGGCAGAGGAAGCCAAAAAGATAATGGACTCCGGGGAAGAATATATCATTTTAGATGCAAGAGAGCAGAAGGAATTTGATTCGGGGCATATTCCCGGCGCAATCCTCATTCCGTACACTGAAATTGAAAATAAAGCAGACGAGATGCTGCCCGACAAGGATATGCAGATACTTGTATATTGCAGATCGGGCAGACGAAGCAAAATTGCAGCTGAAGCTCTTTCAAAACTCGGTTATACCAATATAAAAGAGTTCGGCGGCATTATTGACTGGCCTTATGAGGTAGAAAAATGACAATAGTTGAAAAAGCTTATGAAGAGTGGCAGCATAGCGACAAGCAAACCATGCAAATTGGAAATGATAAATATTATCGCATTGTGTATAGTGAGTTGTTTAAATTGAGCACTATGGATAGAGAGCTTTTATGTGTTCTTACCCAGCGGAAAGAACTTTGAGGATGAAAACGGCAATCACTTTACTTTTGATGGTTTTCATTTTGTAAAGTTTATAGGCGAAGTCCCTGAATGGTACTTAAAGTCCGGGCTATGCAGTTTGAAGTGGGTTGAAACGAAAGAAATCGGAGAATATCTATGATTAAATTTATTTGTTACCCAAAATGTACAACTTGTCAGAAGGCAAAGAAGTGGCTTGATGACAACAAAATTGAATATGAAATTCGTGATATAAAAGAGGACAATCCTACTTTTGATGAATTGACCGAATGGTACAAAATGAGTGGAATTCCACTCAAAAAATTCTTTAATACATCCGGACTTTTATACAAGTCAATGGAGCTTAAGGACAAGCTTCCTACTATGTCTGAAGAAGACCGGTTAAAATTACTTGCTACAGACGGAATGCTTGTAAAACGACCTCTTGTTATTGGAAAAGATTTCGTTTTGATTGGGTTCAAAGAAAGCGAATGGGAAGAAAAGTTATGAAAAATTTTGGTGCAAAAGCTATTTTACATTGACATCCGGGTTTATATCGCCGTCAATTGAACCGTGTTCTTCTTCAAACTTTTTGATGTTTTCGCGAATCAGAACTAAAACATGGCTGTTCACGCTGCGGCAAAAACGATGTCAATGAAACAGCTAATCCGGCTTCAGCAGGCTTAAAATACTTATTTCTCCCAATTTTTTAAAAATGTATATTTTCTTCTTGACTTTTGTGACGCCTCTTGTTATACTGTAATCAAACAATTAAACAATTGTTTAATTGTGAAATCGAAAGGAGCATAACAATGAAAAAGACTTATAAAATTGAGGTGGACTGTGCCAACTGTGCAAACAAAATGGAAGAAGCGGCAAGGAAAACACCGGGAGTGGAAAATGCAACCGTAAACTTTATGCTTCAGAAGATGATTGTGGATTTTGTAGATGGTGCAGAGCCTGCAGCCGTTATGCAATCCGTTCTTAAAAACTGCAAGAAGGTTGAGGATGACTGCGAAATCTTCCTGTAATTTGTAAATCGTACATGAATTAAACATACATGGTTGAGGTTTGAATATGAATAAAAAACAAAAAAAGATGCTTTCGAGAATTGTTCTTGCAGCAGTATTGATGATTGTTTTTGCGCTACTTCCCATTTGCGGAATACTTCGCTTTATGTTATATCTGATTCCCTATCTGGTGATTGGCCATGACATTCTATTAAAAGCGTGGAAGGGTATTCGGAACAAACAAGTATTTGACGAGAATTTTCTTATGGCAGTGGCAACCATCGGTGCTATGATTATTGCAGTCGTGCAAAGCGGAGATTATGTTGAGGCCATTGCCGTTATGCTTTTTTACCAAATAGGTGAGTTGTTCCAGAGCTATGCGGTAGGAAAGAGCCGAAAAAATATCAGTGAGCTGATGGATATTCGCCCTGATTATGCAAATGTGGAGCAAGGCGGCAAGTTAATCAGATTAGACCCTGATGAGGTTTGCGTGGGAACAACTATCATTGTTCAGCCCGGTGAAAAAATCCCCATTGACGGCATAGTTACAGAGGGTACATCAACTCTTAACACAAGTGCCCTCACGGGAGAAAGCCTGCCCCGTGATGTTAAAATCGGAGATGAAATTATCAGCGGCTGTATAAATATGACAGGTGTCTTGAAAATGCAGACAACAAAGGAGTTTGGTGAGTCTACGGTTTCTAAGATTTTAGATCTTGTGGAGAATGCAAGCTCCAGAAAATCCAAATCCGAAGATTTTATTTCTAAATTTGCTAAGGTGTATACCCCTGCCGTTTGTTACAGTGCCTTGGCTCTGGCAGTCCTTCCGCCGTTATTTAGTATGCTTATTTTAAAAGTTCCTGCAAATGCAGGGCAGTGGCTGTATCGTGCTTTGTCATTCCTTGTTGCAAGCTGCCCTTGTGCTTTGGTGGTAAGTATTCCGCTAAGCTTTTTTGCAGGTATCGGCGGTGCAAGCAAGGAGGGAATACTTGTAAAAGGCTCAAACTATCTTGAAGCTCTTTCCAAAACGGGGTGCGTGGTGTTTGACAAAACAGGAACCTTGACTAAAGGCGTTTTTGAAGTCAGTGCCATACACCACAATGTGCTTTCGGAAGAAGCCTTGATTGAGTATGCCGCACTTGCCGAGAGTTCCTCCTCGCACCCCATAAGCAAAAGCCTTAAACGGGCATACGGAAAGGAAATTGAACGCAGCCGTGTAACCGATATTGAAGAAATCAGCGGTAATGGAATTATTGCCAAGGTTGACGGAAAAGCGGTTGCAGTAGGAAACAACAAGCTGATGAATAGGCTTGATATTCCCTTTACAGAGTGTCACAGTATTGGAACTATTATTCATGTTGCAGTGGAGGGTAAATATGTAGGACATATTGTAATTTCCGATGTTTTAAAGCCCACCTCTCAAAAAGCTATTTCCGACTTGAAATCTGTCGGTGTGAAAAAAACAGTTATGCTGACAGGAGATGCCTCACAGGTGGCACAACAGGTGGCATCCTCCCTTGGAATTGATACTGTCTGCAGTGAGCTTCTGCCGGGGGATAAGGTTTCCAAGGTGGAAGAGCTGCTGGTTGAAAAACCGCCAAAATCAAAGCTTGCTTTTGTGGGTGACGGCATAAACGATGCCCCCGTTCTCTCAAGAGCCGATATTGGAATTGCAATGGGTGCTATGGGTTCAGATGCGGCCATTGAGGCGGCAGATATTGTCCTGATGGATGATGACCCTATGAAAATTACAAAAGCTATTAAAATTTCCCGCAAATGCCTGGGAATTGTTCGCCAGAATATTATTTTTGCAATTTCCATTAAGGTAATGGCACTTATCCTTGTTGCTTTCGGTGTTGCAAATATGTGGATAGCTATTTTTGCAGATGTGGGAGTAATGGTTCTTGCCGTTTTGAATGCCATCCGTGCATTATTTGTCAAAAAACTATAACATTAAGAAGGAGAATTTTCTATGTCTGAAATAGAGCTTCCTCACAACCACGGGCAAGCCATGGAGCATAACTTTGACCACATGCCGAAAACAGAGGAATTCAGCGTGATTGCCGATATATTTAAGCTTTTGGGTGATAGCAGCAGAATTAAAATTTTCTGGCTAATGTGCCATTGTGAAGAGTGCGTTACGAACATTTCTGTCATGATGAATATGACAAGCCCTGCCGTATCACATCATCTGAAGCTGCTCCGAGGGAGCAAGCTGATTACAAGCCGAAGAGAAGGCAAAGAAGTGTACTATAAAGCGGCAAGCACCGAACAGGTACAGATGCTTCACCACGCAATTGAAAAACTGGTAAAAATCAGCTGCCCCGATAAACAGTAAAGAGGAAACAAATTTGTTTTTGTAATTTTTTATTTGTTTTGTGAATTGATTTTTGGTGAAAAATGTAGTACAATGTAATAAATAAATTAAATATCATCACACAGAGTGTCGATTATGCCCCATGTGGCAAGGCTTGCCAAGGCACAATCGGTGAAAAGGGAATGGGGTGAGAATCCCCTGCGATAACTGTCGGTGTATGCTCCGAAGTTTTTATACTCGTCGGTGAAAACCGGTCATTGGGAAACTGAGAAGGCAGAGTATGAAAATGTCAGATTATCATATAATCTTATATGGAGCGAGTCACAAGACCTGCTTTGATATTATCTCGTAATTGCGGCACCCGCATAGGGGTAATGTTTTTGTTTGCCTGAAAAAATTTACGGCATTCAGATTGTGATTCATCACAGGAAAACTCAGCTGTGGTAATTTTTGAAATTACCGCGGCTTTTTTATTTGCCTCGGTATATATGGGGGTGTAAAATAACATCAAAAAAATATATACAAAGAAAGGATTGAATTAAAATGAAAACAAAACGAATTTTGAGCCTCTTGCTTGTGCTGTGTATGTTGCTTTCAACAGCACCCATTTCAGCATTTGCAGAGGAAATAACTGCTGCCGAAGCTGCAGTAATCTACCTCACCGTAAACAACAAAGGTGTAATTGCTACAGACACCGAAGGCGGCATAATGGCAAATCGTGAAGTAACCGTGACAGACAGAGATTCTAACGGGTATCTTACTTATGATGAGGCACTTAAAGCAGCACACGAGGCGTTTAACAACGAAGACGGATATATAGGTGGGGATTATGTAACAAAACTTTGGGGAGAACAAACATCTAATATATTATTTTTCATCAATAATACAGGTCTTACAGAAGGTGTTGGAACATCCATAATTTCAGCCGGAGACAGATTGACCGCATCTTTAAACAAAGATGATAAAACTTACGCAGATTGGTACACATTCTTTGATAAATCAGAAGAAACTATAGAACCAAACGAAGAAATTACCCTTACACTCAAAGGGCATCCCGGAATGACCGGAGGTGATGATACAACATTGCAGGGAATAGAAATTGGTATATGGAATGAAGGCGAATTTTCACCTATCGAAAATGCAGAAACAGACGAAGGCGGAAATATAACTATATCGTTTCCTGATACAGGCATATACTACATAACTGCGGATGGAACTGTTGAAGCAGAGGTAACTGATTATAATTTATATGATATGTCATCTATGCTGGAATCGGAAAATTCTGTACCTGTATATGGTGTAATGGATTATACAACCGGTGCAGTACAAATGGCTTATACTGCCGTAGACTATGGTGAAGGCCCATATCCTGCCGGAGAGATAAAGTATGTTGATTTCAATGAATGGGAGAATAATCAAGACGGGTATAATACATTACAGAGCAATACGCTGATTTCAAATTGCCCCATTATTGCCCCTGTTTGTATTTTAACTGTGGAAGAAAATAGCGCTGCAGGGGAAGATACACCGCCAACTACTGACGATGAAGATACAGGAAAACCTGACGCACCGACAGACAATGAGAAAAAAGACTATGATATTGTAATTCCCGGAGCTTTAGAAAAAATAGCAGCTAAATATATAAATAACACAGATGAATGGACAGTTATGGATATGGGGGCTTACGAAATTTATGCACCCCAAACGGAATATGCATTGACAGATGAAGCAAGACAAGCATTCATCAATTCAGCAATCAGCACAATAAAGGACCCCTCCTGGGCTTTTTCGCCCGATACAGCTATTGATAAGGCTATTTTAGGTCTTGCTGCAATAGGAAAAAATCCCGAATTGATTTATTTGGTAAATAGCAATACAGCAATATCGGCAATAGAAAAGCTAAACGGCGTTGACAAGTCATCAAGTGCATGGAATGCTCCTTACACATTGGCAGCGTATAATCAAGGTGACTATGATACCGATAGCTATGAAAAGCAATTGGTAGATGATTTGCTTGCCGGGCAAAAAGACGACGGCAGTTGGGATGAATGGGGTACAATTGACACAACTGCCAATGTTATTGCAGGATTGTCGTTTTATAAAGACAGAGAAGATGTCAGCACCGCTATCGAAAAAGCTATAAATTATCTTTCTACACAGCAAACTGCAGAGGGAACATTCTCTGATGGTTACAACGGTTCAAACTCAAATTCGACCGCAATGGTTGTAATTGGACTTTGTGCTGCAGGCGTTGATTTGATAAATGATGACCGATTTATAAAAGGCGAAAACAACATTATTGACGGATTGCTGTCATTTTTGGTTGAAAATAAAAATGACTTTGGATTTAGTTATACGGATAAAGAAGCTGTAAACAACGGAGCTACCGAACAAAGCTTCCGCGCCTTAATCGCCTTTATGCAGACCATCAAAACAGGTGGAGCTTACAATGTGTACGATTTCAGCGGCAGCGAGTTCACTCCTGCCCGTGAGAAAAGTAATGGCTCATCATCTTCTGCACCCTCTGAGCCAAGTGGTGATAATATTACTGTTACAATGACAATAAAGGCAGACACAGGCTATTGGCTTAAAAATTACACTACAACCATTCCAAAGGAAGGCGCAACTGTTTATCACGCATTTGTAAAGGTGTGCAGTGCAAACTCCATAACACATCAGGGTGCTGCACAGGGATATGTTTCATCAATAACTAAGGGCAACAAAACTCTTGCCGAATTTGACAAGGGCGACAATTCAGGCTGGCTTTATAAAGTAAACGGCAAATTGCCCACGGTAGGACTTACCGAATTTCCTATAAAAGACAAAGATACCATTGTTTGGTATTATGCGGAGGATTGGACAAAGGATCCGTCAGCAGGGCATTATGGCGGTTCATCAAGTGTCAGCCAAAAGACAGAAAATAATTCTGTTGTAACAACAACAAAGGTTTCAGGGGAAAAGGCAACTGTAACCGCAACGGAAAGCAGTATTAAAGATGCAATTTCAAATGCTGAAAAGAACAATACCGCATCTATTGTTATAGCTCCCACTGACACAAAAAATGCAACTGATATTACACTTGATATTCCTGCAAATTCAGTAAAAGAAATTGCTGAAAGTAAAGGCTTAACACTTTCTGTTGAAACAACTGCAGGTAATGTGGCTATTTCAAACGAAGCATTAAATGCCATTGCAGAGCAAATCGGAGATAAGGCATTAAATGTTGTGATTAAAACAAAGCTTGCTGATGAAGCTTCTGTCAGTGAAAAAATAATTTCAAAGGAAGAACTTAAAAATGCATCAATCGTAGAGATTACAATTACTTCAGGGGACACAAGTATTCACACATTTGGCGGAAATAGCTTGAGTGTTAATGTTCCCGTAAATGAAAGCACTCACAAAACCGGTAAAACCTATAAGGTGCACATTATTTCAGCAGACGGAAGTGTTGAAACAGCTTATGGCAAATGCACAGAAAAAGACGGAAAATTATCTGTAGAAGTGCAAACTAATCATTTGTCCACCTTTTTTGTTACAGACGAAGAAAAATCTGCATTTACTGATATTTTAAATCATTGGGCATCTGATGCTATAGAATATGTTTACAATCATTCTATTATGCGGGGCGTAAGTGAAACTGCGTTTGCTCCTGATGATACTATGACAAGAGCAATGCTTGTAACCGTGCTTTACAGATTGGAAAACCCCACGGAAAAAGCAAAAGCACATAGCTTTACAGATGTTGAAGATGGAGCTTGGTATGCAGATGCGGTTAGCTGGGCTTTTGAAAACGCAATGGTAAGTGGCGTAACCGAAACGGAATTTGCCCCGAATGCAGATATTACCCGTGAGCAAATGGCAGCAGTAATGCACCGCTATGCACAGTATAAAAAGCAAGATACATCTATCGGGGAGGACACAAATATCCTCTCATATACAGATGCGGAGGAAATCTCTGAATATGCAATACCTGCTATGCAGTGGATAGTAGGCGCAGGGCTTATGAAGGGCGAAACAGAAGCTACCATCAATCCCAAAAACAATTCTACACGCGCACAAGTATCTGCAATCCTTATGCGTTATTTAGAACAGTAAAATTTTAGGCACTATGCGAACAGTCAAAAAACTACTGCTCGCTTTTGCCCTTTTTTAAGGAGTTATAAAAAATGAAGAAATCACTGTCATTTTTAATGTGCTTGATAATAATTTTCAGTCTGTCATCACATATCTTTGCGGCGGATATTGACGCAGTAAACAGTGCAGTGAATGACACTGCAAAATATCTGTATGAATCCGTGCCGGATCCTCAGGTCGGCTCCATAGGCGGAGAATGGGTAGTTTTGGGCCTTGCAAGAAGCGGAGCGGATATTCCTGATGAATATTTTGAAAATTATTATCAGACAGCAGAAAAATATATTAAGGACTGCGGCGGAGTACTCCATGAAAAGAAATACACGGAATATTCAAGGGTTATACTTGCCTTAACTGCCATTGGGAAAAATCCTGCTGAGGTGGCGGGCTATAACCTTATAGCACACCTTGAAGATTATGATAAAACAGTATGGCAAGGGATAAACGGTGCCATATTTGCTTTAATCGCTTTAGATAGCGGAGGCTTTATTCCTCAAAGCACAGTCAGAGAAAAATATGTCAATTATATTTTGGAAAAGCAAAATGATGATGGTGGTTGGGCTATGTCAGGAGATACTGCAGATGCTGATGTAACGGCAATGGCATTGCAGGCACTCGCTAAGTATCAAGAAAATGAAAGGGTAAAAACTGCAATAGAAAAAGCACTTTTGCTTATGTCTCGCAGTCAGAACGAAAACGGGGGCTTTTCAAGTCAGGAAGCTGAATACTCCGAAAGCTGTGCACAAATGATTGTTGCCCTTTGCGAACTGGGAATATCCCCGGAGGATTCTCGCTTTATCAAAAACGGGAATACAATACTTGATTGTATGCTTACATACTATGAAAAAGGCAATGGATTTAAGCATACAAAAGACGGTACGGCAAATCAAATGGCGACTGAGCAATGCTTTTATTCACTTGCGGCGATAAAACGCTTCAATGAAGGGAAAAACAGTCTTTACAGTATGAGTGATGCAATTTCTGTTTCAGATAGCGGCATGGCAGAATACGGTCTTTACGGGAAAAACCCCGATGTTCAGAAAATGAATGTAGTACATGCGGGAAAAACCTTTGAAGATATAAGAGAACATAGTAACAAATCAGCAATTGAAGCACTTGCAGAGAAAAACATAATCAATGGCAAAACAGAAAACCTGTTTGACCCTCAAAGCACAATGACAAGGGCAGAGTTTGCCACAATAGTTGTGAGAGGGCTTGGTTTGCCTGTAAAAGGGGAATCCTTCTTTGCAGATGTGGCGGAGAATGATTGGTTTTTTGATTATGTAAATACTGCGTACTCCTATGGCATAATAAAGGGAGTATCGGATACCGAATTTAATCCCAACGGAACAATTACCCGTGAGGAAGCCGCCGTAATGGCTGCAAGGGCGGCAACGCTCTGTGGCATGAATACAGAGGTTGAAGTATTTGAGGCACGGGATATTTTAGCGGGCTTTTTGGATTATGTAAAGGCTTCTGATTGGGCGATAGGTGCTCTTGCCTTCTGTTATGATAAGGGAATACTTTCCGATGATACAATGGAAATAAAGCCGAAGGAAGCTGTTTCAAGAGCAGAAATTGCACAGATGCTTTACAATATGCTTTCGCTGTCAAGACTCATTTAGGAAGTGATTTTAAAATGGCAAAACACAAAAACAAAATTATTGCAGGCTTAATTATTGCAGCAGCTTTGGCATTTGCATTTTTGTGGGGCGGCAATTCTCCCGCCATCAAAAATGAGAATCTGCCGGAAAAGGAAAGCGCAAATATAACCGAGACCCAGGCAGAGCCTTCCTCAGAATTGCCTGAAAAGGAGGAAGAAAAAAATGATGATTTGCAAGCCTTTGTCAATGAACCCTCCCACACTCAGGACAGTATTGAGGAAAGCGAAGCAGCTGTAAAAGATGCCCCGCAAAAAGATGAATATCAAACCGAGCCTATACCTGAGGGGAAACCTGTACCTATTGAGCCTGAAAATACAGTTATTTCTCATAAGGAACTAACCTGTACAATGTCAGTCAGATGTGATGCAATACTTAAGAATATTGCTTTGCTTGATAAGGCAAAGGTGGAGCTTGTGCCGAAAGACGGCATAATCTATGGGGAACAATCGGTTACCTTCTATGAGGGAGAAAGTGTTTTTAATGTGCTTGTGCGTGAAATGAAGCGTAACAAAATACACATGAAATTTGAAAACACACCCGTTTATAACAGTGCATATATAGAAGGCATTGGTAATTTGTATGAGTTTGACTGCGGCGAGCTTTCCGGCTGGATGTATAAGGTTAACGGTTGGTTCCCCAATTACGGCTGCTCCCGCTATCAGCTCAAAGAGGGCGACAAGGTTGAGTGGGTATATACCTGCGATTTGGGAGCAGATGTAGGCAAGGAACGGTAAATGATCAAATGAATGAGTTTAAAACATATCACCCTATTGTTAATTTTGTGTATTTCATATTTGTAATTGGATTTTCATGTGTTTTTATGCACCCTATATGCCTTTTGATTTCTCTTTTATCGGGATTCACATATTCTGTAATGCTCAGTGGAAAAGGGTCAGTCAAGAAAAAACTTATTTACATGATACCAATACTGCTTTTTGCGGCACTTATAAATCCCGCATTTAACCACGAGGGTGTAACAATTATCAAATATCTGCCAAACGGCAATCCGCTGACTTTGGAATCTGTTGTATACGGGCTTGCGGCGGCAACAATGATTGTGAGCGTCATATGCTGGTTTAGTTGCTATACGAATGTTATGACAAGTGATAAATTTATTTACTTGTTTGGGAAGGTTATTCCGTCAATGTCACTTATTATATCTATGACACTTCGGTTTGTACCAAGATTTTCCTCGCAGCTTAAGGTAGTAACAAATGCTCAGCGGTGTCTGGGGCGGGATGTGTCCGGCGGCAGTATAGTGCAGAGGGCAAAACACGGACTTACCATTCTTTCCATAATGACAACATGGGCACTGGAGAACGCAATAGAAACTGCGGACAGTATGAAATCCCGTGGATACGGTCACCCGGGAAGAACGGCGTTCTCAATCTTTACCTTTGATAAAAGAGATAAAAAAGCTCTTTTATGTATTGTGATATTGGGAATATATACACTTGCAGGCAGCTTCTCTGGAGAAATGCACTTCAGATATTTTCCTTCACTGCAAGTAAGCGGTTTTTCCATATTTGGGATTAGTGTATTTG
Source organism: Clostridia bacterium (assembly GCA_036307325.1). GTDB lineage: Bacteria > Bacillota > Clostridia > UMGS1883 > UMGS1883 > UMGS1883. The sequence goes on from JAXJXW010000034.1 coordinate 33,216, forward strand.
TTGCATATCTTGCACTTTGTATATGCCCCATAATAATTGAAGCTTGGGAGGTGATAAAATGGAAAGCTATAAAATCGAAAACTTAAGCTTTGTATATCCCAACAGAGCTAATAAAGCACTTGATAATATTAGTATTACCGTCAATCAGGGTGAATTTATAACCTTATGCGGCAAATCAGGCTGCGGAAAGACAACACTTCTTCGGCTTCTCAAAAGCTCTCTTTCCCCATATGGAGCTTTAAGCGGAAGCATATATTTTGAAGGGAGTATTTTATCCGAAATAGATTCAAAAGACCAAGCCGCAAAAATCGGCTTTGTAATGCAAGCGTGCGATAATCAGATTGTGACGGATAAGGTGTGGCATGAGCTTGCCTTCGGTTTGGAAAGCCTGGGATATTCCACGCCCGAAATCCGAACAAGAGTATCTGAAATGGCATCATTTTTCGGTATAGAGAATTGGTTTCATAAAAAAGTAACGGAGCTTTCAGGGGGTCAGAAGCAGCTTTTAAATCTTGCCTCGGTTATGGTTATGCAGCCAAGCGTGCTTATTCTGGATGAGCCTACAAGTCAGCTTGACCCTATTGCGGCACAGGAGTTTTTAAAAACACTGGAAAAGATAAATCATGAGCTTGGTACAACGGTGATTTTATCGGAACACCGCCTTGAGGAGGCTTTCCCAATCTCCCACAGGATAGTTGTTATGGATAAGGGCAAAATTATTGCAGATGGCACTGTGCAAAAGGTCGGCGAGATATTAAAATCACAAAATCACCATATGTATTTAGCGCTTCCTGCGCCAATGCGTGTTTACGGCGCATTGGAGAATGGCCATGAATATCCCATTACCGTTCGTGACGGAAGAGCATGGCTTGAAAACTATTCAGAAAGCCATATGCTGAACAGTGGGGCAATACCAAAAACAATCGGTGATACTTTTTCACCCACTGTTATTGAAGTGAAAGACGCCTTCTTCAGATATGAAAAAAATTCGCCTGATGTTATAAAAGGATTGAATGTGCAAATAAACAGGGGAGAGCTGTTTTCAATTGTCGGCGGAAACGGAACAGGCAAAACAACGGCACTGTCGCTTATAAGCGGGCTTAATGCACCCCAGCGGGGAGAAGTTTTAATAAACGGCGAAAGCATTTCTAAGGTGAAAAATTTATATAACGGTATTTTAGGAGTACTGCCCCAAAATCCCCAGAGCGTGTTTGTTAAAAAAACAGTTTATCTTGATCTCTTAGAAATACTGTCGGATAAAAAAATATCAAAAGAAGAAAAAGAAAGCAGGATCAGGAATATATCTCAGCTTTGCAGAATAGAAAATTTGCTTGACTGCCACCCGTATGATTTGTCAGGCGGTGAGCAGCAGCGTGCGGCACTTGCAAAGGTGCTTCTGATGTCACCCGAAATTCTTTTGCTTGACGAGCCAACAAAGGGGCTTGACGCACATTTTAAACAGATTTTTGCCGATATTTTAGCCGATTTAAAATCTAATGGTGTCACCATTGTGGCGGTGTCCCACGATATAGAATTTTGTGCGGAATTTTCTGACAGATGTGCTATGTTTTTTGATGGGAATATTACATCTGTGGGTAAACCGAGAGAATTTTTTGCAGGGAAGAATTTTTATACCACCTCCGCAAACAGAATGGCAAGAACAATTCTTCCAAAGGCTGTGCTTGCAGAGGATATAATACTTGCCTGCGGCGGCAAAGTGCGGGATAGACAAAACAGAAAGGCTTTATCAATCACCTTGCCTGAAAATGATAAAACCGAAAAACATAAGGTAAATAATAAAAAATTTCCCATGTCAAGAATTGTCATGGGAAGCATATTTGTTTTGTTATTTTTGATCATATCAGTTTTTCAGCTTTTAGCTAAAAAACCTTTATCCGCAGACATTTTTCAGTTGATTTCCATTGTGGAAATTGCGGGAGCTTTTATCTGCTTTTTCCCCCAAAGAGAATTTGGCACAGAGTTTATCGGAAAGCCGCAAAATAAACAAAGCCTATCAAAACGAACAGCAGTGGCAGCACTTCTCATACTGCTTGCAATACCGCTTACTATCTACATTGGAATATTTTATTTAGGTGACAGAAAGTATTATTTTATCAGCCTTTTAATTATCATTGAAACTATGATACCCTTTTGTATGGTCTTTGAAAGCAGAAAACCTCAGGCGAGAGAGCTTGTTATTATAAGTGTTCTTTGTGCTATTGCAGTTGCGGGCAGGACGGCATTTTTTATGGTTCCGCAATTTAAGCCTGTTGTGGCACTTGTAATAATTGCAGGAGTTTGTTTCGGCGGTGAAACGGGATTTTTGGTTGGTGCGGTAACGGGCTTTGTATCTAACTTCTTTTTCGGGCAAGGCCCTTGGACCCCATGGCAAATGTTTGCTTTCGGTATAATAGGATTTATTGCGGGCATACTTTTCCGCAAAGGCTTTTTGCGAAAAACAAAACTGTCCTTGTGTATTTTCGGAGCATTTGCCACACTTGTTATATACGGAGGCATTATGACCCCAGCAACTGTAATTATGTCCCAGGATAAGCTGAATTTAGCAATGATTAAGGCGGCCTTTATATCCGGCATACCCTTTGATTTAATTCATGCTGCATCAACAGCATTTTCCCTCTGGTTTATCTCTGAACCAATGATTGATAAATTGGATAGAATTAAAGTGAAGTATGGCTTGATTGAGAGATAAATGTGGCTCTTAAAAATTTTCAAAGCTGATTGTGACAATACCACCAATATAGTAGGGGCGATTCGTGAATCGCCCCTACAAGCGTTTGTGCATTTTCTGAAGCCCATGGTAGTTATTGGATATTGGTTACTTCATATCCTTGATCGGTAACCGCCTTTGATAAAACAACATCCGGAATATCTTTATCCATTGTAACTGTAGCGGTTCCCGTTTTGTGGCTGACATTGGCAGAAGTTACACCATCAAGTGCCTCTAAGGCCTTCTTTGTGTGCATTTCGCAATGCTCACACATCATACCTGTAATTGTCAGTGTTTTTTTCATTGCTTTTGTCTCCTTTCGGAATTTTAATTTGTTATTTATTTTGTGATCCCTATTGGAATCATAAATTTTACAGAAATTTAAGCGAAGGGCGTTTGTAACAACACAAAAGCTTGACAAGCTCATTGCTGCCGCACCAAACATGGGACTTAATTGCCAGCCGAGAATGTTAATAAATACACCTGCCGCCAAAGGAATGCCTATGGTGTTATAAATAAATGCCCAGAACAGATTTTCGTGAATGCTTTTAAGTGTTGCGCGGCTTAATCGTATGGCGGCAGGAATGTCTGACAGATTGCTTTTCATCAACACAACATCCGCCGCATCTATTGCAATATCACTGCCTGCACCTATGGCAATACCTATATCGGCACTTGTAAGGGCAGGGGCGTCATTTATTCCGTCACCTACCATGATGACATTTCCCTTTTGTTTAAGAGAGCGAATTACGCTTTCCTTGCCATCGGGGAGAACATCGGCAATAACCTCGTTAACGCCGGCTCTTTCTCCTATGGCTTTTGCCGTGCGTTCATTGTCACCGGTAAGCATAACTACATGAATACCCATGCTCTGAAGCTCTTTTATTGCTTTTGGACTATCTTCTTTTATTATATCTGCCACCGCAATAATTCCCAAAAGCTCATCTTTATATGCGAAAAATAGCGGGGTTTTGCCCTTCATAGAAAGCTCCTCGGATTTACTCTTTATTTCATCCGGAACTTTTATTTTTTCACTTATAAATTTATAATTCCCCCCAAGCAGAGCTTCGCCATTGAGTGTTGCGGTGAGGCCGTTTCCGGGAAAAATTTTAAATTCGTCAACCTCTTGCGGTGTAACACCGCATTCCTCTGCCTTTTTGGTGATTGCCTGTGCCAAGGGATGCTCGCTCTTTTTTTCAAGGGAGCAGGCGAGGGATAAAAGCTCTGTTTCGCTTTTGCCGCCTATTGTTATTATGTCTGTAACCTGAGGCTTACCCACGGTTATTGTTCCTGTTTTATCAAGTGCTGCAATTTGTGCCTTGCCCGTTTTTTCTAAAGATACTGCCGTTTTGAAAAGTATTCCGTTTTTTGCACCCACTCCGTTTCCAACCATGATTGCAACGGGAGTTGCAAGACCCAGTGCACAGGGACAAGAGATTACAAGTACAGAAATTGCATTGGTCAATGCAAAATCAAACGGCTTCCCCACTAGCAGCCACACTACCAGAGTAATCAAGGAAATACCCATAACAGCCGGTACAAAGATACCGGCAATTTTATCCGCAAGACGGGCAATCGGAGCTTTGGAACCACCGGCTTCCTCTACCAACCGAATTACTTGAGACAGTGTTGTATCCTCGCCGGTTTTCTCCACACGGATCTCCAAATAACCTTCCAGATTGATGGTAGCTGCAGCGACTGTGTCATCCGGGATCTTTTCAATAGGAACACTTTCACCGGTCAAGGCACTCTGATCCACTGAGCCACGACCGGATATAACTGTACCATCCACAGGAATGTTCTCACCGGATCGAACTACAACAATTTCTCCAAGTCTTACATCCTCAATTGGAACCGTTACTTCATTACCATTTCTGCGCACACATGCCGTTTTCGGACTCAGATCCATCAATTTCCGTATTGCATCACCGGTCTTTCCCTTCGCCCTGGCCTCTAAAAACTTACCAATGGTTATTAATGTAAGAATCATCGCTGCAGATTCGAAATACAGATTCTTGCGATATAACTCCACGGTGTTCCAATCACCGTGCCCCATTGCATAACCGATTGAAAACAGCGCAAAAACACCATAGACAATTGATGCGCCAGAACCAACTGCAATCAACGAATCCATATTAGGCGCTTTATGATAGAGGGATTTAAATCCTCTGGAGAAATAAGCGCGATTCAGAAATACCGGAGGAAGTGTGAGAAGGAACTGCAGTAGTGTTGCAACTAAAGCATTCTCTTTTCCCATATACCATCCGGGCATAGGAAGACCAATCATATGGCCCATAGTAAAATACATCAAAATCACAAGA
>JAXJXW010000035.1:0-15925 GCA_036307325.1 Clostridia bacterium
ACGGTATTTTTTCCCTGAAACAAAACAAAGACCTCAATAAATGAGATCTTTGTCTATTTCAGGGAATTATTTTACATCCCCTTCTTCTGACATAAAGCCGCCTTATCCGTTATTTTTTAATAAGATGTATCATTTCTGTTTTGTAATCCACAGTGTGCATAAAGCTAAGTCCGGCATTCATCAGATAATCGCCGCTATATGCTCTGCCATTTTCCCTATCAATATAAGTAAAGCTTGGTTCAAGCCCCTGAAGCTTAACTATTGTCTTACCACTGTTCGGAACTGCCCTAACAGTTGCAAAGGTAAGCACCGCCTCAGCTTTATCCTCACTTACAAACATCCATGCACAATTTCTGCCTTCAAACGGAGATTTCAATCTGTACATATCACCCTTGTGAACAAGCTCTCTGATTTCTTTATACTTTTTAACCTGCTCTTTTACCAGTTCAAATTCCTCATCAGTAAGAGTAGCAAGGTCAAGCTCATAACCAAACTGTCCGGCCATTGCAATATCACCACGGGCTTTAAGCGGAGTTATTCTGCCTATCTGATGGTTTGGAACTGCCGAAACATGGGAGCCCATTGTAACAGACGGCATAACCATACTTGTTCCGTATTGGATATACATTCTCTCCACTGCATCGGTGTCATCACTTGTCCAGTACTGTGAGAAGTAAGGAAGCATACCTGCGTCAAATCTTCCGCCGCCGCCGCTGCAGCCCTCAAATAATACATCAGGATATGCCGAGGTTATGCGTTCTAAAATCTCATAAAGCCCAAGCATGTATCTGTGTGGAAGCTCCTGCTGCTTTTCGGGAGGCAATTGCTCCGAGCCTATCTCTGTTATGTTTCTGTTCATATCCCATTTTACATACGAAATGGGTGCAGATGCCAACACATCACAGATTGCCTTTACAATATAATCACGAACATCTTGCCTTGAAAGGTCCAGAACAAGCTGGTGCCTGCTTAAGGAACGAGTGCGGTTATACGAATGTATGCACCAATCGGGGTGCGCGCGATAAAGGTCACTGTCAGGCGATACCATTTCAGGTTCAAACCACAGTCCGAACTTCATTCCTAAATTCTCTATCTTTTCAGCAAGTGAATCCAAGCCGCCGGGCAGCTTGTTTTTATCACAAACCCAATCACCAAGGGAACAATCATCGCAGTCACGCTTGCCAAACCACCCATCATCAAGCACAACAAGCTCAATTCCTGCCTCTTTAGCCTTTTTGGCAATGTTTAAAATCATTTCTTCATTAAAATTAAAATATGTAGCTTCCCAGTTGTTTATAAGCACAGGGCGCTCTTTATCTCGCCATACACCTCGGCAAAGGTGCTTACGATAGAATTTATGATAACATCTTGACATTTCACCAAAGCCGTTATCTGAATATACGGAAATCACCTCAGGGGTCTGGAATTCCTCACCCGAAGCTAAATTCCAATTAAAGCCAAAGGGGTTAATACCCATATTTATTCTGACTACATCATAGGTTGTAACCTCAGCTTGTGCAATAAAGTTACCGCTGTAACAAAGACTGAAGCCGTAAACCTCACCCTTATTCTCTGTTGTGTCAGGTCTTGCCAATGCCATAAACGGACTGTGAAAATGACTTGATGACACACGCTTGCTATCTACCGAAACTGTTGCATGAGTAAGGGGCATTTTTTCAATATGGCGTTCTCTTGCCCATGCGCCGCTTAAATGCACAAACTCAAAGTCTTTGTCAAAAAGATAAGCCGATTGTGAAAGTGCGCTCTTTATATCAACAGGCTCTCCTCCGCCGTTTACAATTCTGACATTTCTGCAAAGCACATCATAACCTTCAAAAACAGTATATGAAAGAATTGCCGAAACTCCCGTTTCACTGTCCTTTAAAGTAATCTCAAGAGTTTGCGCTTCTGCCTCTGTTTCCGCATAACTTGAAGGAAGTCCTTTCAGCTCTTTTTTTCCGGAGAAGATAGTATGTGACACATATTCAAATTTTGTAACGGCACTTCCGTTGCCGTAAACTGCGTGAAACGCAGGTGTGCCGTAGTCAGTGCTGCCATATGTAGGATATTCGCAGGACAGTGCATTGGTACTGATATTGTATTCACCGTCTAATGTATCATCAATTGCAGAAAGTGTTGTCCATGGTCTGGTAGGCAAGCAATCTCTTATATCACCATCGTAAAATTTTTCAATTTTTTTACCATAATATAGGTTAATCAGATGCTTTCCGTTGAGAATTCCCAGAACATATGATGAGTTATCTGTTTTAATGTTAAATACTTTATTTTGGGAATTAAATTCAATATTCATAGCTGTGTTCCTCCTCACTGCATGTAATACAGATAATATATCACGGCAAAATACAAAAAGCAACACAAAATTTCACCTAGCAATATAAATTATTTTTAATATTTATTATTTTTTTATTTTAAAAGGCTTGCATATTTTTGCTACTTAAGTTAAAATAGATGCAATAACAATAAGTGAGGCGGTTTTTTGACTAAGGTATTTATAGACGGAAGTGCAGGCACAACAGGTCTGCGAATATTTGAAAGGCTCGGCGAAAGAAAGGATATTAAGCTCATATCGCTCCCTGAAGAAATGCGAAAGGATTTGTCAGCTCGCAAGGAAGCAATAAATAGCTCAGATGTCTCTTTTTTATGTCTTCCCGATGCCGCTGCAACAGAGGCAGTTTCACTTGTTGAAAATCCAAACACGGTTATTCTTGACACCTCAACTGCCCACAGAACCATGGAGGGATGGGCGTACGGATTTCCGGAGCTTTCCCAAAAGCACTTTGATAATGTTAAAAATTCAAAGCGCATTTCCGTTCCCGGATGTCATGCAAGCGGATTTATCGCCCTTGTATATCCCTTGGTTGAAAAGGGAATTTTAAGTCCATCGTGCCGTTTAACCTGCCACAGTCTTACAGGCTTCAGCGGCGGCGGCAAGAAAATGATTGCACAGTACGGCGAAGAAGGAAGAAGTGCTCTTCTCAATGCTCCCCGTCAGTACGGAATAACCCAGAATCATAAGCACCTTAAGGAAATGAAGTTTGTGACAGGCATTGATTATGAGCCTGTTTTCTCCCCCATTGTTGCTGATTTTTACAGCGGAATGGAGCTTACTGTTCCCATTTTTAAAAGCCAGCTGGAAAAGGGCTTTACCGCAAGTGACATAAAAGCCGTTTATTCAGAAAAATATAACTCCTCCATTGTCAGCTTTGTTGAAAACACTGACGAAGAAGGATTTTTAAGTGCAAACGCTTTAAGTGGCCGTGACAATATGCAAATATCTGTTTACGGAAATGAAGAGCGTATTATTCTTGTTGCCAGATATGATAATCTCGGAAAGGGCGCTTCCGGTGCCGCTATTGAATGCATGAATATTATTTCCGGAAATTCCCCCGATTATATGCTGAATATTTAGCATCTATCCTGCAAAAATCGCTTTTTACGGTGTTGCAGGATTTTTTATGAGAAAATTTTTAGAATATTTTTGCAAAAAGCTTGCATAATTATACATTTTGTTGTAGAATATACATACTACCATTAAAAAGGAATGATATATAATGTTAAAAACAATCGGAGGCGGCGTTTGTGCTGCAAAAGGCTTTACTGCAAGCGGCGTTCACTGCGGAATACGGAAGAACCGCACAAAGAGAGACCTTTCACTTATTATGAGTGAGAAAAGATGTGCGGCGGCCTGTGTTTATACAACAAATCTTGTTAAGGGTGCTCCCCTTACCGTTACAAAAGAAAATATAAAAGACGGCTATGCACAGGCTGTAATTTGCAACAGCGGCAACGCCAATACCTGCAATGCAAACGGCATTGATATTGCAAAGAAAATGTGTTCTCTCGTTGCCCATAAGGCGGGGATTAAAGAGGAGGATGTTATTGTTGCATCAACGGGCGTTATAGGGCAGGTTCTTGATATTGAGCCTATAAAAAACGGCATAGACCCGCTTTTTGAGGCTCTGGGCGATAACAGTGACCTTGCTTCCGAAGGAATAATGACCACCGATACAGTTAAAAAGGAAATTGCCGTAAGCTTTAATATCGGCGGTAAGGAGTGCCGTATAGGCGGTATTGCCAAAGGCTCCGGAATGATTCATCCCAACATGGCAACAATGCTTGTGTTTATAACAACCGATGTGGCTATATCCCCTGAAATGCTTAATATTGCACTGAAAAAAGACATTACCGAAACCTTTAATATGATAAGCGTTGATGGTGATACATCAACAAACGACATGGTTTGCGTAATGGCTAACGCCATGGCAGGTAACGAGGAAATTAAGTGCGAGGGTGAAGCATTTTCTGAGTTTATGAAGGCACTTAACACCGTTACCGTTCATTTGTGCAAAATGATTGCAGGTGACGGCGAGGGCGCAACTAAGATGATTGAATGCACTGTTCGCGGTGCAAAGGATAAAGCATGTGCCGCAACCGTATCTAAATCGGTAATTTGTTCTTCACTGTTTAAAGCGGCAATGTTCGGTGCTGATGCCAACTGGGGACGGGTTCTCTGTGCAATAGGCTACAGCGGAGTCAATGTGGATGTAAACAAGATTGATGTTTCCTTCTCCTCCCCCAAGGGCACCGTTGAAGTATGTAAAAACGGCGCAGGAGTTGAATTTTCGGAAGAAAAAGCGAAGGAGATTTTGCTTGAAAAAGAAATAGAGGTTCTGATAAATTTAAACGACGGCGATTTTTCCGCGACGGCTTGGGGCTGTGACCTCACATATGACTATGTAAAAATTAACGGGGACTACCGCACTTGATTTTTAATAAGCAAAGGAAGAAGGGAATGGTAATTATGGATTCCAAAATTACAAATTCAATGCGTGCGGAAGTACTTATTCATGCGCTTCCGTATATTCAGAAATATAATGATAAAATTGTGGTTGTAAAATACGGCGGCAACGCCATGATAAATGACGAGCTTAAGGACGCCGTTATGGGGGATATAGTTCTTTTATCCCTTATAGGAATAAAGGTTGTGCTTGTTCACGGCGGCGGTCCTGAAATCACTCAGATGCTGAAAAAAACAGGCAAGGAAACCACCTTTGTAAACGGGCTTCGTGTTACCGATAAGGAAACCGTTGACATTGCACAGATGGTTCTTGCAGGAAAAGTAAACAAAAATCTTGTAAACCTGCTCCATATGAAGGGCGGTAAAGCAATAGGTCTTTGCGGCATTGACGGGCATATGATTCATGCGGAGCAATTAAACCCCGACCTTGGCTATGTGGGAGAAATAACCGATATAAATACTGACCCCATTCTGGATGTGCTTGAAAAAGGCTATATTCCCGTAATTTCAACATTGGGCTGTGATAATGAGGGCAATGTTTATAATATCAATGCCGATACTGCCGCATCAAAAATTGCAGGTATACTTAAGGCTGAAAGTCTTATTTCAATGACTGATGTTGACGGCATTCTCCGTGACAAGGATGACCCTTCAACACTTATCTCAAAAATACTTGTCAGCGAAGCTCCCCAGCTTATGGCATCGGGAATTATTTCGGGAGGTATGATTCCCAAGGCTCAATGTTGTATTGAGGCAATCAGACGGGGCGTTAAAAAGGTATTTATAATTGACGGAAGAATCCCCCATTCCATTCTTATAGAAACACTTACAGATGAAGGTATAGGCACCATGTTCGTGTCAGGTGACAGACGATGCTGAAATAAAAGTCATATAAAATATCAGAAGGAATGATTATAACTATGAACTTAATTGAAACGGATAAGAAATATATCGCAAATACATATGCCCGTTATCCTCTTGCGGTGAAGGAAGGCAGCGGCGATATATTGACAGACGGAAAAGATAGCTTTATTGACCTGGGCAGCGGCATTGCGGTAAATACCTTCGGAATGTGTGACGAAAGCTGGGTCAATGCCGTTACAAATCAGCTACACAAATATGCACATATCTCCAACTACTACTATAGTGAGCCTTCTGCAGAGCTTGCAAAAATGCTCTGTGAAAGAACGGGGATGTGCAAGGTGTTCTTTTCAAACTCAGGGGCGGAGGCAAATGAATGTGCCATAAAAGCGGCACGAAAACATGCTTGTGACAAGCTGGGCAGTGATTATTACACCATCGTAACCCTTGAAAACAGTTTCCACGGAAGAACGCTTACCACCCTTGCCGCAACGGGGCAGGACACTTTTCATAAGGACTTTCTTCCCTTGACAAACGGCTTTGTTCACGCAAAGGTCAATGACATTGATGACCTTACAAAAAAGGTGGAGGAAAATAAATGTGCCGCCATTATGATTGAATTTGTGCAGGGCGAGGGCGGCGTCAATGTTCTTGACAAAGAATTTGTGGAAGCAGTATTTACACTTGCCGAAAAACATAATATAATTGTTATTGCAGACGAGGTGCAAACCGGTAACGGAAGAACGGGCAAGCTTTACGCCCATATGCATTACGGCGTTAAGCCGGATATATTTACAACCGCCAAGGGATTGTGCGGCGGGCTTCCGCTGGGTGCAACCGTTCTCGGTGAAAAGGTTAAGGACATTTTCACCCCCGGTCTTAACGGCTCAACCTTCGGTGGTAATCCTGTTTGCTGTGCCGGCGCATTAAATGTGCTTTCCCGTTTGACGGAGGACTTTTTAAACGAGGTTACAAAAAAGGCTGAATTTATACATAATGAACTCAGCGGTTCAAAGGGAATTAAATCAGTAAGCGGATTGGGGCTTATGATAGGCATTGAAACCGTAAAGGATGCGAAGGAAATTGCAAAGGCTTGCTTTGACCGAAAGGTACTGGTGCTTACCGCAAAGGACAAGCTTCGCCTTCTTCCGCCCCTTAACATAGAATATTCGCATCTTAAAGATGCACTTAACATAATTAAAGAGGAGTGTGCTATATGAACCATTTATTAAAGCTTTCGGATCTCACATTAAGAGAGATAAACGAAATATTGAATCTTGCAGACCAGCTTAAATATGAAAAGGCAAACGGAATAGTTCATCATTACTTAAGCGGAAAAACACTTGGTATGATTTTTCAGAAATCCTCCACAAGAACCCGTGTTTCTTTTGAGGTGGGTATGTATGATCTCGGCGGCAACGCCCTTTTCCTCTCTCCCCGTGACATTCAGACAGGCCGCGGAGAATCGGTGAAGGACACTGCCCGTGTGCTTTCCCGTTTCCTTGACGGCGTAATGATAAGAACATTTGAGCAAAAAGAGGTTGAGGACTTTGCCTCATACGGCTCAATCCCCGTAATCAACGGTCTTACAGACTATTGCCATCCCTGCCAGGTGCTGGCCGACCTTATGACAATCCGTGAGCATAAAGGCGGTTTGTCCGGGAACAAGCTCTGCTTTATAGGTGACGGTAACAACATGGCAAATTCACTTATTGTAGGCGGTATAAAAACGGGCATGGAGGTCAGCATTGCTTGTCCTGACGGTTATAAGCCCGACAGTGAAATTATGAAATGGGCAGAGGAAAACGGAAAATTCACCTGCACCCCCAATGTTTTGGAAGCTGCAAGCGGAGCAGATGTTTTATATACTGATGTGTGGGCTTCCATGGGTCAGGAGGAGGAATTTAACGAAAGGTGCAAGATTTTCAAGAATTATCAGATTAACAGCTCCGTTATGGCGGCGGCAAATGAAGGTGCTATGGTGCTTCACTGTTTGCCGGCACACCGTGATGAGGAGATAACTGACGAAGTTTTTGAAGAACATGCAAATGAAATTTTTGATGAAGCTGAAAACAGGCTTCATGCACAAAAGGCGGTAATGGTTACGCTGATGAGATAACAGAAAGGCGTGAAAAGATGAAAGCATACTTGATACTGGAAAACGGAATGGTCTTCTGCGGAGAGCAATTCGGTGCCGTTAAAGAAGAAATCGGGGAGCTTGTTTTTACAACAGGTATGGGCGGCTATATTGAAACCCTGACAGACCCCAGCTATTACGGACAGATTGTTGTGCAGACATTCCCACTCATCGGAAACTACGGAATGATTGATGAGGACATGGAAAGCAAAGCCTCTTGTATAAAAGGTTATATAGTAAGGGAAAATTGCGGCGTGCCGTCTAATTTCAGATGCAATGGTACGGTTGACGAATTTCTCAAGAAGCATGATATAATGGGAATAAGCGGAATTGACACAAGGCGTGTTACCGCTGTTATCCGTGAAGCAGGCGTTATGAACGCAAAAATTACAACAAAGCTTGACGAAGCCTTAGACGAGGTTAAAAAATTTGTTATTAAAGACGCTGTAAAAAGCGTAAGCACAAATGAAACGCGTACCGTAAACAAAGGTGGAAAGGTGCGAATTGCCCTTTTGGATTTCGGTGCAAAAGAAAATATTGTGCGGGAGCTTGCAAAGCGTGGCGGTGAGGTCAGTGTGCTTCCCTATAACACACCCCTTGAAGAAATTTTAAAATATGATGCTTTAATGCTCTCAAACGGCCCCGGTGACCCGTCGGAAAATACGGAAATTATTTCGCTTCTTTCCAACGCTCTGGGAAAGCTTCCCATATTCGGCATTTGCCTGGGGCATCAGCTTCTGGCTCTTTCCTGCGGTGCAAAAACAACCAAGCTTAAATACGGTCACCGTGGAGTTAACCAGCCTGTAAAAAATCTTGAGACCGGCAGGGTTTATATCTCCAGCCAGAATCACGGCTATGCCGTTATGTCAGATACACTGCCGTCATATGCAAAGGAAAGCTATATAAATGTAAATGACGGAACCTGTGAAGGAATTGATTATCCGGATAAGCACGCCTTTTCCGTACAGTTTCATCCTGAGGCTTGCTCAGGCCCCAAGGACACCTCCTTCCTTTTTGATAAGTTCTTTGATATGATAGGAGGTTTTTACAATGCCCAGAGATAATTCAATTAAAAAAGTTCTTGTAATAGGCTCAGGCCCAATAGTAATAGGTCAGGCGGCAGAGTTTGACTACGCAGGTGCACAAGCGTGCCGTGTTCTTAAAGACGAAGGCATTGATATTGTTCTTGTAAACTCCAACCCTGCAACTATTATGACAGATAAAGCCCTTGCAGATGAAATATATCTTGAGCCACTTACAACAGATACGGTAAAGCGCATTATAGAAAAGGAAAGACCTGACAGTATTCTGGCGTCACTTGGCGGGCAGACAGGTCTTACAATAGCTATGGAGCTTGACAAGGAGGGCTTCCTTGAGAAGATGGGGGTTCGCCTTATCGGCACAAATGCTGAGGCTATTGACCGTGCTGAGGACAGAGAGCTGTTCAAGGAAACAATGCTTTCCCTCAACCAGCATGTCATTCCCTCAGATATTGCAAACACTGTTGATGATTCACTTCGCATTGCGGCAAAAATAGGTTATCCCGTAATTGTCCGCCCTGCTTTTACCCTTGGCGGTGCAGGTGGCGGCGTTGCCTACAATGCTGACGAGCTTGCAAAAATATCCAATAACGGTATCACTCTTTCTCCCATAAGCCAGGTTCTTATTGAAAAGTATATTTACGGCTGGAAGGAAATAGAGTTTGAGGTTATGCGTGACAGTGCCGGTAATGTTATAACCGTCTGCAGCATGGAAAACTTTGATCCCGTGGGCATTCACACAGGTGACAGCATAGTTGTTGCCCCTGCCGTAACCCTTTCCGATAAAGAGTATCAAATGCTTCGCAGTGCGGCTCTGGATATTATTACAGAGCTTAAGATAGAAGGCGGTTGTAACTGCCAGTTTGCACTTAACCCCGATAGCTTTGAATATGCGGTTATTGAAGTAAACCCCAGAGTTTCCCGTTCTTCAGCCCTTGCAAGTAAAGCAACGGGTTACCCCATTGCAAAGGTAACAACAAAAATCGCTCTCGGCTATACTCTTGACGAAATTAAGAACGATGTAACAGGCAAAACATACGCATGTTTTGAGCCTGCCCTTGACTATATAGTTGTAAAATTCCCCAAGTGGCCTTTTGATAAGTTTGTCTATGCCGACAGAAGGCTTGGCACACAGATGAAGGCTACAGGTGAGGTAATGTCTATCGCCCCCACCTTTGAAGCTGCACTTATGAAAGCCGTACGAGGTGCGGAGCTTAAGACTAAAACACTTGCCCATAAGGAAATTAAGGAAATTGAAGATATTGAAGCCAAGCTTCACGATTTAGACGATTTGCGTTTATTTACCGTATATGAAGCTCTTGTTCGTGGGATAAGCACCGAAAAAATCCATGAAATCACCAAAATTGATGTTTGGTTTATTGAAAAAATAAGAAATATCGTCAATTATGAAAATTCAATTAAAGACGCCATGACCCCTGAGCTTTATCTTCAGGGCAAAAAGATGGGCTTCACTGACGAATCTCTCCTCTCTGTTACAAGTAAGCCTCTTCCTGAGCATATTGACTGTGTTTATAAAATGGTTGATACCTGCGGCGGTGAGTTTGCAGCGCAGACGCCTTATTTCTATTCCACATATGATGAGTGGTGCGAAGCCCGTGAGGTAACAAGAGGCAGTAAAAAGGTTATTGTGCTTGGCTCAGGCCCCATAAGAATCGGTCAGGGTATTGAGTTTGACTATTCCTCAGTTCACTGTGTCTGGGCACTGAAAAAGCTTGGCTATGAGGTTATAATAATAAATAACAACCCCGAAACCGTTTCAACAGACTTTGACACGGCAGACAGGCTCTATTTTGAGCCCCTTACGCCGGAGGATGTTATGAATGTTGTTAAGGTGGAAAATCCCGAAGGCGTTGTTGTTGCCTTTGGCGGACAGACAGCCATTAACCTTGCAAAATTCCTTGATGACAACGGCGTGAAAATCCTCGGTACTTCAGCCGAAAGTATTGATATGGCAGAGGACAGAGAACAGTTTGACGCACTTTTGGAGCGCTTTAACATACGCCGCCCCAAAGGACTTACCGTTATGACTTTAGATGAGGCACTTAATGCGGCTCATGAGCTTACTTATCCCGTTTTACTTCGCCCCTCTTATGTAATAGGCGGCCAGAATATGACAATTGCCTACACCCCTGAGGATGTAAGCCGTTACATGAACATCATTCTTTCTCAGAAGATTGAAAATCCTGTGCTGGTAGATAAATACATGATGGGAAAAGAGCTTGAGGTTGATGTTATAAGTGACGGAAAGGATGTTCTTATCCCCGGTATTATGGAGCATATTGAGCGTGCAGGCGTTCACAGCGGTGATTCAATCGCCGTATTCCCTCCCTTTAATGTCAATGATAAAATGCTTGAAAAGATTGTTGACTGCTCTACAAAGCTTGCACTGTCTTTGGGCACAAAAGGACTTATAAATATTCAGTACCTTATTTGTGATAATGAGCTTTATGTTATTGAGGTAAATCCCCGTGCATCAAGAACAGTTCCCTATATAAGCAAGGTAACGGGCATTCCCATGGTTGACCTTGCAACACGGGTTATGCAGGGAGAGGCACTTATATCCCTGGGATTCGGAAGCGGGCTTTATAAAATCCCCCCATACTTTGCAGTTAAAGTACCTGTTTTCTCATTTGAAAAGCTTTCGGGAATTAACTCAATTCTCGGTCCGGAAATGAAATCAACAGGCGAGGTTCTCGGCATAGGAAGAACTCTTAACGAGGCACTCTATAAAGGTCTTGTTTCCGCAGGCTTTAAGCTTGATGAAAAGTCAGGCATTTACATCAGCGTTGATTCAAAGGATAAGTATGACCTTATATCACTTGCCAAAAAGCTTTACGATGCGTCACTTACTATTTATGCTGATGAGAAGTGTGCATCTGTGATTCAGTCCTTGGGAATACCTGCTGAAACTGTTGAAAACGAAAAAATATTCCCCCTGATGGAATCGGGAAAAATCAGTTATATAATTCACACCAATTCAGGCAATCCCCAGGAAATCGAAAGATTTATAAGACTGCACCGCCGTGCGCTTCAGCTCAGCATTGCGTGCCTGACTTCGCTTGACACTGCAAATGCATTTGCGGATATTGTTCTGTCACGCTTTAACCAGTATAATACAGAGCTTACCGATATTTCAAAGCTCCGCACAGAGCGTCAAAAAATTTCATTTGTTAAAATGCAGGGCACAGGCGATGACTATATCTTCATAAACAACTTTGACAACTCCATTCAATGCCCCGAAGCACTCAGCATATTGTTCTCTGACCGCCACCGTGGTATAGGTGCTGACGGACTTGTGCTTATTGAAAAATCTGACATTGCCGATGCTAAAATGAGAATATTCAACTCAGACAGCAGTGAAGGCAAAATGGCAGGCAACAGTATTCGCTGCCTGGGCAAATATCTTTATGACAACGGCTTTGTAAATCACCGCCATATTACTATTGAAACGGCAAGCGGCGTAAGAAATCTTACTCTTCACCTGTTCAATGATAAGGTAAGCAGTGTAACCGTTGACATGGGTAAAGCCGAATTTTCCCCTGAGCTTATTCCCGTATTGTCAGATGATGAAAGGGTTGTAAATGCGCCAATCAGAATTTGCGGCAAAAACTACAATATGACATGCCTGTCTGTGGGCAATCCCCACTGCGTTATCTTTGCAGATAATGTATATAATATTGATGTTTCCCTTATTGGCCCCAAATTTGAAAACGCCTCTCTCTTCCCTGAACGCATCAATACTGAATTTGTTAAGATTATTGATTCAAAGACTATCAGAATGCGTGTGTGGGAGCGAGGAAACGGCGAAACCCCCGCTTGCGGAACGGGTGCGTGTGCGGCTGCCATTGCAGCAGTTGAAAACGGCTTCTGCGAAAAAAATACTGATATTTCAGTCCGTGTAGACGGCGGAGAGCTTATTGTTCACTACACAGACGAGAGAGTTCTTCTCACAGGTAATGCCGAAACGGTTTTTGAAGGCGTATTTGAGTATTAAATATAAAATCATGCATATTCGCAAAATATGCATGATTTTATGCATAAAAATACATATTTTACGGAAATTCTTAATTTTTTATAAAAAATACTTGCATATTTATGCAATATGTGTTATTATAACATCATTGAAACAACCAAATTAAAAAGGAGCTAATAAAAATGGATAAAAAAGATATAAAAAAAGTTGTTCTTGCTTATTCCGGCGGTCTTGATACTTCAATCATTATTCCGTGGCTTAAGGAGAACTATAACAACTGTGAGGTTATAGCCGTATCAGGTAATGTGGGTCAGAATGATGAGCTTGAAGGGCTTGAAGAAAAAGCTATAAAGACAGGTGCTTCAAAGCTTTACATAGAAGACCTTACAGATGAATTTGTAGATGATGTAATCGTGCCCTCTCTCAAAGCAGGCGCAATTTATGAAGATTATCTTCTTGGCACGGCATTTGCCCGGCCTATAATTGCAAAGCGCCTTGTTGAAATTGCACACCTTGAAGGTGCAGATGCAATCTGCCACGGATGTACAGGCAAAGGAAATGACCAGGTTCGTTTTGAGCTTACAATAAAGCACTTTGACCCCAAGATGTATATAATCGCACCCTGGCGTGAATGGGATATTAAGTCTCGTGATGAGGAAATTGATTATGCCGAAGCACATAACATTCCTCTTAAGATTAACCGTGAAACAAACTATTCCAAGGATAAGAACCTTTGGCACTTAAGCCATGAGGGACTTGACCTTGAAGATACAGGCAATGAGCCTATGTACGAAAAGGAAGGCTTCCTTGAAATGGGCGTATCCCCAATTGCCGCACCTGATGAGCCTACATATGTAACTCTTGATTTTGAAAAGGGCGTTCCCGTAGCTCTTGACGGCAAAAAGATGAGTGCTAAGGACATCATTCTTGCACTTAATGAAATCGGCGGCAAAAACGGTATTGGCCTTCTTGATATAGTAGAAAACAGGCTTGTTGGCATGAAGTGCCGTGGTGTTTATGAAACTCCCGGCGGAACAATACTTTATAAGGCGCACAGTGTTCTTGAAATGATTTGTCTTGATAAGATGACTGCACACAAAAAGCAGGAGCTTGCCATTACCTTTGCAGACCTTGTATATAACGGTCAGTGGTACACACCTCTCAGGGAAGCTCTTTCAGCTTTCGTTGATAAAACACAGGAAACCGTTACAGGTACAGTAAAGCTTAAGCTCTATAAGGGCAACATGATAAATGCCGGCGTATGGAGCAAATACAGCCTTTATTCAGAGGAAATCGCAACCTTCGGCGAAAGCGATTACAACCAGAAGGATTCTGAGGGCTTTATCAACCTCTTTGGTCTTCCCATTGCAGTTCAGGCTATGGTTGACGCACAGAATAAATAATTAGTTTCGGGGAGTTTTTTCTATGGATAAAATGTGGGCAGGCCGCTTTACCAAAGCCCTTGATAAAGAGGCTGACGATTTTAACAGCTCTATTCACTTTGACTGCAAAATGTTCAGGCAGGATATAAAAGGCTCTATGGCTCACGCCGCTATGCTCTCCGCCTGCAATATTATTTCAAAGGATGATTCTGAAAAAATTATTGACGCCTTAGAGGGTATCTTAAATGACCTTGAAAGCGGCAAGCTCGCTTTTGACTATGAAGCCGAAGATATTCATATGTTTATAGAAAGCGTGCTTACAAGCAGAATCGGAGATACAGGCAAAAAGCTTCACACGGCACGGAGTCGCAATGACCAGGTTGCCGTTGATATAAGGCTTTATATGCGTGATGAAGGCGAAGAGGTTATTGCACTTTTAAAGAAGCTTATAAAAGCAATCTATATGCAGGCTGAGGAAAATAAGGAAACAATCGTTCCGGGATATACTCATCTGCAGCGTGCTCAGCCCATAATGTTTGCACACCATCTATGCGCTTATGCAATGATGTTTATCCGTGATATAGGCAGAGTCAAGGATGCTCTTGAACGAATGAATTACTCACCGCTGGGAAGCTGCGCTCTTGCAGGCACAACATATCCTACTGACAGAAACATGACGGCCTCTGCACTTGGTTTTTCAGGCATTACCCTGAACAGTATTGACGGTGTTTCCGACCGTGACTTTTGCGTTGAGCTTTTAAGTGCCTTTGCACTTATAATGACACACCTTTCAAGATTTGCAGAAGAGGTTATTCTTTGGTCATCATGGGAATTTAAGTTTGTTGAGCTTGACGACAGTTACACAACAGGTTCAAGCATTATGCCGCAAAAGAAAAATCCCGACATGGCAGAGCTTGTGCGTGGTAAAACAGGCCGTGTTTACGGCGATCTGGTTGCAATGCTTACCGTTTTGAAGGGTATTCCCCTTGCCTATAATAAGGATATGCAAGAAGACAAGGAAGCAATATTTGACAGTGTGGAAACAGTTAAGAAATGTCTTAACATATTTGCTCCCATGATTGAAACAATGACAGTTCGCAAAGATAAGATGTATGCGGCGGCAGGCGAAGGCTTTATAAACGCAACAGACCTTGCGGATTATCTTGTAAAGAAAGGACTTCCCTTCAGGACTGCATATAAAATCGTAGGTCAGATTGTAGGAAAATGCATTGAAAATAAAAAAACTCTTGAAACACTTTCCCTTGAAGAATACAAGGCATTTCACGAGCTTTTTGACAATGATTTATACGAGGAGATTGACCTTCGCACCTGTGCATGTAAGAGAACCTCTCAGGGCGGAACCTCTCCCCAATCAATTGAGGTTCAGCTACAATATATAAAAAAATATTTTGACTAAAAAATGCCGGAACAAAACGATTATGATTTTATCGTTCTGTTCCGGCATTGTAATGAAAAGATATTTATACACGATTACAAAAAATACAACGAATTTTAGATGAATTAACACACTTTTTACAACGAATTATCTCAACCACAAAAAAACACACCGCTCTTGCGATGTGTTTTTTCAGTTCCGGCGACGACCTACTCTCCCGGGCAGCTTCCCGCCAAGTACCATCAGCACTGCAGAGCTTAACTTCCGTGTTCGGTATGGGAACGGGTGTGACCTCT
>JAXJXW010000036.1:0-8539 GCA_036307325.1 Clostridia bacterium
CCTTTTCCACTTCAGACACCTCTTAATCTTCTGTATTTTTTAATTTCTCGCTTTGGTAATGAGTTATAAGTGCATCAATAATTTCATCAAGATCGCCGTTCATTATGGAATCAATCTTGTAAAGTGTAAGATTGATTCTGTGGTCGCTTACACGACCCTGGGGGAAGTTATATGTTCTTATTCTTTCGCTTCTGTCACCGCTTCCCACCTGATTTTTGCGTTCCTGGCTTATGGCATCATTTCTTTGAGACTCATAAAAATCGTAAAGTCTGCTTCTGAGAACCTTCAACGCCTTATCCTTGTTTTTATGCTGGCTTTTTTCATCCTGACATGATACAACAATCCCTGTGGGAATATGTGTAACACGAACGGCCGAGTCGGTAGTATTGACGCACTGACCTCCCGGACCCCCTGCACGGAACACATCAATTCTGAGGTCATTGGGATTTATCTCAAGCTCTACCTCCTCTACCTCAGGAAGCACGGCAACAGTAGCGGCACTAGTGTGAATTCTGCCGCCCGATTCTGTCTCAGGAACACGCTGAACTCTGTGAACGCCGCTTTCGTATTTTAATCTGCTGTATGCCCCTTCGCCTTCAACGGTAAAGGTTATTTCTTTATATCCCCCAAGCTCCGTAGGACTGGAATTCATAATTTCGATTTTCCATCGCTTTGCTTCAGCATACATACTGTACATTCTGAACAGTGAACCGGCAAAGAGTGCCGCCTCTTCTCCTCCGGTACCGCCTCTGATTTCAACAATAACATTTTTATCGTCATTGGGGTCCTTTGGCAAAAGAAGTATTTTAAGCTCTTCCTCAATCAAGGAAATTTTCGCTTTATTTTCGGAAATTTCATTCTGCAAAAGCTCTTCAAATTCCTTGTCGGTATTAACCGCAAGCATTTCATTTGATTCGTCTATTGCCTGCTTTGCCCCTTTATATTCTCTGTATTTTTCCACAATCGGCGTAATATCCGAGTTTTCTTTGCAAAGCTTTCTCCATCTGTTTTGATCCGCAATCACCTCAGGGTCGCTGATTTTGCGGGAAAGCTCTTCATATCTCTCTTCAATAAATGTCAGTTTTTCAAACATGGGAATCTCCTTCGTGTCAGTTTTGCCTATTTAAAAGGTATTTAGAAAGCTGCTTTAAAAATTCGCCCTTTTCTCCGAAGCATTCAAGGGATTTAATAGCTTTTTCTGTTTCTCTGTTCAAAATTTCTTTTGCACCTTCTAATGAATAAAGGGTAACAAATGTTGTTTTATTGTTCTTCGTATCACTGTTTATGGGCTTGCCGAAGTCCTTTTCATTGCCTATTACATCTAAAATATCATCTCGTATCTGGAATGCCAGCCCGATTGATGAAGTAAACTCATAAAATAAATTTTCATCCTTACCAGCAGAAATTGCACCCAGCGCACCTGCGGCATTTATAAGCGCACCTGTTTTTTTATTGTGGAGAAGCGTAAGCGTTTCTTTATCAACAGGCACATTTTCAGCCTCCATATCAAGCACCTGACCGCTAATCATACCCTCCGCACCTGATGCGTTATATAATATTTTTAATGATTTCAAAGCCATGTGCGGTTCAATATTGCCATTGACAATACACTCACAAGCAAAGTTTAACAGTGCATCCCCTGCCAAAACGGCGGTTGCTTCACCAAAAACCGCATGATTTGTGGGTTTTCCTCTTCTTAATTCATCATTATCCATGCAAGGTAAATCATCATGTATTAAGGAGTATGTATGAATCATTTCAAGAGCACAGCCAAAAAGCAGTGCGGCTTTTCTGTCGCCGCCAAGTACATCTGCCGCCGCAAGTGTAATAACGGGGCGAATCCTTTTTCCGCCTGCATATAAACTGTAACGCATTGCGTCATAAATTTTTCCGTTTTTACCGTCGATTAAGGCTTTAAGTTCGTCATTTATCAAATCGGTATATATTTTAAGTTGTTTTGAAAAATCCATTATAAATTCTCCGTTTCAAATTCAACTTCTTCTTTTTCGTCGCCGCCAACAAGCTTAGTTACCTTCATCTGCGCTTCACTAAGCAACTGCTGGCATACTCTGCTGAGCTTTACGCCTTCTTCAAATAATTCCATTGATTCATCAAGTGTTGTTTCTCCGCCTTCAAGTTTTTTTACTGTTTCCTCAAGCTTTGCCATTGCTTCTTCAAATTTCATCAAACAGTCTCCTTTCAATTATTTCACAGTCAGCCTCTCCGTCGTGAAGGCGCAGTGTAATGTTATCGCCCTTATTTAAGCTTGCAGTGCTTGATACAATTTTGTTATCTTTCTCTACACTGCAATATCCCCGCTTAAATACCTCAAGAGGACTTAATGCTGACAAGGTTTGTGCCAGAAGGGCAAATTTATTAGCATAGCTTTCAACTGTAAAGCTATAGTTCTTTACAAGTGCATCATCAAGTCTGTCAAGGGTTTGATGTCTGTCCATAATGGATTTATTAAATCTTGTAATAGAACTGCTTTTGCTTAATAATTCCAACTGCTTTTCCCGTGTTAAAAGCTTCTGCTTTAAATGTGCAGCCATTGTTGCTTTTGCACTGTCTATAAACCTTTTAAGCTCAATTATATCCGGAACCGCAAGCTCTGCAGCTGCAGAAGGCGTAGGAGCGCGTAAATCTGCGGCAAAGTCACAAAGTGTAAAATCTGTTTCGTGACCTACTGCTGAAATTACGGGGATTTTTGATTCAGCAACGGTTCTGACGGTAATTTCCTCATTAAAAGCCCATAAATCCTCTATGGAGCCGCCGCCTCGGCCTGCAATTATAACATCTACATTATTTTTGTCATTAAAATAACGAATTGCTTCACTTACTGATTTTGCAGCCCCGTCTCCCTGAACAAGACATGGGTAAATTATTACCTTTACCATGGGGCAGCGCCGCCTTAATACATTTATCATATCACGGACAGCCGCACCGGTGGGGCTTGTGGCAACACCTATTTTTTCAGGGAATTTCGGTATTGTTTTTTTTCTTGCTTCGTCAAAAAGCCCTTCTTCTCCCAATTTCTTCTTTAATTCCTCAAAGCGCTTGTATAAATCCCCTTGTCCATCAGAGGTCATCTCTTCAATATACATCTGATACTGGCCGCCGGCTTCATAAACGCTTATTCTACCTCGTGCAAGCACCTTCATGCCGTCTTCGGGCTTAAATGTTAAAGCATATGCGGCGCTTTTGAACATTACTGCCTTTAAAACGGCGCCGTCATCTTTAAGAGTAAGATAAATATGACCTGATGAATGACGCTTGAAGTTACTGATTTCGCCTTTTATCCAAACATTGTGAAGAACGGGAACCTGGTCAAGAAGAGCCTTTATGTAGTTGTTTATCTGAGTAACTGTGGCAATTCTTCTGTTGTCAGTCAAAAAAATCAATCCTTTTCCGAAATAATAGCTCCCAAAACGCCGTTTACAAAGTTTCCGCTGGCTTCATCTCCGTATTTTTTCGCTAAATTAACTGCTTCATTTACTGCAACCTTGTCGGGAATATCCTCCTCATAAATAATCTCATAAACCGCCAACTGTAATATTGCCAGATTAACTTTTGATATTCTGTCAATAGTCCACTTTTTCAGTTTAGAGGAAATAAGATTATTTATATTTTCAAGATTTTCCTCCACACCGCACAGCACAGTCTGTATATAGTTCAGGTTATTTTCCGAAACCGTTTGCTGTGCCCACATATCATTATCCTTCTGAGCGGTCTCGCAAAGATATGCAATTCCGCCCTCCGGTCTTTCATCCACAGTTCTCATTTCAAAAATCAGTTTAAACGCATCTTCACGCGCAAGTGTTCTGCTCATGTGCAAATTCCTTTCGATTATTTTATAAGACCTCGTATGTCGCCAATGGTGACATACACCGCAAGAAGCATTAACAATGCAAATCCCACAAAGCTTATATATCCTACAATTTCTTGCTTTATCTTTTTTCTTGTTATCAGCTCATACAAGGCAAAAACAATACTTCCGCCGTCAAGTGCGGGAAATGGAAGCAGGTTAAAAATGCCCAGATTTACTGTTATCATAGCAAATAAAATCAAAATATTTACGATCGTATATTGATTGTAATTTTTTGTAACATTACCAACAACACTCACAATTTCAACAGGACCGGAAAGTGTGTCTATTGACTCTTTCCCACTCACTAAATCAACAACTGCATCTATAACGGCTCCTGCAATATTTATGGAATCATATACTGCATATTCTGCGCTTTTCAGAATGCCCGTTTTTTCAAGGCTGAAAACTGCCCCTAATTTATATGCACCTGCAACATTAAAGGGAGTGATGGTAAGATTTTTCTTTTCGCCGTTTCGTTTTACAACAATATCAATGTCCGAACCGTCAACATCTCTCATGAAGCTTGCCACATCATCAAAATTATGAATTGTCTTTCTGTCCATCTTTTCAATAATATCCCCTGCCTGAAGAACGATTTGACCTTTATATTCATCGGCAATCTGGGTGATTGTGCTTGTAGATACGCCGAAATTTACATTTATAATGGTAAATATAAGCCAGCCCAGAAGCAAATTCATTGCTGCCCCTGCAACTAAAATTGCAATTCTTTTTATGGGAGCAAGGTTGGAAAAAGATCTTGGATTATTCTTTTCCTCAGCTTCCTCTATTTCACCCTCCCCTTCAAGCCTGACAAAGCCGCCTATGGGAAGCGCACGCAGAGAATATTTTGTTTCACCTTTGCCAGAGGAAAAAATTTTTGGCCCCATGCCAATAGAAAACTCATGCACAAGGACCCCGAATTTTTTGGCTACAAGAAAATGCCCCAGTTCATGGAGTAAAACCATTATTCCAAATCCGATTATTGTAATAAGAATAGCCAATCAATCACATTCCTTCACCAATTTTCTTGCAAGCAAATCCGCTTCAAATATATCTTCAAGCGTGGGGTTATCAAGCTTCGGAGCCTTCTCCATAGCTTTTGCAATAAATTTTGTTATATCCGTAAAGCTGCATTTTTCTTTTAAGAACATTTCAACTGCCGCCTCATTTGCACCGTTAAAAATTGCACACATCACGCCGCCGGCGTCAGCTGCCCTCCGTGCAAGCTCAATCGCAGGAAAGGTGCCGTTATCAACATCATAAAAGCTTAGCTTACCTATCTTTACCAAATCAAGAGGCTCTGTCACGGGAACAGTTCTTTTCGGATAAGATAGTGCATAGCTTATGGGGAGCTTCATATCGGGAACACCCATTTGAGCAATAACGCTGCCGTCACAAAATTCAACCATAGAATGCACAATGCTTTCTCTGTGAATTACGGGAGTAATTTGCCTGTGCGATACTCCAAACAGGTGCATAGCCTCAATAATTTCAAGCCCTTTATTTACCAGTGTGGCACTGTCAACGGTAATCTTTGAACCCATGTTCCAGTTGGGATGGCGAAGAGCCATCTGCGGCGTTATGCCCATGAGTTCTGAAGGGGATTTTCCGAAAAACGGCCCGCCCGATGCGGTGATTATAATTCTTTTCAAAAAATCTCTCTGATTAGCGATTGCCTGAAATATAGCGCTGTGTTCACTGTCCACAGGAATTATTCTTACACCGTTTGATTGAGCAAGACCCATTATAATACTGCCTGCCGTAACAAGAGTTTCCTTATTTGCAAGGGCTATTGTTTTCTTTGCGTTTATGGCACTGACAGTAGGCCGCAATCCCGCTATGCCAACAATAGCCGTAACCGCAATGTCGATTTCATCAAGGGCGGCACATTGGCACACACCTTCTACTCCCGACAAAACCTTCGTGTTTGTATCTGAAACCCGCACTTTTAAGTCATTTGCCGCACCTTCGTCACTCATACAAGCATACTTGGGTTTATATTTTCTAATCTGATTTTCTATCAGCTTTACATTCTTATGTGCCGTAAGGGCAGATACTTCGTATTCATTTGTAATATCGCAAACCTCAAGAGTTTGCGTGCCTATTGAGCCGGTGGAACCGAGCAATGCAATTTTTTTCTTCTGCATTATTTATCTCCTTCAGAATACGGGGAAAAATTGGATGAAGCCGTAAACAATGGGTGCAACAAACATTAAACTATCAAATCTGTCCATTACACCGCCGTGCCCCGGCATTATGCTTCCGTAATCCTTTACATTATGCTCGCGCTTGATGACTGAGGCACACAAATCCCCCGCCTGTGATACAATTGAACAAATAAAGCCCAAAACTGCCGCATGAACAAGATTTGCACTTACACCGTTAATTATATTTGACAAGGCAGCGGCATATGCCACCATAACGGCCGTAGTTCCCACGATTCCTCCAATGGAGCCTTCAACAGTTTTTTTGGGGCTTATTTTAGGTGCAAGCTTATGCTTGCCAACTGTAATTCCCGTAAAATAGGCAAAGGTATCTGTTATCCAGCAGCCAATAAAAATTAAAAACACATTTTCAATTCCGTGAGGCAAAGAGCGAACACGGGATATGAAGTAAAATGAGAAACAAATCATAATTGCCGCCGTAAAAACAGTTGCTGCATCTTTAAATTTATTTTCATTTTTATTAAAAAGCATTGAAACCAGTATAAGTGCCATGAAAATGTAAATTACAATTCCCATATATTCTATATGAGTAAAGAGCATACCAACAGGAAGCAAAAATGCAAGAGTGCAGTAAAAATAATTCTTGCTCATTCCCACTGCGCGCAAAACTTCAAATATTGCCATTTCTGTTACTCCAAGCACTGCAATATTCATCACAGCGGGATTACTGAACAATACAATTAAAAGCAATACCACGCCTATAGCAGCAGTAATTATCCTTTGTTTCATATAAAAAACCCTTTCATTCAATTCTATTATAATCAAACACCGCCGAAGCGTCTGCTTCGCTTTTGATAATCGGAAATTGCCCTTAACAAGTCTTGTTTTTTAAAATCAGGCCATAAGCAGTTTGAAAACCAAAACTCACTATATGCACTCTGCCAAAGAAGGAAATTGCTGAGCCTGAATTCACCGCTTGGTCGAATTATGAGATCCGGCTCAGCCTGGCCGGCGGTGTACAGTCTGTCAGAAACAGCCTGCTCATTTATATCGTCAATACTCATATTTCCGTCTAAAACTTCTTTTGCAATAAGGCGCATGGAATTTACTATCTCATGCCTTCCTCCGTAATTAAGTGCAACATTAAGTAAAAGACCACTGTTTTTCTCGGTGGCCTTTTCCATATGGCGAAGTTTTTTTATAAATACTTCCGAAAAAGCACTTACATCCCCGATAAAGTGGATTTTTACATCTCTTCCTGCAAGTCTTGTAAGACCGTTATCAAGATAATCCTCAAGGAGCTCCATCAATGCATCAATCTCCTCCTTGGGTCTGCGCCAATTTTCTGTTGAAAAGGCATACACCGTAACTATCTTTATACCGATATTTCCTGCATCCTCCACTATTCTTTCAAAGGTTTTCGCCCCGGCGGCATGACCGGCAGTTCTGGGAAGGCCGCGTTTTTTTGCCCAACGGCCGTTCCCGTCCATTATTATACCGATATGCCTGGGTAGATTTTCAAAGTCCACACTTATACTGTTTTTTTTCAAAAAGCTCAGAATACTCATATTTCCATAATTTCCTTGCTCTTCTTTTCGGCAATTTTATCAATTTCCTTAATCTGAGCATCAATAATATCCTGTATTTCTTTTTCTATGTTCTTAAGGTCATCCTCCGTGATTTCACTCTTTTTCTTAAGAGCCTTATACTTTTCAATTTCATCACGGCGAATACCTCGTATTACAACCTTGCAATCCTCTGCTTTTTTGGCAACAGTTTTTGTAAGCTCTTTTCTGCGGTCCTCCGTAAGCTGAGGAAACATAAGGCGAATAATCTTTCCGTCATTTTGTGGGTTAATACCTATCTCAGAAGCAAGAATTGCCTTTTCAATAGCTTTAACAAGGCTTGCATCCCAAGGCTGAATTGCAATTGTTCTTGCGTCAGGCGTTGAAACGGCCGCAACCTGAGAAACAGGCGTCATTGTTCCGTAATAATCAACTGAAATCTTGTTGAGAACAGAAGTATTTGCTCTTCCTGCACGAATTGCACCAAGCTCTTCAACAAAGAAATTAGTAGCTTTTTCCAGTTTTGCTCCAAGTTCCGGATAATCGTTTTTCATGTCATATTCCTCCAAATTATAAAATTATCAATAAACAAGGGTTCCGATTTTTTCACCAACGAGAACACGCTTGATATTTTCAGGCTCAGCTAGTCCAAATACACATATGGGCATCTTATTGTCCATGCAAAGAGATGTTGCCGTGGTATCCATAACACCAAGACCTCTGTTTAAAACATCAATATATGAAATAGTGTCAAACTTCTTGGCGTCGGGGTTAATATTGGGGTCACTGTCATAAACGCCGTCAACCTTTTTTGCAAGAAGGATAATTTCCGCATCAACCTCTGCGGCTCTGAGTGCCGCCGTGGTATCGGTTGAGAAGAACGGATTACCTGTACCGCATCCGAAAATAACAACTCTGCCCTTTTCAAGATGTCTTATTGC
>JAXJXW010000037.1:0-12209 GCA_036307325.1 Clostridia bacterium
ACTTTTCCACAGTTTTTAACTTACTACTTAATCTTATTATATATATTTATTATTTTTATAAGGAGCTTCGTGATGAAATTTTATTGTGATACAAAAAAACTTGCCGATGCCGTAATAATTGTTTCAAAAGCGGTAAGCACAAAATCTCCTATTCCCCATTTGGAGGGAATACTTCTGAAAGCAAGCGGCGGAACACTTGTTTTAACGGGAAATAATCTTGAAATTTCCATACAGACTTCTATTTCCGCAAATATCAGCGAAGAAGGAAGCATTGTTTTAAATGCGAAGATGTTTTCCGATATATTGAAAAAGCTTCCTGATGAGGTATGTGAAATAAAGACCAACGAAAAAATGAATGTTTCCATAAACTGCCACAATGCAGACTATAAAATTGTGGGACTTAATGCTGATGAATTTCCCCAGCCTCCCATTGTTGCGGCAGAAACATCTTTTTCCATAAAAAGCGAAAAAATAAGAGACATAATAGGAAAAACCCTTTTTGCGGTTTCCCTTGACAATGCAAGAAAAATTTTAACAGGCTCTCTTTTTGAAATTGAAAATAATTGCCTGACGGTTGTAGCGGTTGACGGCTACAGGCTTGCACTTAAGAAGACGGAGCTTGAAGGTGAAAATAAAAATGCAAAATTTATTATTCCCGGAAAAGCCCAGGCAGAGCTTTCTAAAATTATAGGCTCTGATGATGATGAAGAAATAAAAGTTTCATTTTCTGAAAATTATGCCTTGATAGAGGCAGGAAATGTTGTATTGACATCACGCCTTATAGAAGGAGAGTTTTTCGCATATCAAAATACAATTCCTTCAGAATCAAAGTTTGTTGTTAAAACGGATTGCTTTTCATTTTTAAAGGCAATTGAAAGGGTTGAACCTATAATTGATGAGGTAAGTAAAAACTGTGTTAAATTAAAATTTGAAAACGGGAAAATAATTATAAGATGTGAAACTGTTTTGGGAACGGTTAATGATGTTGTTGATTGCAACCATTATAATGAACCATTGGAAATAGGATTTAACTATAAGTATCTACATGATGCCGTTTCCAGATGCGAAGGTGAAGAAATAGAATTAAAGATGAATTCTCCCTTTAATCCTCTTATAATAACTTCACCTGAGGATGAAAGCATTTTATTTATGGTATTGCCCGTAAGGATTTGAGGAAAAAAATGAAAATAAAGATTGTAACAGAATTTATAAAGCTTGACAGTGCGCTTAAATATTGCGGCGTTTGTGACAGCGGAAGCTACGCAAAGGAAGTAATTTTAATGGGGCAGGTTTCAGTTAACGGAGAAGTTGAAAAAAGAAGGGGAAGAAAGCTTTATAAAGGAGATACTTTTAAAGTTTTTGATAAGGAATATGAAATAGAATGATTACTTCTTCAATAGAGCTTTATAATTTCAGAAATTATAAAAATGAAAAAATTTTGTTTTCCGACGGCGTAAATATTATTTGCGGCGATAACGGAATGGGAAAAACAAATATTATTGAGGCAGTTTATTATTTTTCATACGGGAGAAGCTTTAGAAGTAGCGGAAAGGAAGTTATTAAAGACGGAGAAAAGGAAGGATTTATAAAAATAAATTTTGAAAATGAAGACCGTGAAAAACATGCAAAAATAAATTTTTTAAGCGGTAAAAGAAAAGAAATTTTTATAAATGACATAGAGCTGAAAAAAACAAGTCAGCTTTTGGGAAATTTAATATGCGTTCTTTTCACTCCGGATGAAATGGAAATTGTAAAGGGAATGCCTGAAAAAAGAAGAAAATTCTGCGACAGTGCAATTATGCCACTAAGACCGAATTATATTAAGGAGCTTATAAAATACAGACAGATTATAAATCAAAAAACGGCTCTTCTCAGAGGAAAAAATTATGAAACGCTAGATGTCTGGAATGAAAAAATGGCAGAGTGCGGATTTAAAATAATGAAAATGAGAGAGAGCTATATTGAGAGAGTAAAGGAAAAGGCAAAAATTCTTCAAGAGGATATATCGGAGGGTAAGGAAATACTTGATGTTGTGTATGAGTCTTCCGTAAAAAAGGGGAAAAATGACAGTGAAACCTATGAAAATTTTTTAAATAAGCTTGAAGAAAGTAAAATTAAAGAAAAAGAAAATATGTTTTGCCTTGTAGGTCCTCACCGTGATGAAATAGATTTTAAAATAAATTCAAAATCTGCAAAGAATTATGCAAGACATGGGCAGATAAGAACCTGCGTTTTTTGCTTAAAACTTGCTCAAATGGAAATAATTAAAGAAGAAATGGGTAGCTTT
Organism: Clostridia bacterium; assembly: GCA_036307325.1. Classification (GTDB taxonomy): domain Bacteria; phylum Bacillota; class Clostridia; order UMGS1883; family UMGS1883; genus UMGS1883. The sequence goes on from JAXJXW010000037.1 coordinate 2,288, forward strand.
CCCGTACTTCTGCTTGATGATATTTTAAGTGAGCTTGATAAAAAAAGGCGTGATTTTTTGATTTCAAAAATAAAAGGAAAACAGATTATTTTAACCTGTACAGATATTGAACAATCCTTTTTAAGAGAAAACGCCAATATTATAAAAATAAAAGAAGGCTCAGTTTTAAGGTGATAAAAAATGTTTCTTCACATAGGCGAAGGAAAAATAATAGATAAAGAAAAAATAATTGGTGTTTTTGATTTGGAAACAACCTCCACAAGTAAAAGAACAAGAGAATTTCTGAGAAACAGTGAAAAAAAAGGTATTGTAAAAAATGTTTCTGAAGAAATTCCAAAAACATATATAATCTGCGAAAAAAACGGAGAAGAAAGGGTTTATATAACTCAGATTTCTCCGAAAACGCTGCTAAAGAGAGCAGAAAGGAATGAAGAATTTGGAACAGAAAATTAGTGCTGCTTATGACGAAAATCAAATACAGGTACTGGAAGGGCTGGAAGCGGTAAGAAAAAGACCGGGTATGTATATAGGCTCTACAGGGGAAAACGGCCTTCATCATCTTGTTTACGAAATTGTTGATAACAGTATTGACGAAGCCCTCGCCGGATACTGCACACACATAGAAATAGAAATAGGTGAAGATAATACAATAACCGTTACAGATAACGGAAGAGGTATTCCTGTGGGTATTCATCCGAAAATGGGTATAGCAACGGTTGAGGTTGTTTTTACAATTCTTCATGCGGGAGGAAAATTCGGCGGTGAAGGCTACAAGGTTTCCGGCGGTCTTCACGGTGTTGGAGCAAGCGTTGTAAATGCTCTCAGTGAATGGCTTGAGGTATGGGTACATGACGGGAAAAATGTGCATTACCAAAGGTATGAAAGAGGTAATTCACAGGGATCTTTAAAGGTAATAGGAGAAACAGACCATACGGGAACCGTTGTAAAATTTAAGCCTGACAGTGAAATTTTCAGCACAACGGAATTTGATTATGACACTCTCTTAAGAAGAATGAGAGAGCAGGCATTTCTCAATAAGGGAATAAGAATAACCCTTACGGATAAGCGTGGGGAAGGAAAACAAAAAAGCCTTTATTATGAAGGCGGTATAAAATCCTTTGTTGAATATATAAATAAAAACAAAGAGGTTCTTCACTCTGATGTTATATATCTTCAAGGGGAAAAAGAAGATATGAGCGTTGAAATTGCAATGCAGTATAACAACGATTACAATGAGACCCTTGTTTCCTTCACAAACAACATTCATACAACGGAGGGCGGTTACCATGAAACGGGCTTTAAAAACGCTCTCACAAAAATAATGAATGATTACGGAAAAAAATATAATCTTATAAAAGACAGTGATAAAAAGCTTTCCGGTGATGATGTAAGAGAAGGTTTATCTGCTGTAATAAGCGTAAAAATAAGAGAAGCGCAGTTTGAAGGACAAACTAAGACAAAGCTTGGCAATATAGAAGTAAGAGGACTTGTGGAAAATTCCATGAACGAAACTCTTACGGCTTATCTTGAAGAAAATCCTTCAACGGCAAGAACAATTATTGACAAGGCTCTTACGGCTAACAGGGCGAGAGAGGCCGCAAGAAAAGCCCGTGAAATGACAAGGAGAAAATCTGCTCTTGAAAACACCACTCTTCCCGGTAAGCTTGCGGACTGTATAGAAACGGGAATAGAAAGAACGGAAATATATATCGTTGAGGGTGATTCCGCAGGAGGAAGCGCAAAGCAGGGAAGAGACAGGAATTTTCAGGCAATTCTTCCTCTTTGGGGAAAAATGCTCAATGTTGAAAAAGCAAGAATCGACAGAGTTTACGGAAACGATAAGCTTATGCCTGTTATAACGGCTCTTGGCGCCGGTATAGGCGATGAGTTTGATTTGTCAAAATTAAGGTACGGAAAAATTGTTATAATGGCGGATGCCGATGTTGACGGAAGCCATATAAGAACACTCCTTCTTACCTTCTTTTTCAGATATATGCGCCCCCTTATAGAAAACGGACATGTTTATCTTGCACAGCCGCCTCTTTTCAAGGTTAAGAGAGGACAAACTGAAAGATATGCCTATAATGACAGGGATATGGAAGTTATTATGGCGGAATTCCGTGAAAAGTACGGCCAGGATGTAAAGGTAGATGTTCAGAGATATAAAGGTCTCGGTGAAATGGATGCGGAACAGCTTTGGGAAACAACAATGAATCCTGCCACAAGAATTTTTGTGAGAGTAACTCTTGAGGATGCAATGCACGCCGATGAAATATTTACAATTCTCATGGGCGATAAGGTTGAGCCAAGGCGTGAATTTATAGAACAGAACGCCAAAAATGTTAAAAATCTTGATATTTAAGGAGGTTCAGAAATGGCAGATATAAAAGAAACAGGCCACACGGCCGATAAGGATTATGTTGAAAACATTATAGAAGTAGATCTTGTCAAGGAAATGAAAACCTCCTACATAGATTATGCGATGAGCGTTATTGTAGCAAGAGCTCTTCCCGATGTAAGAGATGGTTTGAAGCCCGTTCACAGAAGAATACTGTATACAATGTATCAGGCAGGCTATACACCTGATAAGCCCTATAAAAAATGTGCGGCAACAGTGGGTGATGTTCTGGGTAAATACCATCCCCACGGTGACGCCAGCGTTTATGACGCAATGGTAAGAATGGCACAGGATTTCTCCTTGAGGTATCCTCTCATAGACGGTCACGGAAACTTCGGTAGTGTTGACGGCGACCCGCCGGCAGCATATCGTTATACTGAGTCAAGAATGAGTAAAATTTCTCTTGAAGCGTTAAACGATATTGAAAAAGATACCGTTGATTTCATGCCCAACTATGATGAAAGCCTGAAGGAACCCGTTGTTCTTCCTTCAAAGCTTCCCCAGCTTCTTTTAAACGGAAGCAGCGGTATTGCAGTAGGTATGGCAACCAATATTCCTCCCCACAATATTTCAGAGGTTATAGACGGCATTGTTGCATTGATAGACAATAAAGATATATCCATAGACGAGCTTATGGAATATATAAAAGGGCCAGATTTTCCCACCGCAGGACTTATTATGGGTAAAAGCGGCATAAGGGCTGCCTATCATACGGGCCGGGGCAGAATTCTTATGAGAGCCCGTACAGAAATAGAGGGTGAAGAAGGCTCAAAGCAAAAAATTATTGTTACAGAGCTTCCCTATCAGGTTAATAAGGCGCGTCTTGTTGAAAGAATTGCAGACCTTGTCCATGAAAAGAGAGTTGAGGGAATAACAGGGCTTCGTGATGAATCTGACCGTAACGGTATGAGAATAGTCATAGAAGTAAAAAGAGATGTAAGTGCAAATATTGTTTTAAACAATCTCTTTAAAAATACACAAATGCAGGAAACCTTCGGTGCAATAATGATTGCCCTTGTAAACAATGAACCAAAGGTTCTCAACCTCAAGGAAATTCTTGAAAATTATGTTAAATTCCAGGAGGATGTAATTACAAGAAGAACCAGATTTGACCTTGCAAAGGCACAGGCAAGAGCACATATTCTGGAAGGTCTTTTAATTGCCCTTGAAAATATAGATGAGGTTATAAAGGTTATCCGTTCAAGCTATGATGACGCGCGGGCAAAATTGATGGAAACCTTCAGTCTTTCGGAAAAGCAGGCACAGGCAATTCTGGACATGCGCCTTGCAAGACTTCAGGGCTTGGAAAAAGAAAAAATTGATGATGAGTACAGTGAGCTTCTGAAGAAAATTGAATATTATAACGAGGTTCTTCAAAATGAGGATATGGTTCTCGGAATAATAAAAGACGAGCTTCTTGTTATAAAAGAAAAGTTCGGTGACGACAGAAGAACGGAAATAACAAATGTTGTTGACGATATTGATATTGAAGACCTTATAGAGGAAGAAGAAAATGTAATTACTCTTACCCATTTTGGATATATTAAGCGTATGGCAACAAGTGAGTATTCCAGTCAGAACCGTGGCGGTAAGGGAATAAAGGGTCTTTCTACCCGTGAAGAGGATTTTGTGGAAAAAATTGTTGTAGGCTCCACCCACTCCATGATGCTTTTCTTCACATCAAAGGGAAGAATGTATCATGTAAAGGCGTATATGCTTCCCGAAGCAGGAAGACAGGCAAAAGGCTCTGCAATAGTAAATATATTGCCAATTGAAAAAGATGAGAAGATTACGGCAATGATACCCGTTCGCAATTTTGAAGAGGATAAATTCCTTCTTATGTGTACAAGAAACGGCATAATTAAGAAAACTCCGCTTATGGAATACAACACCATAAGAAAAGGCGGAATTATTGCCATTTCTCTTGATGAAGAGGATGAGCTTATCAAGGTTGAAATGACAAACGGCAGTCAGGAAGTATTTGTAGGTACTCATGAGGGTATGGCAATAAGATTTAATGAAAATGATGTCCGTTCAATGGGCAGAGTAACAAGGGGCGTTAAGGCAATTACCCTTAAGAAGGATGACTATGTTGTGGGAATGAGCGTTCCCACGGAGGATTGCGAGCTTCTTACAGTAAGCGAAAACGGCTACGGTAAGAGAACATCTCTCGATGAGTACAGGCTTCAATCCCGCGGCGGTATGGGTACAAAGAATTATAAGGTAAGTGACATTACGGGCAAAATTATAGGAATTGACTCCGTAAAAGATAACGAAGATATTATTCTTATAACCTCTGAAGGCATTATTATACGAATTGAAGCAAATGACATACGCTCAATAGGAAGAAGCACAAAAGGTGTTAAGCTTATGAGAGTGTCAGAGGGCGTTAAGGTTGTTTCAATGGGTAAAACGGCTCACGAAGAGAATGAAGAAAAAACAGATAATTCAAACGAGAATGAAACGCCGGAGAAAGAATAAAATTTAAGAGGGTGAATTAAATGAAAGATAATGATGAAAAATCCAAAACCTTAAAATTTACACCGGCAAATTCCTCACAAAAGGAAAACCTTGACAGAGACGGAAAGGATATATACAGCTCCGCAAGAAAAACGCCGTCATATTCCTTTGATGACCCGGAGGAGGACTCCTCCTCCGATAAAAAGCTTGTTTACACCTTGATAATTCTTACGGTTGTTGTGGCAATAGTTATAGCCGCAGGGATATTTATAATAAAGGGTGCAGGAACAAAAAAGCCTCAGGAGGAAGCTCCGACCGATAATGAGGTGCAGGAAGAAACCTTGAAAGAAGAGGACAAAGAGGAGACAGAGGAAGAAAAGGTTAATTACTACAGCTTGGTTTTCTACGGTGACAGTATAATAAATAAGGGCGATTACTATACCATTCTTGCGGATTTCTATGATGCGTCAATGAAAAAAGTTGATAACAGGAAGGTTATAGTAAATTCCGAAACCGTTATCCGTGAAAACGGAAAGAGAATAACGCCTGAGGGGCTTGTATATGTTGTTGAAGGACTTGCAGGCGAGGGTATTGTTTTTGACTGCGAAATAAGGGAAAGTGACAATTTTGCTGTTAAAATATCCTATGAAGGGGAATTTAAAGCAGAGCTTGGCGAGGAGCCGGAACCCGATTTAACTGAGGAAAACCCCGTTGATGATAAGGAGACTCCGGAGGGTGCAATAGATGAGGAGCCTGTTGAAGAGAATCCCATTGACGGAATATAAAGGTTGACAAGTGCTTAAAATTTTGCTATAATTCATTTAATTTATAAAGAAGGGGGAAGAATAATGAGATTTTGTTGTATCACAGCAAATATGTGCATGAGAAAAGGCATGTGCACCTTTTTTGGTGCAAAAAAATATTTTCTTCCCGCTTGGAATTTTTAAACCGGCATGCATAAAAATCGGGAAGGCTATGGCTTATCCCGATTTTTTATTTTAACTTATAAGATAAAAAATAATTATTGCCTATACAGAGAGGGGCAGAAGTGTTGAAATGATACAACTTGTTAATCTCAATAAAATATTTAAAACCTCAGCAGGAGAGGTACATGCACTTAAAGATATAAGCCTAACAATAAATGACGGTGAAATATTCGGCATAATTGGGCTTTCAGGTGCGGGAAAAAGCACGCTTGTAAGATGTATAAACCTTTTGGAAAGACCGACCTCAGGTGATGTTTTTGTAGACGGACAAAATCTTATGAAGCTTTCGGGAAAGGAGCTTTTGCGTGTTCGCCGTTCAATAGGAATGATATTTCAAAGCTTTAACCTCTTGGAGCAAAGAAATGTTATAAAAAATATTTGCTATCCTCTTGAAATAGCCGGCGTGAAAAAGGAAAAAGCCGTCATGCGCGCCCGTGAACTTTTGAGGCTTGTGGGGCTTGAAAATAAGGAAAAAGCGTATCCCTCACAGCTTTCAGGCGGGCAGAAGCAGCGTGTGGCAATAGCCCGTGCCCTTGCAACAGAGCCGAAGTATCTGCTCTGTGATGAGGCAACAAGTGCTCTTGACCCCAACACCACCCAATCTATTCTGGAGCTTCTTAAAAAAATAAATGAAACACTGGGCGTAACAATTATAGTAATAACCCACGAAATGAAGGTTATTGACAGTATTTGTGACAGTGTTGCCGTTATTGATAAAAGCCGCATTGCAGAGGTAGGACAGGTAAGCGAAATGTTTTTAAACCCGAAATCCGATATTGCAAAGGACCTTATTTTACCTAAGCGTGCAAAAGCTGAAATAACGGGCAACAAAAGAATAAGAATAATTTTTGACGGAGAATCGTCAAACCGCCCTATAATTTCAGAGCTTGTTCTTTCCTCCGGCGTTGAGGTGAACATAATGTTTGCGGACACAAAGGATATTGACGGAACGGCATACGGTCAAATGCTTCTTGAAATCCCTGACGATGAAAAGAAGGCAGAAAAAATTTATGCCTGGCTTAACACAAACAAAGTAAAATACAGTATAGAAAAATAAACCGGCGGAAAGGAAGTGTACATATGTTTTCAGAAATGTTTTATTCTCTTCTCGATAAAAATATAATACAAACGGGAATTTGGGAAACGGTCTATATGACGCTTATATCAAGCTTAATTTCATATGTTATAGGTCTGCCGCTGGGTATACTTATATGTGTAACGGACAAAGACGGAATACATCCCATAGGCTGGCTGAATAAGGTACTTGGCGTGTTTGTAAACATTTTCAGAAGTATTCCCTTCATAATTTTGATGGTTGCGGTTTTGCCCGTAGCAAAATTTGTTGTGGGAACCTGCCTGGGAAACCGTGCAATGATGGTAACTCTTGTTATTGCGGCATCGCCATATGTTGCGCGAATGGTGGAATCCTCAATAAAAGAGGTGGATAAGGGCGTTATTGAGGCGGCACAGGCAATGGGAACAAGCTCTTTTAAAATTATATACAAGGTTTTAATCCCTGAGGCAAAGCCTTCTCTCATTACGGGCTGTGTAATTTCAATGGTTACAATATTGGGCTATTCGGCAATGGCAGGCACAATCGGCGGCGGCGGTCTCGGTCAGATTGCTATCAGCTACGGGTACCAGAGATTTAACAACGACATAATATGGGCGTGCGTTGTTCTTATAATTATCATAGTTCAGATAATTCAGGAAATAGGAATGTATATCGCCCGCAAAACAGATAAAAGAATAAATTAGAATTAAATTAAATTTATATAAAGGAGTTTTTAACATGAAAAAAATTACAGCATTATTACTTTCCCTTTCTCTTGCAGCTTTTGTTTTTGCAGGCTGCTCTAAAGAAGAAAAGGGCGAAGAAAATCAGGTATCACAGGAAACACAAACAATTACGGTGGGCGCAACGGCTACTCCCCATGCGGAAATTCTTGAGCAGGTTGTAGATTCCCTTGCAGAAGAAGGATATGAGCTTAAGATAGTAACATATGACGATTATGTGCTTCCCAATAAGGCTTTAAATGATAATGAGCTTGATGCAAACTACTTCCAGCACAAGCCCTATCTTGACAGCTTCAACGCTTCAAATTCAACAGACCTTGTATCGGCAGCATCTATTCACTATGAGCCCTTCGGTCTTTACGGAAACGGCGTTGAAAGTGTTGCAGCTGCAGAAAAAGGCGCAACAATTATCATTCCTGCCGATGACAGTAATGAAACCCGTGCCCTTCTTCTTCTTGCCCAGGAAGGTCTTATAACTCTCCCTGAAGATGCAAGTGCGGCAAATGGCGTAACAACGCTTGATATAGTTGATGACGGCGGATTTAAAATTCAGCCCGTTCAGGCAGACACGGTTCCCGCACAGCTTAACAACAGTGACAAGGGAACACTTGCGGTAATCAACGGAAATTATGCTCTCCAGGCAGGTCTTAAGGTTGAAAACGCCCTTGCCATTGAAGATGTGTCCGGTGACGCCGCACAAACATATGCAAACATTATTGCAGTTAAAAAGGGCAATGAAAGCAGCGATAAAATACAGGCTCTTATAAACGCTCTCAAAACTGACAAAGTAAAGTCATTTATAGAGGAAAAGTATAACGGCGCAGTAGTTTCCATGTTCTAAAGGGGAAAAGTAATGAAAATTAAATTTGAGAGATATGCAGAGCATGTTAAAGATTATGACATTATAGTTGCAGGCGGCGGCGTTGCAGGTGTTGCGGCGGCCGTGTCTGCAAAGCGTATGGGGAAAAATGTGCTTCTGATTGAAAAGACAATCGGTCTTGGTGGCCTTGCAACAACCGGCCTTATTGACCTTTTTGTGCCCATGTGCAACGGAAGAGGTATTCAGATAATTAAAGGAATGGCAGAAGAGCTTTTAAGACTGTCGATTAAATACGGGTATGACACTATTCCGGAGCCGTGGAAAAACGGCGAACCGGGGGGCGGTGAAACAACAAGATATATTACACGCTTTTCCGCACCTATATTTACGCTTTCGCTTACGGAGCTTTTAAAAGAAGAAGGCGTTGATATACTTTTTGATACAATTATTGTTCAGCCTGTAATGGAGGACAAGTTTTGCAAGGGCCTTGTTGTTGAGAACAAATCGGGCTGCTCATATTACGGAGCGAAAATGGTTGTTGATACAACAGGTGACGCAGATGTCTTAGTTGGTGCAGGTGTACCTACCGTTAAAGGGAAAAATTATCACACATATCTCACGAAGGGCGCTAATATAGAGAGCTGTAAAAATGTTGTGGAAAGCGGTAACATAAGTAAGCTTTACGATTACAAATACAACGGCGGAACAGTTTCTCTCTACGGAAAAGAACAACCCGAAGGAAAACCGCCGAGAATTGGTATTTCAGCAAAAGAAGTAAATGAGTATGTGATAGAAAATCATCTTGAATGTATTGAAAATCTTAAGAAGAGTGACCGTATGGAGCGCACTATAGTATCGCTTCCATCTATGCCGCAATTTCGTGAAACACGGAGAATTGACGGTGAGTATGCTCTTAAAGAAACCGATACATACAGGCATTTTGAAGATTCGGTGGGTGCTATATGCGACTTTGACCGGCGCGACTATTTATATGAAATACCTTACAGAACCATGATAAGAAAAGAATTTCCGAATCTTATAACAGCGGGAAGATCAGCGGCGGCTGAAGGATATGCATGGGATGTTCTCCGTGTTATACCTCCTGCAATTATCACGGGTCAGGCGGCAGGAATAGCCTGTGCAATGGCTCTTGATGATAATAAGATAATAGCAGATGTAGATATAAAGAAGCTACAGTCAGAGCTTGAAAAGGAAAATGTAATGATTCACTTTGATGATTCACTTGTTCCCTCAGAAGAACGGGCAGATTCGTCAGGGCATGTAGAGGGACATTTATAAAAGGAAAAAGAGATATTTTAATGAATATTTCACTGAATTTATCTCTTTTAGTGAAATATCAACTTTGTTGATGTGGAATAATTTACTTTGTAAATTGTGAAATAAATCAACATGCCGCAAGGCATATTTCACAAATCCGATAGGATTTATTTCGTTGAAAAA
>JAXJXW010000038.1:0-13869 GCA_036307325.1 Clostridia bacterium
AGCCAATAGTTATTATTGACAGATTATATTAAGCTTATACCTGTAATTTTCGCCTTGTCGAGTGTTGTCAGATATTGCTTACACAACTTTTTCCGCAGACCCTTTTAAACAGTTAAATCCAAGATTTTTACGGCGGCAAGGATTTCTCCCTGCCGCCGCTATTTTTTAGTTATATATCAAAATTGTAATTACAGCTTCATTGTCAGGGATATTCTCTTTTTTTCTTTATCCACATCAAGTATTTTAACCTTCACAATGTCGCCTATGCTCAGCACATCTGTTGGATGCTTAATAAACTTATCCGATATTTGCGAAATATGCACAAGCCCGTCTTGATGAACGCCAATGTCCACAAACGCACCAAAGTCTATAACATTGCGAACCGTGCCTTCAAGAATCATTCCGCTTGTCAGCTCGTCAAGAGACATACATCCGCTTCTGAGCACGGGCTTGGGAAGCTCGTCACGCATGTCACGGCCCGGTTTTGCAAGTGTATCGCAAATATCCTTAAGGGTGTACATTCCAATATTAAACCGCTTGCAAATATCCTCTGCACTTTCCTTTGTTACTCGTTTTAAAATATCACCAAAGCGGCAGTTTTCAACCTCGCCCTTACTATATCCGCATTCTTCAATAAGTGCCCTTGCCGCATCATAGCTTTCGGGATGAACAGAGGTGTTGTCCAAAAATTCATCGCCGTCAGGTATACGCATAAAACCTGCACACTGAACAAAGGCCTTTGCACCAAGCTTGTTTACCTTAAGAAGCTCTTTTCTTGTGCGGAAGCTTCCGTTTTCTTCACGGTATGCCACAATATTTTTTGCCACTGTAGCGGATATACCCGAAATATATCCCAAAAGGGAGGCTGAAGCCGTGTTCAAATCAACGCCCACACTGTTTACACAGTCTTCCACAACTCCTCCCAGGGCACTTGCAAGCTCCTTCTGATTGCAGTCATGCTGATACTGCCCCACTCCAATTGCTCGTGGGTCTATTTTTACAAGCTCTGCCAAAGGGTCCTGCAGTCTTCGTGCAATGGAAACGGCGCTTCGCAATGAAACATCATAATCGGGAAACTCCTCTGCCCCAAGCTTGCTTGCACTGTAAACAGATGCCCCTGCCTCAGAAACAACCATGTATTTTACAGGGCGGTCAAGCTCCGATATAAGGCTTGCAATAAAGCTTTCGCTTTCACCCGTTGCCGTTCCGTTACCAATAGAAATAAGCGTTACACCGTTTTTTTCTATCATTTTTTTAATTTGCGCTTTTGCCTTTTCTTTATCATGATTTTCAAGGGTGAAATAACCCACACCCGTTTCAAGAACCTTGCCCGTAAAATCAACTACCGCAAGCTTGCAGCCCGTTCTGTAACCGGGGTCAACACCTAAAACTGTATGCCCCTTTACGGGAGGAACCATAAGAAGGTTTTTAAGATTTACGCTGAAAAGACCTATTGCGCTTGTCTGAGCACGCTGAGTGAGAAGGCTCCTGATTTCATTTTCCACAGAGGGTGCAATAAGCCTTTTGTAGGAATCCTCCACCGCTGCGCTGACAAGCTCACTGCAGGCGTTATTTGCTTTTATGACATTCTTTTTTATATAGTCTGTAATTAAATTATCCTGCACATCAATTTTTATGCTCAGTACGCCGTCATTTTCGCCGCGGTTCATTGCCAGAATGCGGTGGTCTGCCACTGTTTTTACAGGCTCTGAAAAGTCATAGTACATTTGATATGTGGGATTTTCGTTCTTGGTAACATGGCTTACCATATTCCCTGAGGAATATGTAATACGGCGTATTTCCTTGCGGAAGGACCCATTGTCGCTAATATCCTCCGCAATTATATCCTGTGCGCCGCAAATAGCCTCCTCTGCAGTCATTACTCCTTTTTCTTCGTCAATATACCCTATTGCCTCCTCAAAAATATCCCCTGTAAAGCTTTGCTCCATAATAAGCTGCGCAAGAGGCTCCAGTCCTTTTTCACGGGCAACGCTTGCCCTTGTTTTACGCTTCGGTCTGTACGGGCGATAAATATCTTCAAGCTCCGTAAGAGTTTTGGCGTTTTCAATGGCATTTGCAAGCTCGTCAGTAAGCTTGCCCTGCTCGTCTATAAGCCGTGTTATCTCGCCCTTCCTTTCCTCTATTGCACGGAGTGCACCAAGGCGTGTTTCAATGGAGCGAATCAGCTGATCGTTCATATTGCCCGTAAGCTCCTTACGGTAACGGGCAATAAACGGCACGGTATACCCTTCATCAAGAAGGCTTATAACATTTTGCGTATTCCTTTCATTTACAGAAAATTCCTCGCAAAGAATCTTTAATATATCCATTTTTATCCCTCTAATATTGTATAAAGCGAAGATGCGTCATTTTTAAGAGTATGCTCTCTTATTTCTTCAACACGCAGCTTTATAACTCTTTCACCGAAGCGTATTTCCACTATATCGCCGCATTTTACCTCTGCACTTGCTTTGCAGGGGCGGGAATTGATGCTCACTCTTCCGGCGTCACAAGCCTCATTGGCAACGGTTCTGCGCTTTATTACTCTTGATACCTTTAAAAATTTATCTATTCTCATTTGTTATCTCCAATCAATCATTGAAAAAAGCATGAAAAGCTTTATAAGTCATATATAAATCCAACTTGGCAATTACTTCATAGGGTGAGTGCATGCTAAGCACGCTGACACCGCAATCTATTGTTTCAATACCAAGATTAGCCATGTATTGTGCAATTGTTCCGCCGCCGCCGCCATCTACCTTGCCCAGCTCGGCAGTATGCCACAAAACTCCGTTTTCGTTAAATAATCTCCTGACCTTTGCCATAAGCTCTGCCGAAGCGTCACTTGAACCGCTCTTTCCTCTTGCACCTGTGTATTTACAAACTGTTATGCCGTAGTTTACTCTGCCTGAGTTGCGCTTCTCATACACACTTGCATAGTTAGGGTCAAATGCCGCACTTACATCAGCACTGAGGCAAAAGCTGTTATTCAGACATCGGAGAAGCTTAAGCTGTGAAGCACCCTCTCCCGTTTTTTCCATAAGCTCCATAATCGTAAGCTTAAGGAAATTGCTCTTTGCACCGGTGTTTCCCATACTGCCCACCTCTTCCTTATCCGAAAGAAGGCAGATAGCCGTTTTTTTGCAGTTTTCACTATCTAAAAGTGCCATAAGATTAGGGTATGCACATACTCTGTCATCATGGCCGTATGCTCCTATAAGCGAACGGTCAAAGCCTACATCCTTTGCATTTGCGGCAGGTACAATTTCAAGCTCCGCACTGATGAAATCCTCTTCTTCAATATTATATTTTTCAGCAAGTATTGAAAGAATATTTGCCTTAACCTTTTCCTTCTCCTCGTCGCCGCCACAGGGCATAGAACCAATAAGAAGATTGAGGCTTTCCCCTTCAACAACCTCGGAGGCGTTTTTTTTCATCTGCTCCTGTGCAAGGTGTGGCAAAAGATCGGTAATTACAAAGGTAACATCATCTGTTTCATCACCGATTCTTACGCTGACCTTCTCCCCGTTTGCCTTTACTATAACACCGTGCAATGCAAGGGGAAGGGCAGTCCACTGATATTTTTTAATTCCGCCGTAATAGTGAGTTTTAAAAAAAGCGAACTCTGCCTCTTCATAGAGAGGATTCTGCTTCAAGTCAAGGCGTGGTGCATCAATGTGGGAGCCTACAATATTTGTTCCCTGTTCCATGGGCACGCTTCCGATTATTGCCAGTATAATGCTTTTATCTCTGTTCAGAGAGTAAACCTTATCCCCTGCCTTAAGAGTTTCGCACTCACTAATATCCTTAAAGCCCTTACTGCGTGCAAGCTTAACTGCGGTGAGGGCACTTTCCCTTTCTGTTTTTGCAGTATTTAAAAATTCCTTATACCCTTCTGAAAATTTAAATACTGCTTCCTTATCCGCAAATTTGTTCCATCCGTTTTCAAGTTCATATTTCATAAAAACATCTCCTTTAATAAAATCTGTACTCAGCAATTATTGTTTCTAGTGCCGCCCATGCTCCTATTTTACCCATCTTTATATTTTTATCGCATTCGCAGCACAGAGAAATAAGCCTTTCTATATTTTCAACCTTGATTTTTTCGGCTTTTTTAACGCTTTTTTCAGCACCGTAGCCGCCGCCTAATTCAGCGGCCGTACGCCCCGGCGTTACGCCGTCTAAAAGATAAAGCTTTGCTTTATATATATTTATCAACTGCCCTGAAAGGAGTGATAAAAGAGCAACAGGCTCTTGCTTTTGTTTTCTTAAAGAATATAAAAGGTTAAAGCACACCTCTCTGCGCCCGTCAAATATTGCGTCAATAAGGTTGAACACATTTTCAACAATTGGTTTGACTATAACACTGTCAATATCCTCCCGTGTGATTTGCGTGCCCTTGGAAAACGCAATTATTTTTTCAAGCTCAATCTTTATGGGGTGCATTTTCCTTTCAAGTGACGCTATAAGATATGAGCTGCACCTTGAGTCTATGGTTTTTCCCCTTGATGATGCAATTTTTTCAACCCATGCTCTCAGGCTGCTTTCCGTTCTGAGGGGGAAATTTACCACAACCGCAGTCTTTTCAACTGCGCTTCGCAGGGCGGCAGGCTTTTTCTTCTTATCCCCCTCCTCCCAGATTATAATACAATTATAATCACCTGCAGAGGTAAGAAGCCTTTCCCATTCTGCCTTGTTTTTTATATTCCCGAAAATCCCGCATTTTCTGAAAACCACCATTTTTCTTTCACTCATAACGGGAAGGGTCTCAATAAAATCAACGGCTTCGGAAATGGGGGGAAGCTCACTGTAGCTTTTAAAGTTCATCATTTCCGCCCACGGCTCTATTATTTTTTTCTTTATCTCCCCGATAGAATACTCTATAAGATATTCCTCAGCGCCTTCAAAAATGTAAATCGGTGCAAGCTTTCCCTCGCGGATTGCTCCTCTTAGTTCCTCATAATACATATATCATTAAACCTCCTTCCGGTCAGGCTTGTACAAAGTTAAGGTAAATATTTTTATCGGCAGACTAATCTTTTAAATTGTATGGACTTGACACGAGGGTTTTCCCCTCGTTTTAACTAAAATTATTCTTTCAATAATTTTAGTGTATTTTGGTTTTCAAGAACTCTTAGCTGTGATTTTGCCATAGCATTGAGCTGAATAAGTCTTTCTCTTTACGATACCCCTTGTTCTATAAGTATAGCATTAAAGCTTTCCATATTAGCAATTACTAAAAGTTGCTCTATTGTAGCATAATCTCTTATGTTCCCTTTCTTATCAGGATTTTCTGTTCTCCAATCTTTTGCCGTCTTTCCAAATAGAGCCATATTTAAAACATCTGCCTCATTTGCATAAACAAAAGCAAGCTGTTTTTCGCTTAGATTAGGAACAATATTTTCTTTTATGGCATCTGTATGTATGCGGTAATTAACTTTGGCAAGCTCTCTTTTTGCACTCCATTCAAGCTCTTTCTGTTCATGAACTTTTAATCTTTGAAATTCTGTTATAAGATAAAGTTTGAATTCAGGACTTAACCAACTTGCAAATTCAAACGCAATATCTCTGTGTGCAAATGTTCCACCATTATTTCCGGATTTTGAAATTATTCCTATTGCATTTGTCGATTCAATCCATTTTTGTGGTGATAAATAAAAACTATTCTTTCCAGCTTGATTTTCAAAGGTCGTAAATTCGAGACCTTTGAAATCGGGATTGTTTAACTTTTCCCATAAACCTAAATATGAAATAACATCCTTGTTTCTCATCCAAGTCTGAATTGGAACCTTCGGCTCTTTCGGATTTGCATATCTGGCAATGTCAGTTAAAGAAATATAGTCAGCTTTATTTATCTTTTTATATTTAATATCAATACCATTTACTTCTATTTGGTTATTTTTTGCCATATTGCATTATCCTTTCTCCTATGCATTTTTCTTTAGAATCTGCGAGAATATTAGATTTTCTCACCCCGACTATTTATGTAAATATCAAAATCGGCAAACTAATGTATTAAATTTTATAGACTTGACACGAGTAAAATGTAACTTAACTGTACCTTTATGTCGCACAAGTGTCTTTTTTATTCAAGGTTAACTTTAACAGTCTTTCCATCTACACCATAAAGCAGATAGTCGCCACAGACCGATACCCATGTGCAAACATCACTCGTACGGAAGTCCACTGTTTTCCCGGACACATCGTTGTTACCCACTACAAGCAAACGGACTTTGTCATTAGGAGATTCACCACTTATTTCTAATATCAACTTCCCGTCGTCGACATATGTATATGTACCAGTGTTTGTAGAGATTAATATTTCAGGATCATTCAAACCATCTGCATATGCATCAAAACTAATTACAGTTGTATTTTTACCATCAATTGATTTAAGACTTGTGTAAACATTATACCTGCCTGTCACACCACAAAGTACCATATCAGGATTATCTGAACCATCATATACAAGATTTGTTTTATCGCTTGATTCTACATATCTATACAAGTTTCCGCTCTTACCGTAAATAATCATTGTACTATTAGGATTCATTGCACTTATCCAACCATCATACACATAAAATTCGCCATCTGCTTCATCGATGAGTTTCTTTACAGTATTACTATTGGTATCAATTACATAAATTCCGCTTTGATAAGTTTTGTCTTCATAATCAAACGCCATAAAATATATTTTATCACCCAAAATTTTTATACTGTTATTAGTAGGTACTCTATCATATAGTTTTCCGTTTGCTCTTATACATCCAACTCTTATTCTTCCGGGAAGAGATGGCATTTCATAGGTTTGCCCATCTTTTGTGTAAGTAATTTTTGTTGCTGAATCAAAGTAAGGATTTTCACAGAATACAGAAATATTATCCTCTCTTACTCCTATTTCTGAATATCCGTGTGCAGAGTAAATATATGAATTTGGTTTCTTATCTTCAACAGTTCTTGTTTGCGCATCTATTTTGCGATATGTCTGTCTGGACATAACCGGACTTGAACCAGTTGTATATGATATGTATATATCATCTTCATCATTATCAAAGTTTGCAGGCCTCGAGAGATTTGTGTCTGGTAACTGATACAACAAATAAGCATCATCTACAGTTTCATGAAAAGTTGCATAAACAACATTATCCTCTCCAGCTTTGCCGTTATAGTAATAATATTGCCCATCAAATATAGCAGAACCTGAAATGTTTGGAAGATTTATTATTTCCGTATGGTAATTTGATGAATTTATAACAAGTCCGTTTTCGCTATCAAAAGAATATTCCCAGCCGAACTCCTCAACTGCAAAACGCCATGTAAGAGGGAAATAGGTAACATCTCTAAATGTAAGTAGGGGATATTCCTCTGTAAGATTGTCAATTTTTTTATTGTTAACTATTATGTTAAAATCACAAACAGTTGGTGCAAAACTTTTCTTATTTACCGATTCCTGCCTGTAATCTCTATACGCACATGTGATATATTCTTTATTTATAGAAAGAGTTCTTGTGTCGTTGTCCCAATTTGTTGTAAGACCGAGGGAACGGCAATCAAAGTATGTCATGGGGACATAAGTTATATCCTTATAGACAATTAAGGGAAACTGCCTATAATTGCTTTCAACAAGTTGACCATTAAACGAAACCTCAAACGCAGGCAAAACCGCGGTCTCTTTTGCAAATACAGATATCGTAGGCAATGCCATTACAATAACCATAAAAATAACAAACATCTTTTTCATAATAATACCTCCTGTGTTTTTCGATAGATTTCGACAAGTTCGTGTCAAGACCGGAGAACAGTGAATAATAAGAACCATCACCCAACACGAAATCAAAGATTTCTGTTGTGTCCCGAGAACCTTGTTGTGCTACGCACAATAGGACCTACTATTTTTCACTGTTTTTTCTGCATCACTTTTCCTTAGAACCCGCGAGAATACTGGATTTTCTCGCTCCGATAATTTATAATAAATATTTAAAATCGGCAAACTAATTATTAAGTTTTATAGACTTGTTGTGAACCTTATTTATTCTTTTCAGCTTTATCTTCAATAGTCTTTATTGCATCTAAATAATCTTTTTCAACCTCGCTTAGTGTCCTTGATTGGTATTTTTTATATTCTTCTGTTGCTTTATTTACTGCTTGTGTATGAGACACACTTCCTGCACCAATTAACAGTTGTTCTCCACTCATTGTAAGAATTTTATCCAAATGTTCCGCCCAATCATTCATTGTCATAACTTGTTCTCGTTCTGCTTGTCTTTCAGCAAAATCAAGATATCCCGAAACAATCTGACCTAAAGAACGAAGTTCTTTTTCATCAAGATAATTTTTTGCAACTACAACATCACTCAAATGAGGTCTGTTGCCTTTGAATGTTGTGAGTCCCATAAATTCTTTTTCGCTATCAGCTCTGTTATATATAACTTCAGCTGCTGTTTGTCCATGAACAGCATAATGAATTTTATTCTGAACCTTTTTGAAAAACTCTATAGATATTTCAGCTTTAGGATCGTAGTCAATACTTGTTGCGTATATATCAAGCACTTGTCTGTAGAAAACCTTTTCCGAAGCACGAATATCTCTTATTCTTTCTAAGAGTTCCTTCCAATATCCACCTCCACCAAGGTTTTTAAGTCTTTCATCGTCCATTGTGAAGCCTTTACGGATATATTCATTAAGCCTTTTTGTTGCCCACTGCCTGAATTGTGTTCCTCTGAGTGATTTCACCCGGTATCCGACTGAAATAATAACATCGAGATTGTAATAATCAAGATTTCTCTCAACCTCTCTGTCGCCCTCTATTTGAACTGTTGCAAATTTTGCAACAGTTGTTTCGGGCAACAATTCTTTATCTGAATACACATTTTTAATATGACGAGAGATAGTTGATTTATCTCTTTCAAACAAAGCAGCCATTTGATCTATTGTAAGCCAAACAGATTCATCATAAAATCTTACATCAACCTTTATCTGTTCATCTTCTGTTTTGAAAATTATAATATTATTATCCATTCATAACCTCCGTCAAGAGTTTTGTTCTTGTAAAATAGACATTTTAAACATTAGATTTCTTTTCAATAATAAAAAAACTATTTGTCTATCTCACTCATATATCCTGCTGTGATAATACCTGCAGGTAAAGCAACAATGGCGATTCCGAATATTGAAGAAACCATTGTAACAATTCTTCCTATTGTTGTAATTGGATAAATATCGCCATAACCAACTGTGGTTAATGAAACTGTTGCCCAATATATTGCATCAAAAAAACTATTAAAAGACTCAGGCTCCACATTAAAAACTATCAAAGCAGAAATTATTATGTACGCAACAGCAAAAGTTCCTACAGCAATCAAAGATTCCTTTGATTTTTTGAAGACCGATACAATAATTTTTACGCTTTTTGAGTATCTAAACATTTTAAATGCTCTGAAAACCCTAAAAGCTCTTACCATTCTAAATACTCTTAGAAGTTTAAACCCATTATTTAAAGCAGAAATTGAAGGCAAGATAGAAACAATATCAATTATAGCAAAAATACCAAATGGATAACGCATAAATGACATCAGAGATTTTTTATTATATTTATAGTCTGCAGTAAACCAACGCAAGAAATAATCTATAATAAATACAAGCAAGCAAATAGTATTTATAATATTCAAAACATTACTTGTCTGTTTAAAGCATAAAGGCAATATACTTAACAGTATAACAAGTATCATAAAAATATCGTATATTGAGCTTATTATATTTTTATTTTGCGATGGTTCAATTACTTCAAAAAGTTTCTTTCTCATATGTTTCTCCTTTTAAAATTTCTCCATCCATCGACTTAAATTAACATCATTTTCTGTCATCCGACATAATTCTCACTCGTGTCAAGTCAAGAGAACAGCGAATAATAAGAACCATCACCCAACACGAAATCAAAGATTTCTGTTGTGTCCCGAGAACCTTGATACTCGCAAGCTCGTATTAGGACCTACTACTTTTTCCTGATTTTTTCAACTGTTTTTCCTTTAACACTTTTCCTTAGAACCCGCGAGAATACTGGATTTTCTCGCTCCCGATAGTATATGTAAATATCAAATATCGGCAAACTATTTTATTGTATTGTGGACTAAGACAGTAGAACCATCCCTTGTCTTCCTTAAAATGGAATATTAACATCAACTGTTTTTATCTCATCTTCATTAGGCTCATGAACACAAAGGTTAAAGCTTTTTGACTCAGAAATATATTTTCCTAATGCTATGCCGTCCTCAATATCATCAGGTAAACACATTCCACATTTTGGTCTGTATGTATCTGCGTGATAGTCGCCACCACAAGTTACTGCTAATTTTTCCTTTACTGCAATGTCAATTAATTCTTTTGAATAAGATTTTTTATAAAGAG
The DNA here is from genome assembly GCA_036307325.1 of Clostridia bacterium. Classification (GTDB taxonomy): domain Bacteria; phylum Bacillota; class Clostridia; order UMGS1883; family UMGS1883; genus UMGS1883. Next base: position 10,405 of record JAXJXW010000038.1, read on the forward strand.
GATGGCAATTAATCTCTATACCGTCTAAAAACCTTGTGTCAAGCACCGTTGTACCGTTGCGAAACGGATGTGCTTGTATAAGTATTCCACCGTTTTTCTTTACTGTGTCATAAAGTTCTTTTTGGGTATAATCATAAATCAACGGATATCTTTTTACAAAATCTGTGTCAACGCCGTAAACAAGCATATGAACATTAGGGTATAGCTCCATAGTAATCTCTATACCAAAAAAAACCTTAATGCCAAGCTTGTCACCCAACGCCTTGGTATAATCAAATTCTTTAATATATTTTTCGGCAAAAGTTTTTGCATTATTATCTTCTACATAAGACTTCTGATAATGGTTCGTAAGAATTATTCCATTAAGTTCAATTCTTTTCGCCTCTTCTAATACCAAAGGCGCATCTTTTCTACAGCATTTACTTATCCCCGAAGTATGCGCGTGTAAATCTATTAACATTTTAACCTCACACTCCATTATATTTGCTCTTCATCCGACATTCTGCTTTACAGGCTCGTGTCAAGTCAGGAGAACAGTGAATAATAAGAACCATCACCCAACACGAAATCACAGATTTCTGTTGGGTACCCGAGAACCTTGTTATGTCAAGGCACAATATGGACCTACTATTTTCTGTTCTTGTTTTTCTGAACAAAATCCATTAAACCCCGCAGGAATATCAGATTTTCCTGCCCGATATGTAAATATTTATTATCGGCAAACTATTTTATTGAATTTTAAAATTGTTATTCATCAAGCATCAAAGTTCCTTCTTTTGCTTTTTTCTTAAGCCTCTGCATCTGTTCTTTTTCAATTTGAGCAATGCTTTTTTCGGGAGTGGGTAAATCTTCGGGCATTGTACCACCAATTTCCTCAATCGCTTTTCTAACTTCTCTACCAACCGTATTATGAACTTTAGTAGCAGTTTCGGCATTATCTACATTGTCTTTTCTTAATTTTTCTTCTGTTTGTGAAATTCTGAAAAGATTAGCAATAAGTTCTGTGCTACCCATATAATCCAGAATTTTTTGTCCGACTGCAAGACCTTTTCTTTTATGAATATCCTCAACATCAAGTCCTCCATAAAGACCAATGTATCCTGCATTTTGAAAAATAGCAAATTCTTCATTTGTTATAACGCCTGCATTTCTCGCAGTTTCTGCAAGAAGCTGATTCCATTGCTTTATATCTCCACGAACAACCAATCTTCTGCTATCTTCATCAAGTTGATTGAACCTATCTGCAACTTCCTGTCTGTATGTCTGTATAGCAAAATAAGTTTGTCCAAGTGCAATAACTTCTTTTCTCGGGTCACCATTCTGAACAATTAAGTAACAAGCATATCTTGTAAGTTCATAGTCTATTATAGGTTTTTCAGTTGCACCTGCTTTTATGATTTTCCTGACCTCGGGAAAATCGTCAGTAATATCGTGTCCGCTATTTTCACAAGCAATCATAGCACGCTTTATAACCTTATGAAAATTTTCCCATTTGTTATAGTCTAAAACAGCAGCTAACTCTCTTGCAAGCCAATATTCTGCTCCATTTTCTTTTATATGTTTTATATCTTCAAAACATTTATATTCTTTTGCAATCAGATTGCTCATTATTTATTCCTCTTTTCTTCACATTATTATATTATTCGTTACATTTCAACACAATTCAACTTTTGTCAAGTCAGGAGAACAGTGAATAATAGGACCTACTATTTTTTCCTTAATTTTTCACTGCATTTTTTTGAACAAAATTCTTTAGAACCCGCGAGAATACTGGATTTTCTCGCTCCCGATAGTATATGTAAATATCAAAATCGGCAAACTAATCTTTTAAATTGTATGGACTTGACACAAGTAAAAAATCCTTAGAATTCTACTTGCATTATCAATTTTATTTCTATAAATTAGATTTTACATCTTCAATGAATTCATTGAAATTCATAACTGGATAATTATTATTTATCATTTTCTTGCGAAAACCTCCATCGTTTGTAATTACTATACAATCTTCACGATTTGCTGAACTAGCAATTAGAGCATCTCTAGTATTGCTTCGAGTTCGAAATAATACTTTGTCATATACGCTTCTGTCCCCGCCATACTTGGCTTGTCCATATTTAAAAGTTCCATATATAGCCGGAGAGATATATACTTCTTTCATATGTAGTTTTGATATTAAATCAATAAGTTTTTCTCTCTTGGTTTCTTTTTCGTCGGGTATATTATGTAATTCCTTTACTTGTATTGGAATTATGTAGTATTCATATCTATCAAGCGTATTCACTAAAAGTTCTAGCCTATCATCTAAAATTATTTCATCAAAGGCATTGCAATCAAACATTATCTTCTTTTTCATCAAAACCAAGCCTCCATAATGATTGTTCTACATCTTTTAAATTAAAATTATTTCTATAATTTTAGGTAATATTTATTCTTGTTGATTCCTTTTTTTCTAAAAGCATCAACTACTTTTTCTTTTATCAAATCGGTTGTAATATCTTCCCAATAATTTACATAAACCAAAACTATTCCATTTTCTTCACTCAACTTGAATTTTAAGTCATCTCTTTTTCGTTGTTCTTCAAAATGTTCTTCTCCACCAAAATATTCAACGGGTTCAAAATGTTGCTTTCCTTGATATTCAAAGGCAATGTTTTCACCATAGACAAAAACATCATATGACATTTGTCCATTCCTTGTATGTAAAAAATACGGTCTGTGTTGGTGAACAACTACATTTTTTGAAAAAACTTTTTTTACACATTCAAACATTAACTCTTCGGACTTCCAACGTTTTTCTGCTTTATGATAACTTGTAAATTCATTTTTTGCAGAAATATACTTATCTCTATTTTTTATTATGTCAATATATTTTTCAGGAAAGTAAGTTGATTTAACATAGTCTTGAATTATCCAATACCTTAAGAATCCATCCGGAATAAAATTCGGACATTCAATACTTCCTATTTTTTTGATGTGATTATCTTCACAATAATCCTTTAACTTTTTTATTAAAATATCTCGAAATAGAGAGTCATTCCAACAGACAATTTTATAAGAAAAATCTTTATGCAAGGAACACGGAAATCTATACGATATATATCCTTCTATGTCATCTACAATATAAAATGGCTCATTCGATTTTTCCAAATCCACATCTTTTAGTTTTAGAGAAAGCCATGTATTACGTGTCGATTTTTCTATATCTCGAATACTATTCAATGCATACTTGGTAGTATATGGAGAACCTGTACTGTTAACCGCATATCCTTTTTTGTTTTCATATTCCACTTCATAAAGTATAAAAGTATGCGGTACACCTTTCCAATTTTCAACACGTCCTTCTAAATTTAAAAAAGGTAAGATATCGCTTACTCTATGAAAATTTGTTTTCCAATAATCTCGTTCTCCCGCAAGATATTCTGCCTCTTCAAGGAAATTCAAGTTCTTAATTGGCTTATTTATGTC
>JAXJXW010000039.1:0-3704 GCA_036307325.1 Clostridia bacterium
GGCTTAAGAAGGTAAAACGTGATAGCTTAAAATAAATTCAAGTTTGTCGGGTAAATAGCAAACCCAGCCGAGCCAGTCAACGATAAAATGAACGCCGCTTCGCGCCGTCGTTGACAGCCCCGCCCGTCTTTGCTGGTAGGCAATCAAGGGGCGACAGCAAGGAGTACTGCCGCCCCGCACTATTATTCAGAGAGGGGGAATTTCCATGACCGAAGATGAAGCCTACAAGGTGCATATCCAGTACACATTCAATGCCTTTTGCAAGGTAGTCATTCGTCACGCAGCCATAGATAAAATCTTGAAGCTGCGCCGGAGGTGGGAACGGGAAGTTTCCCTTGATTATCTGATGAGTGAAAAGTTTGTCCAGCTTGCCGAGCCGGAGTAGCTTGAAGAATATCTTTTTACCGCCTGCGGCCAGACCGCCGTTCTGTATCATGCGGAGCTTGCCGCCGCCCTTGCCCTTTTGCCGGAGCAGACGCAGGAAGAAATTTTTCGTTACTATTTCCTGCGCCAGCCGCAGCGAGTGATCGGCGTACATATTGGCCGGACACGCAGCACAGCGGGGCGGCATATCCGGCTTGCCTTGCAGCGGTTAAGGCGGCTCATGGAGGGAAATGACTATGAGTAAACTTCTCCCCTATGAAACAATCGTCAAAGCCCATGAGGGCGACCCGGACGCAATCGACACCATTCTTTCCCACTATGCCGGATATATCCGCTACTGTTCCAAAGTACACGGGAAAGTCAACGCCGAAGTTGAGGAACATATAAAGCAACAGCTCATTGCCGCCCTGTTCAAATTTCGCTTTGACCGATAAACAAAGAACAAACACTGGCTGTCATTAGCGGTTTCACTCCAGCCAGTTTACAATTCATCTATTCCTAAAGGAAGCAGGTCATAGTATAATAGAACCAACGACAAATATACTTTTAGGGGAGATATAGCAATATGAAAAGTAATAAATACTTAACTATTGGCTTATTAACAGGATTTATTGTCGGTGGTTGCATAGGTGTGTTGGCATGGGCGTTTTTGCAAAATCTTTTTGCTATTTCTATTTGTGCAGGTATCGGAATGTTGATTGGAATTGTTATAGGTACATTGATTGATTATGAAAAAAATAATCATCAAGAGAAATAGAAAAAATGCACAATGCCTTAAAGGGAAAACAGGAATTTATTGTGCTATCCATCATCGGGCCAACCTGACCTGAACTTTCAAAACTGAATATCCACCGCCCATCGGCGGCCAGCGAAAGCAGTAAGTCTGAAAAAGATTTGCTGCTTTTTTCTTTATCCGTTTGGCAAAATCGCAAAGTCATCCGTAGTAGGTAGGTGAAGCCGGAAACAAAAAATTTTCTGCGGCGGTAGCCAAATCTGCATTTTCTGTATTTCTAAGGCAAAGGAAAATTTGAGAAAATTCCCGGCAAGCGGGTAGCTGGCGGCCTTTGAAATGTATCTTTAGCGGAAAGAAAGAACTGCGGGTAAAAATCGCCCCACGCCGTAAGATTTTTGCAGAAATCCGGCCAAAACAGGCGGCAGCTATACGAGTAGTAAGTGCAAGGGGAAATCTACGGCTTACTTAGAGCAAGTTTCTACCACGGTGCCAAAATCCGCAATTCTGCGGTTTTGCCCCTCGCGGGAAACTTGTTGGGGAGTGCCTTCCCCAAACCCTGCTATGCGGCTTACGCCGCAAAAATATTTCTGTCCGGCAGACAGGAAATGCCCCGAAAATAGCTAACAGACCAGCCCATTTTTTGTGATAAGTGAAAGGAGGTTTACAGCCCATGCCGAAGCGATACAACACCCCCCACCGCAGCCATGTTGTGAAAACCCGGCTGACCGATGAAGAATACGCCGACTTCACAGAACGGCTTGCGCCCTATGGTATCAGTCAGTCCGAATTTCTCCGGCAGGCCATCCGGCGCACTACCATACGCCCCGTACTCCATGTGTCGTCAGTCAATGACGAGCTGCTCTCCGCTGTCGGGAAGCTCACAGCCGAGTACGGCAGGATTGGCGGCAATCTCAACCAGATTGCCCGCACCCTCAACGAGTGGCATAGCCCCTACCCGGCTATGGCAAAGGAATTGCGGGAAGCGGCCGCCGACCTTGCCGCCCTCAAGTATGAAGTCCTAAAGAAAGTAGGTGACGCCGTTGGCAACACTCAAGCATTTAGGCTCTAAGAACGCCGACTACGGAGCCGCCGAACAATACCTGCTCTTTGAGCATGACGAATTTACTATGAAGCCCGTCCTTGATGAAAACGGCAGGCTTATCCCCCGTGAGGATTATCGCTTGTCCACGCTGAACTGCGGCGGCGAGGATTTTGCCGTTGCGTGTATGCGCTCCAATCTCCGCTATGAGAAAAATCAGCGGCGGGAGGATGTGAAAAGCCACCACTATATCATCAGCTTTGACCCACGGGACGGGCCGGACAACGGCCTGACCGTAGACCGGGCGCAGGCGTTGGGGGAGCAATTCTGTAAAGAGCATTTCCCCGGCCATCAGGCCCTTGTCTGCACCCACCCGGACGGGCATAACCACAGCGGCAACATCCATGTGCATATCGTCATTAACAGCCTGCGGATAGAGGAAGTGCCGTTCCTGCCCTACCTGGACAGGCCAGCGGACACGATAGCCGGGTGCAAGCACCGCTGCACGGACGCAGCCCTACGCTACTTCAAGTCCGAGGTCATGGAGATGTGCCACCGGGAAGGACTTTACCAAATCGACCTCTTGAACGGCAGCAAGAACCGTGTCACAGACCGGGAATATTGGGCGCAGAAAAAGGGACAGGCCGCACTGGACAAGCAGAACGCCCCCATGATTGCAGGCGGTATCACGCCCCGGCAGACCAAGTTTGAAACGAACAAGGAGAAGCTGCGGCAGACCCTACGGAAAGCCCTTGCCACCGCTGCCAGCTTTGACGAGTTTTCCTCTCTGCTGTTGCGGGAGGGTGTGACCGTCAAGGAGAGCCGGGGGCGGCTGTCCTACCTCACGCCAGACAGGACGAAGCCTATCACCGCCCGGAAGCTGGGCGGCGACTTTGACCGCACCGCCGTCCTTGCCGTTTTGGAGCAGAACGCCCAGAGGGGCGTAACGGTTCGCTACACCCCGCAGCACCAAGCCGCCAGAGCCGCCGAACAGACCGCAGCCATACCCGAATACCTACACGCCGGGAAAGGCCGCTTACAGGGCGAAAAGACAGGGAAAATCGACCCCAGACAGGACAGTGTGCAGCGGCTTGTGGACATTGAGCAGAAGATGGCCGAGGGCAAGGGCAAAGGCTATGAACGATGGGCGAAGATACACAATCTGAAACAGGCCGCCAAGACCCTGACCATCTACCAACAGTACGGCTTTTCTTCCCCGGAACAGCTTGAAGCCGCCGTTGCTACCGCCTATCAGGAAATGCGCCAGACCAGCGGCGAACTGAAAGCACTGGAAACGAAGCTGCAAGGGAAAAGGGAGTTGCGGCAACAGGTACTTGCCTATGCCAAGACCAAGCCCATCCGCGAGGGGCTGAAAGCGCAGAAATCCGAGAAAGCCCGCGCCGCATACCGCCAGGCAAACGAGAGCGATTTTATCATAGCCGAAGCCGCCGCCCGGTATTTCAAGGCACAGGGGCTTACCAAGCTGCCCGGCCGAAAAGCGTTGCAGGCCGAGATCGAGCAGCTTATCTCCGAGAAAGACGGCCTGTA
>JAXJXW010000040.1:0-3796 GCA_036307325.1 Clostridia bacterium
ACCCTCTTCCATGACCTTGAACTTCGCGCCGTCGACCTTGCAAACGGGGCACTTGAAACCTTCGGGCATAGCCTCTGCTTCGTGAACATAACCGCAAACGGGACATACAAATTTTTTCATAACAACTCTTTCCTTTCTTTAATAAAATTTTAACTTGTTTTTTTTCTGCATTCGCAACATTTTCCGCTGATAGACAAACCATAGTCTTCTACCTCGAAACCGTCTATTCCGTCTATGGAAATGTGTACACCGTGGGGCGGAACATCAAAAATTTTGTTACAGCAAACGCAGCGGATATGAAAGTGCTTATGGGTTGCTGCATCAAATCTTGAGGTTTTACCACACACATGCTCCACAATGTCGCCGCTTTCAACAAGCTGGCGAAGATTGCGGTAAACTGTTCCGAGTGAGAGCTTGGGAAATTCATCCTTAAGCTCGGAATACAGCCAATGTGCGTCAGGATGTGTTGTTGTTGAACGAAGCAGATTAAGTAACGCTTCGCGTTGCCTACTGTATCTCATAACAACTTCTCCTTCCAATTGATAATGATTATCATTATCAATTTAATTATATCATGAAAAATTCAAATGTCAAGAAAATTTAGAACGAAAAATAGTTTTGTAATAATAAATAATATTTTTTCACCGTCTTTCATTGACTTTTTTGTGTAAAATGATATAATTGTTTATATTTATATTCTCGCATTGCAATGTGCGTAGGATGAAATTATAAAAATGAAAGAAGGCTTCAAAATGAAAAAAATCTTAACACTTGCCCTTTCTTTAGCATTGGCTGTTACTGCTGCCGGTTGCTCATCAAAGGAAGAGGCAAAGAAAACGGAAGAAACAAAGCAGTACACAGTTGGTGTTTGTCAGTTCGTACAGCACCCTGCGCTTGACTCAGCTACAGAGGGCTTTAAAGACGCTCTTATAGACAAGCTCGGTGCAGACGGTGTGGTATTTGATGAACAGAATGCATCGGGAGACAGCGTAAACTGCTCAACTATTATAAACAGCTTTGTATCAAAGAATGTTGACCTTATTATGGCCAATGCAACACCTGCACTTCAGGCTGCTGCTGCAGGCACAACAACAATTCCGATTCTCGGAACATCTGTAACAGAATACGGTGTTGCCCTTGAACTCAGTGATTTCAACGGTACAGTAGGCGGAAATATTTCAGGTACATCAGACCTTGCTCCTCTTGACCAGCAGGCTCAGCTTATCTTAGACTTATTCCCCGAAACAAAGACAGTTGGTCTTCTTTACTGCTCTGCAGAGCCTAACTCAGCATATCAGGTAAAGATTGTTAAGGAAGAGCTTGGAAAGAAGGGCGTTAAGTCCACAGAATACGCATTCTCAGATGCAAACGATATTGCTGCCGTTTGTACGGCTGCTTGTGCGGCAAGCGATGTAATCTATGTTCCTACAGATAACTCTGCCGCATCTTCAGCTGGTATTATTGACGGTATATGCCGTCCTGCAAAGGTTCCTGTAATTGCAGGTGAAGAAGGTATTTGTAAGGGCTGCGGCGTAGCATCACTTACTATAAGCTACTATGACCTTGGATATAAGACAGGTGAGATGGCTGCTGAAATTCTTGCAGAAGGCAAGGATATATCCACAATGCCTATTGCCTATGCTCCCGAAATTACAAAGAAGTACAATGCTGAAATCTGTGCAGAACTTGGCGTAAAAGTTCCGGAGGATTTCGTTGCTGTTGAATAAATCCGGAGGGATTAACGAATGAATATAACAAGCCTGATAAATGGTATGCCCGGGGCGATTTCTCTCGGCCTCATTTGGGGTATAATGGCGATAGGCGTATATATAACTTACAAAATACTTGATATTGCAGACCTCACCGTTGACGGTACAATTTGTACCGGCGGTGCGGTGTGCACAATGCTTTTGATTTCAGGTCACAGTGTTGGCTTCAGCCTTGCATGTGCCGTTTTGGCAGGTATGGTCGCAGGACTTGTAACAGGCATTTTTAATACATTTATGGGTATTCCCGCAATCCTTGCAGGTATATTAACTCAGCTTGGGCTTTATTCCGTAAATCTTAAAATTATGGGGAAGGCAAACCAGGCTCTTCCCGTAAGAAAGTACGATGTGCTTGTGTCTTTGCAGCGTATTAAAGGCGTTCCGTTTTACGAAAACTCAATATTCGTAGTAGGTATATTTACAGTTTTAATAATAATTGCGTTATATTGGTTTTTCGGAACTGAATTTGGTTGTTCCATGCGCGCAACGGGATGTAATTCCAATATGAGCCGCGCACAGGGAATAAACACCAATTTCTGTAATGTATTTGGGCTAATGCTTTCAAACGGAATTGTAGCTCTCTCAGGGGGGCTTCTGGCGCAGTACCAGGGATTTGCCGATGTGCAGATGGGTCGTGGTGCAATTGTTATCGGTCTGGCGGCTGTAATTATCGGCGAAGCACTTTTTGGAAGAATTTTCTCAAATTTTGCTTTAAAGCTTGTCAGCGTATCAATTGGCGGAATTATTTATTATATTGTATACCAGGTTGTGGTATGGTGCGGCCTTGATACTGATTTACTGAAACTGCTCTCGGCTGTTTTGGTTGCGATTTTCCTTGCGATTCCCTATTGGAAATCAAAATATTTTGTAAAGCCTGTAAAGAGAGGCGGTACAGAAAATGCTTGAACTTAAAAATGTATATAAAAGCTTCAATATCGGCTCAGTAAATGAAAAGCATGTATTAAATGACTTGAACCTTAAGCTTAATGACGGAGATTTTGTAACTGTTATTGGCGGTAACGGCGCAGGTAAAAGCACAATGCTTAACGCAATATGCGGCGTATGGAAGGTTGATAGTGGCAGCGTGATTATTGATGGCAAGGATGTAACATCAATGCCTGAGCATAAAAGGGCAAAATTCCTTGGCAGAGTATTTCAGGACCCTATGATGGGAACTGCTGCCAATATGAATATTGATGAAAATCTTGCCCTTGCGTACAGGCGGGGCAAAACCCGTGGCTTGTCGTGGGGAATAACAAAGGAAGAAAAAAAGATATTTAAAAATCTTTTAAGTAAGCTGGAGCTTGGGCTTGAAAACAGGCTTTCGGATAAGGTTGGTCTTCTTTCGGGAGGTCAGCGTCAGGCGGTTACACTGCTTATGGCTTCTATGCTTAATCCGAAGCTTCTCCTTCTTGACGAGCATACGGCCGCACTTGACCCAAAAACTGCGGCAAAGGTTCTTTCTATTACTGATGAAATCGTGCGGGAGAATAATCTCACCACGCTTATGATTACTCACAATATGCAGCATGCTATTGATTACGGTAATAGGCTTGTTATGATGAATCACGGACAAATAATTCTTGATATATCCGGTGAGGAAAAGAAGAATCTTACTGTTGATGATCTTCTTAAGAAGTTTTCAAAAACAAGCGGATTAAGTGACAGAAACTTACTGTCATAAAAACGGGCCGTAGCAAAATGCGCAGATCGCATAAAGTATAAAAATCCATAAAAATGCGTATGAAAATAAAAAAGTAATTGTTAATTCAGTATGATAATTCTTCATACAACGATTTTCTTAAAATAAAATACTTTATGCTATGAACAAACTTCGCCTCTCGATGTACCTTTGTACACCTTCGGGTTCGCAAAACAAGGTGAATACCTTGTTTTGCCTCAGTTTGTCCATTCTGCGCTATTTTTCTTCAGCCCTCAAAAAAAAGACTGTGACGAAACGATTATAAATTCGTTTTGTCACAGTCTTTTTTGAAGTTTTTATTGTTATGCTTCGGAAAATTCGCTTGTTC
>JAXJXW010000041.1:0-2651 GCA_036307325.1 Clostridia bacterium
CATTTTTTCAAGAATTTCTTTTTCACGGGCACGCATTACAGAGGTGTACGGCTCCTCCATATGGTCAAAGCCCAGAAGGTGAAGGGTACTGTGAACCGTAAGAAAACCAACCTCACGAAGAAGGGAATGGCCGTATTCCTCCGCCTGCGCCTTTGCTCTTTCAAGAGAAATCACAATATCGCCCAAAAGGAGTAAATCGCCGTCATAATCTCCGCTTTCTTCAATCATGACACCGTTTTCATCAAACTCAAGAATGGGGAAGCTGAGTACATCTGTTGGGGAGTCAACATCACGGTATTCCTTGTTCATTTCATGTATGCCTTCGTTGTCCGTGATAAGCACGCTTACCTCAAAATCCGTATCGCCTCCGCCGATTACATCAAGTGTGGTTGAAACTCCCTGCTGAATAACCGTTTCAAGCTCCGTGGTAAAATCAATTTTGTCCTGCTCGTTTTCAATAATGAACTGAATCATATTTATTCTCCTATTCGTATTTTATTCTTTCGTGGAAATATCCGCCCAGGGTTTTGGTTATAACCTTTATAATTTTTTCAAGCTCGGCAAAGGTAAGATTGCATTTGGAAAACTGACCACTGTTTACTCTGTCAGTGGCAATGCGGCGAACCATTGATTCTATCTTTTCCTCATTTTTGTCCGTTATACTTCTTACTGCCGCCTCGCAGGAATCGGCAAGCATTACGATTGCCGCCTCCTTCGTTTCCGGTATGGGGCCGGGATATGTGAAAAGGCTTTCATCAACTGCTTTGCTTTTTTCTTTTGCACGGAGTAAGAAATACCCTGCCGTCGTTGTGCCGTGGTGCTGAGATATAATATCGCAAATATCCTTCGGCAGACGATGCTTTACGGCAATTTCCGCACCGTCGGTAACATGGCTTATTATTATTTGTGAGCTTTCCTCAGGCGTAAGCATATCGTGGATGTTGCCGTCATATTGATTTTCTTTGAAATAGAGTGGTTTTTTGAGCTTGCCCACATCATGGTAATAAGCGGCCACTCTTGCCAAAAGACTGTTTGCGCCGATTTCCCGTGCGGCAATTTCCGAAATATTTGCAACCGTAAGGGAATGGTGATAGGTGCCCGGTGCTTCAAGAAGGAGCCTTTTAAGCAGCTTGTTTTCAGGATTTGCAAGCTCCGTCAGCTTCATTGGTGTGGTAGCATTTAAAAGAATTTCCAAAAACGGAAGCAAACCAATAGTGAGTATTCCCGATAAAATGCCCCCGGCAAAGCTGAAGCCAAATGCTGACACTGCCGATTTTATTCCGCTTGCTTCAATAAGCGTTACCGAAGCACTGACTGTACCGAAGGAAAGAGCGCAAAGTATTGAGGAAGGAAGAAGCTGGGAACGCCTTTTCACCATTCCGAAGCCAAAGGCACACAGCGTTCCTGCCAAGGTCATAACAAGGGTGAAGCCCCAGTCTGCATCAAGCACTATCCCGCACAAGCCTGCAACCAAAGCGTTAGAAATAACTGCCGTGGTGGGAGTGGTAAATATAGTGACAACACACGCAAAAATACCAATCGGCAAAAGCCCCAGATATTTTGAGGGAATATAGTCATTTCCGTAAAACACAATTAAAATCGTGGCAAGGGTCATCAGTGAAATAACAGGCACAGCGCAGCTTCTTTTACTTTTGTTGTATAAAAAATAGCAAATGAGTGAAAGCAAGTATAAGATGAAAAACAGAGCAACACCTGCAATATATGTAGTTTTAATGGGGCTGGAGCCTTTAATTATACCGAGAGATGTAAGCATGTCCATCTGCGCTTGTGACACAACCTCACCCTTGCGCAGAATAATCTGATTCTTTTTATACTCAATGGAGCTTACGGCATTGGCGGCGGCATACTTACGCCGTTGGGTTTCCTCTGCGTCATACTCCACATTTTCTGTAATAACGCTTGAAATAATCTCCATACACGCCTTTGTTTGCTTGGTGCTTAAGGAAAGTTCTTTTACGGAGGCTTCACATTCATTAAGAGAGGCCTCAATATCCGAAACGCCCTTTGCCATTACATCATTTAAAATATCGGAGATGCTGCGCATCTGTGAAAATTTTTCATCAGAAGCTGAAATAAGGGCGTTTGCACTCTCCTGTGACAAATCAATCTTAACCGTTGCGGAAAGCCTTGCCCCGTCAGCGTTTGTGTCCGAGCCTTCACCTTCTTTTTGCTCACTGCGGATAGTGGAGGCAGAGGCGAAAATATTATTGATAGTATTTACGGCGGCAGTGCGCTTGTCATCATTATTTACATACACCTTTTCAACGCTGTCGTGTGCCGCACGCCGCAAGGCATTGGTTGTTGTTTCATCAACTATTGCACGGGGAGCGTAAATATCAATATCAGATACATCGCCCACGCTTAATTCAATTTGCCGTGTTGTGTTGGAAAAGAGAACTATTAGAATTACAAGAATTGCCGATACGGCAGTTATAAGCCCATGTGCGGCATTATCAAAGAAAGCTTTCATAAAAACCCTCCGTTAATTCTGTTTTTTTTCAAATTTTTCATAAGCGGCAATAATCTTTTGAACAAGGGGATGGCGCACAACATCCTTGTCAGTCAGATATGAAAAATCAAGCCCTTCAATATTCTTAAGAACCTTAACCGCATCCTTAAGGCCGCTTCGC
>JAXJXW010000042.1:0-12412 GCA_036307325.1 Clostridia bacterium
CCTCAATATTTTTTGTATCCGAACCCATAGAAGAAGCCAAAGCAAAATTTATCTTTGAGAAATCAGCTCCGCATTTTAAATTTCCTTTTGATTTAGAAAAATCATATATTTCATCATATCCGCCTATTTTTATATTATGCGCTTTCAGATAGGCTTGCGTATGGCAGCTGAGCTTTTTCTTGTTTATGAAAATAAATGCCTCATTTAATGTGACTGCTGCATAAGAAAGGGAAACAGGAGTTGACTCAATATCACTTCCCCGCAAATTATAAAGCCACATAACACTGTCTGCCATTGAGGTAACATATAAATTGATGTCCAGCTCTTTCATTTTTTCCCGAACACGCTTAAGCTTTTCCTCCGTGCTTTCACCGCAGTATTTTTCTTGGAGAACCCACACTTCACCTGATGGCATGGGCGGTCTGTCCTTCCATATTGCACCGCCGTCAAATAAAAAATCAACCTTAATTGATTTTTTTGAGAGCTTTTCTATCAGCTTTTCCAAATAATTTTTTGAAAAAAGCCTTCCGTCAACACCTAAAACATCACCTTTAGACAAAGCATCAAAAATATAGTCCTCAATTTTTACGGTTTCCTTTTCGGAGGCCTTATAAAGCTTTGTTTCAGTTCCCCGAAGCTCTGCTTCCGCTTGAATATAATATCTTCCGTCAGTCCACAAGCCGCTTTTCTCCATTGTTACCACAAGCGTTCCTGCCGAGCCTGTAAACGGACAGAGCCAGTGACGAAGTTTAAAATGCTCACAGGTATATTCACTCATATGGTAGTCTGCAGTTGGTATAATACACGCAGATAGAGCGCAGCTTTTCATATATTTTCTAAGTTCTGTCAAGTTATTACCCATAGAAATCACCAATTTAATACAAGCTTAACTGGGGGGCGGCGTTAAGGTCAAGACTGCCCCGTACCCCTGAAATAAAATTATAATATCCTGCACAGGAAATCATTGCCGCATTATCCGTACAAAGAGAGATTGGCGGGCAGAGAAATTCCATGTTGTTTTTATGCAGTGTATCCTCCATTTGCTTGCGAAGGCATGTATTTGCCGCAACGCCCCCTGCAATTGCAACTCTGCTGCAGGAAACACTTTTTGCGGCATCTACGGTGTTTTTTACAAGAACATCGCACACTGCCTGCTGAAACGATGCTGCAACATCGGCACGGTTTATTTCTTCACCCTTCTGCTCATGGGTATGAACATAGTTTATAACTGCCGTTTTAAGTCCGCTGAAGCTGAAATCAAAACCGTTGTGAGGTCTGGGGAATTTAATTGCCTGGGGATTTCCGTCTTCGGCAAGCTTGTTAAGCTTTGGCCCTCCCGGATAGCCAAGCCCCAGAATTCTTGCCGCTTTATCAAACGCCTCTCCTGCGGCATCATCTGTTGTGGCACCCAGAATTTCAAAATCACGGTAGTCCTTAATATAGAGTATGTGACTGTGCCCGCCTGACGCTACAAGGCTTACAAAAGGCGGTTCAAGCTCCTTATAGGTAATGTAATTAGCAGAAATATGTCCCTGAATGTGGTTTACGGGCACAAGGGGCTTTCCAAGGGAATATGCCAGAGCCTTCGCAACGGAAACGCCCACAAGAAGAGCACCGATAAGACCTGGGTTGTAGGTTACGGCTATGGCATCAAGCTCCTCCTTGCTTATATTGGCCTGCTTTATGGCTTCATCAATTACATAAATTATTTTGTCAATATGTTTTCTTGACGCAATTTCAGGCACAACGCCGCCGTACACCTCATGAAGCGCAATTTGAGAATATACAACATTAGAAAGCACCTCTCTGCCATTCTTTGTTACAGATGCCGCCGTTTCATCGCAAGATGATTCAATTCCAAGTATTAAAGCCATTTTGTTTATCCCCTTTTGTAAATAATTGCATCCTCGTTATTATCCTTGTAGTATTTTTTCCTTACTCCCTGCGCCTTGAAGCCTGATTTTTCATAAAGGGCTATTGCCCCTTGATTTGAAGACCTGACTTCAAGAAAAACGGTTTTTGCGCCACGATTTTCCATTTCTTTAAGGGAAAAATCAAGGAGCTTTTTTCCTATGCCGCATTTTCTTTCTCTTTCATTTACTGCAATACGAAGTATCTCGCCCTCATCTGCCGCATTCATAAAAATGCAGTATCCAAGCACATTTTCGCCGCATACTGCAACACATTTCTTTTTGACATGTTCTGTGATTGAGCCTTCATTCCACGCATCGGGAAAAATTTCCTTCTCCAGCTCTGCAATTTCCTCTATGTCACCTTCAGAGGCAATTCGGCAGAAATTTCCTAGCCCCTTTTTTATATAACCGTATATCATTTCCGCCGTCTTTTCATAAATTGCAATGCTTTGACCGTATGGGTCAGCTATATCCTCTTTTTCACCGGCAAATTCTGCCAGGGTTACAAGCTTTTTTCTCATTTCTTCACTAAGCACGCCCGCAAGCATTTCTTTATGGGCGGCAGTCATGGTTATTATTAAATCACAGTCCGAAACAGCTTGGGCAGATATTTGATTTGAAATATGATTGTTTAAATTCCCGCCGTATTTCTTTACGGCCTCCTTTGCATTTTCTGCCGCAGGAGATTCAAAAAGCACCTGCAAGCCTGCCGAATTTGCATTGTTGCTTTTGGTTATTGAATTGTAAATTGCCTCAGCCATAGGGCTTCGGCAGGTATTTCCCGTACAAACAAAAAGTACCTTCATTTATATCACCTTACCTCCTGCAGACTTATACAGTCTGTTTAAAAGCGCAACACCTATTCCTTTGTTTTCGGGCATCTGTGCAAGTATTTTTTTTGCGCCTGCTTCGTCAGCAGTTCTTAAAAGGTAAAAAAGCCTTGCGGCATACTGAGAGTCATCCTCACCTGCATCAAAAACAGTTTTTGCCGCAAATTTATATTTATCCGCATTCTTTGCAATAACGCATGTATATTCATCTGTGTAAGAATCTGCAGATAAAATATCGTTTAATATATATACCTCTGCATTAGGACTGTAATGCTTATATTTCATTCCGGGGCATTTAGGTGCGCCTATGCTTTCACCGCCGTACTGAACCTCACCGATTACAGACGCCATATCTTCGGGTGAAATCATACCCGGGCGGAGAATAACGGGGATTGGGGCAGTTAAATCAACAACAGTGGATTCTATACCTATCATAGAGCTTCCGCCGTCAATAATCATATCAACACGCCCGTAAAGGTCATCAATACAATGCCTTGCCGTAGTGGGGCTGGGGCTTCCGCTTAAGTTTGCACTGGGTGCCGCAATGGGCGTTTTTGCAAGCCTTATCAGGGCGTTTGCAATACTGTGGCTGGGAAGCCTTACCGCAACGGTATCAAGCCCTGCCGTAATAGTATCGGGAATGTTCTTTTTCTTCTTCAAAATCATGGTAAGGGGGCCACCCCAAAATTCATTTGCAAGCATTTTTGCCGCATCGGGAATTTCACGGGCAAAAATCTCCAGCTCGCTTATATGGGCAATATGAGAAATAAGCGGATTGTCAGAGGGGCGCCCCTTTGCTTTATAAATATTTTTAACGGCTGTTTCATTGAAGGAGTCCGCACCCAGTCCGTAAACCGTTTCCGTAGGAAAAGCCACAAGGCCACCGTGTTTAATAACACGGGCAGCCTCACTTAAAAGTTCCATATCAATATTTTGGGGATCTATTTTGATTATTTTAGTCAAACCGATTTCTTCTTTCTCAGAAAGGTAATTTTTTTAAAGCTGAATATATTTCTTCCGCAACCTTATCAATGCTTTCAGACGCATCAATAATACAGATATTTTCACCCTTCAGCCGCTTAAAAACATCGAAAAAGCTTCTTCTTATCTTTGTAAGCATTTCACTGTTTTCAAATATTTCCGTTGTTGCCCGTGCAGAGTCAATTCTCTCCTTGGATTTTTCAGCGTCAAGGTCAAGGAATATGCATATGTCAGGCTTTAGTATTTCAGGGCAGTTAAGATTCATGTTAATTACCCAATCTATATCACTTTCAAGCCCCTGATACGCAAACGAGGAGTAATAATACCTGTCACTTATAACATCAAAGCCATTTTCAAGTGCTTGCTTTATTCCGCATTTTTCATTTATGTTATGAAAAACTCTGTCAGCAAGAAACATTGCCGCAAGCTCCGCTGCACTTCTCTTAAAATTGCCTGCAAGGGCATCTCTCAGCGCACCGCCTGTGACAGACTGGGTAGGCTCTGCGGTAACAAACACCTTGCGCCCTTCCTTTTTCAATTTTTCTTCAAGGAGTGATATTTGTGTGCTTTTACCTGCACCGTCAATTCCTTCAAATACTATAAATTTCCCTCTCATGCTTTCAATCCTTTATAATTTATTGTCTTTCAAGCACTCTTCCAAGTCTTTTTACGCCTTCAACGATAAGCTCGTCAGACATTGTGGAAAAGTTAAGCCTGAAACCCGTATTTTTCTTTTCCATATCAACCGCAAAGTTATTGCCCGGAACAATAAGCACCTTCTCGTCAGAGCATTCATTGCTTAGCTTAAGCGTATCAATTCCCGGAGCATTGCACCAGACGAAAAGACCGCCCTTGGGGATTGTGTGTGTAACCGTTTCGGGAAGGTATTTATCAAGAGCCGCAAGCATAACGGCGCATTTTCTCTTATAAAGAGCGCGCAGCTTTTCAATATGCTCTTGAATGTCATATTTCCTAAGATACTCAAGAGCAATAAGCTGAGTTATAAGTGCGGTGTGAACATCTGAAACCTGCTTTCCCAAAACAACCTTTTCCGTAAATGATTTTTGTGCAACCACATATCCCAGGCGCATACCCGGTGCAAGAACCTTAGAAAACGAACCGCAATATATTACAACTCCGTCTGTATCCATTGACTTGAGGGTAGGAAGCTTTTCCCCGTCAAAGGTAAGCTCCCCGTATGGGTTATCCTCTATTATAAAAATATTGTTTTCCCTTGCAATCTCATAGAGAGCCTTTCTTTTTTCCAGGCTCATTGTTATTGCCGAAGGATTCTGGAAATTGGGAATTGTATAGATGATCTTCACATTGGGCGTTTCCTTTATAGCCCTTTTCAGGCTTTCTATATTCATTCCGTCATCTTCCATTTCAACGCCTATAAGCTTTGCACCGTAGGAACGGAAGGCATTAAGTGCTCCCACAAACGAAGGCTCCTCAACAATAACCGCATCTCCCTCATTCAAAAGGATTTTTGAAGCTATCTCTATAGCCTGCTGACCGCCTGAAATAATTGTAATCTCAGAAAGGTCGCAGCTTATATTTTCACGCACCTTAAGCATATTTACTATTTCCTGCCTGAGTGCTGGATTCCCCTCAGAAATACCATACTGTAAAGCACCAACGGGATTGGTTCGCAAAATTTCTTCTGCCATTTTTGCCATTTCCTCATTGGGGAAAAGCTCTGCCGCAGGATTACCGCCTGCAAGAGAAATCATTTCGGGATCTGCCATTTTTTTGAACATTTCCCTTATTGCCGAGCCTTTAAGAGAACTCATTCTGTCGGAAACCTTGAAATTCATTTTATCGCCTCTTACTTAATAATCAAAGTATTTATTTCTTTTTCAAGATTTTTTCTTATAGCACCTATGAAATCCGCTGAATTGACAACTGTGGGCTTTTCCCCTTCCCAAAGACCTGCAAGGTCTTTAGTAAGCACGGCACCCTCAATGGTGTCAATGCAGGCTTTTTCAAGCTTGTCCGCAAATTCACAAAGTGCAGGTGTTTCATCAAGCTCTCCCCGCTTACGGAGAGCACCTGACCACGCAAATATTGTTGCAATGGGGTTTGTTGATGTTTCCTCACCCTTAAGGTATCTGTAATAATGGCGTGTTACCGTTCCGTGTGCCGCTTCATATTCAAAGTTACCGTCCGGACTTACAAGAACAGATGTCATCATAGCAAGAGAACCGAATGCCGTTGAAACCATATCGCTCATAACATCGCCGTCATAGTTTTTGCATGCCCAGATATATCCGCCTTCACTTCTTATAACACGGGCTACAGCGTCATCAATAAGAGTGTAGAAATATTCAATGCCAAGCTCTTCAAACTTTTCCTTGTATTCCTTTTCAAAAATATCCTGAAAAATAAGCTTAAAGGTCTGGTCATACTGCTTTGAAATTGTGTCCTTTGTGGCAAACCACAAATCCTGCTTGGTATCAATAGCATATTTGAAGCATGAATGTGCAAAGGAAATTATTGAGCTGTCCTTATTATACTGCCCCTGGAGCACGCCGCCGCACTCAAAGTCATAAATCTTTTTCTTAGTAACCTCACCGTCAACAGAGGTGAAAACAAGCTCCGCAACACCCTTCTTTTCCGTGCGTATTTCGGATGCCTTGTATACATCGCCGTAGGCGTGTCTTGCTATTGTTATGGGCTTTTTCCAGTTCTTAACAACGGGGCTTATGCCCTTTACAAGCACGGGAGCTCGGAAAACTGTTCCGTCAAGAATTGCACGGATGGTTCCGTTGGGGCTTTTCCACATTTCTTTAAGATTATATTCCTCCACACGCTGAGCATTGGGTGTAATTGTTGCACACTTTACACCAACATGATACTTTTTGATGGCTTCCCCTGCCTCATAGGTTACACGGTCATCAGTTTCATCTCTGTGCTTAAGCCCAAGGTCATAATACTCTGTCTTAAGGTCAACAAAAGGAGTTAAAAGCTCGTCCTTTATCATTTGCCAGAGAATTCTGGTCATTTCGTCGCCGTCCATCTCGACAATTTTTTCCTTCATTTCTATTTTAGTCATTTTTATTCATCCTTTCAGCGTAATAATTCATAAGACAACCGTCAAGAATGATTTGTCTTTCGTCATCGGTTAAGCCTGCGATATTAAGCTTAATTTCTGTTTTCTTGCCGTTTTGTTCAATAATATAGCCCTTGCAGGTTTCCTCTTTATTCTTTATTACTTCACGGATTTTGGGAACAAAAATGTAGTCCCCGTCACTATAATCAAAGGCTGCTTCTTCGTCAATAGTAAACGGAAGAATACCCCAGTTTATGCAGTTGGAACGGTATCTCTTTGTTGCATATTCATAGCAGATGTTACCAAGACCCCCAAGCACCTTCTGGCAGCTTGCAGCCTGTTCACGGGCTGAACCGTCACCCGGCTTCTTTGCAAATATGCAAGAACCTATCTGTGTATTTTTAATTAAATCATCACCGAAATCCTTAAGGATATTTTCAATCTCCAAAAGTGCTTCACCGTTTCTGCGCTTATCCTCCAAATCTCTTATTGCCTTGCTCCTGGATACATATTCAGGCACTCTTCTTGAAAGAGCAAATTCTGAAAGTCTGAGGGGATTTGAACGATAGCTTGATGTTTCACCGGAGGGAATAAGCTCGTCTGTTGTGGTAACATCATCATGAATAACTGCGGCAAGCTTTAAAAGCACATTCTCACCAAGAGGGTACATCTTGGGCCAATCGGTTATGTTGGGGCCGAATCTTAACTGAGCATTTTTATCGGGCTTTGAAAATCCGTTGTAAACACGCTTTTCATATACACCGCCGTCAAACTCATATTCATAATCGTGCTTTGTATATTCAATGTCTGTTGCGGCGGTAAGAACGCCTCCGCATGATGCCGTTGCCGCAATAGAGCGTGCGTCCATAAGTGCAACACCGCTAAGCTGCCCGTCAGAGGGCTTTGAACCTTCTCTGTTGGGGAAGTTACGGGTTGTGTGCCTGATTGAAAGAGCACTGTTTGAGGGGACATCTCCCGCACCGAAGCAGGGGCCGCAGAAGCAAGGCTTAAATACTGCACCTGCCTCAAGAAGCGTTTTCTGAACGCCTTTTTCTATAAGGGCAATATTTATGGGAACGCTTGAGGGATAGACACTCAGGCTGAAATAACCGTCACCCGTACTTTTACCGCTGAGAATGTCAGCAGCCTCACAAATGCTTTCGTACATACCGCCGCTGCAGCCTGCTATAACACCCTGGTCTACCATTACCTTGCCGTTTACAAGCTTTTCTGCAAGCTTATAGCAAGCCTTGCCCTTAAACTGCTCCTTGGCCTTCTTTTCAATTTCATTAAATATATCTGCGGCATTTTCACAAAGCTCGTGAACAGTATATACATTAGACGGGTGGAAGGGCATTGCAATCATTGCTTCAACCTTTGCAAGGTCAATAACAACCGCCTTGTCATAATATGCTCCGTCACTTGGGGCAAGCTCTTTATATTCATTTTTTCTGCCGTGAATTTCAAGATACTTAGCCGTTTTTTCATCTGTACACCAAATTGATGAAAGACAGGTTGTTTCCGTTGTCATAACATCAATTCCGATTCTGAAGTCCATGGAAAGGTTTTTAACGCCCGGCCCTGCAAATTCCAGAACACAGTTTTTCACAAAACCGTCTTTAAAGGTTTCTCCCACAAGAGCAAGAGCAACATCCTGAGGGCCTATCCCCTTTTTGGGTGCATTCTCAAGGTACACCAAAACCACCTTCGGTGCAGGAACATCATAAGTATTTGACAAAAGCTGCTTTACAAGCTCAGGACCGCCCTCGCCCACACCCATTGTGCCGATTGCGCCGTATCTTGTATGACTGTCAGAGCCAAGAATCATTTTTCCGCAGCCTGCCATTTGCTCACGGGCATACTGATGGATAACCGCCTGGTTTGCAGGTACATAAATTCCGCCGTATTTTTTTGCGGCAGAAAGACCGAACACATGGTCATCCTCGTTAATTGTTCCGCCTACGGCACAAAGACTGTTGTGACAGTTTGTAAGCGCATACGGAACGGGAAACTGCTCAAGCCCGCTTGCTCTTGCAGTTTGAATAATTCCTACATAAGTAATATCATGGGAAATAAGTGCGTCAAACTTAATATTCATTTTGTCCGCACTGCTCTTTTCTAAGCAGTGAGCACGCATTATTTTATAGCTGATTGTTTTTTCCCGCGCAGCGTCTTTGTCGCCAAACTTTGCAAAACCTTCTTTTTCAGGAAGCAATGTGCCGTTTTGCGATAAGTACACACCGCCGTCAAGTCTTTTTATCATGTTAAGTACCTCCGCTATACATATAAAATTCTACCTTATATGCCTAATAAAAGTACTATATCACAAATTTATTTAAAGTACAATTCATTTTTTGTTTTTTTATCAGTTTCTTACCCCGATTATGTGCAAAAATCTCAATTTATCATATTTATAGCTGGAAAGGGGCTGCATAAAGGAGTGAAGCTCATGCGAGCAAACAAGGATTTGTGAGCCTGATATTTCCGTAATTATGCAGCTATGCTGAATCTCTTTTTCATTTTCCATTTGAACTATATCACCTATCATTACATTTTCGGCCGTTACCTCACGGGCAAAGGGACCCAGTCTTTTATTTTTAAGAAGAAATTTGTACAGCTTTTCATGATTGCACCAGGATTGACTTTGATTTTGGGCGTCCTGATAATACCATCCGCACAGGTGTGAATTATTCATCACGCCGCTTCCCGAAAGGAGGCATTCCGAAATAAATGCGGCTCCACGGGGCTTTTCTTCACGCTGAAGAGCAAATCTTGGATTGTTCGCAAGTGCCCATTCCTTTGCATAATCTGTTGCTGCCTCTCTGTCGTAATAAATCTGCATATTTTCCCTCCGTTTTTTATTTTTCTAATATAATTCTATTGACAAATCGCAGAAATATTAGTAAAATATACTCGTTGACAAAAAATGCATTTATATTATGCTGGTGTGGCTCAAAGGCAGAGCAGCGGTATCGTAAACCGCAGGTTGCAGGTTCAATTCCTGTCACCAGCTCCATTACGAGTGTTCATAACAGGTATGAAGTTATGAACACTCGCTTTTTTTATAAGCATAAGGAAAGAAGCCTCCGTTTGATGCGTCAACATGCCGCTTATTAAACATTTTGTTTTATCTTGTTCCTTCTTTCATCGCATGTTCCCACACATCCATACATGCCCCTTTATGCTGATAATATCGCCGGGATGAAAGGACGACATTTTACCGTCAGACGGTTTTTCCAGCACTTTTGTCATGCTGCCCCTGCCGTTATCCTCCAACGATTTCGCCACTTTTGTCGATGCCGTGACAAATCCGTCAGGCCGCTTTCCGATTTCTGCGTAACAGTAGGGCTTGAAACAAGCTCCTTAATCCGCTCTATATTTCTCCTGACATCCATTTGCGGTGTAAATATTTCATCTAATGTCCGATGAGGTATTCTGAATATAACATATGCTTCATCACTTGTTATGATAAGTCTGTTATTTCATTCTCATCTATTCTGAAAGGGACATATATATTAAGCTCATTTGCAGTTTTTGCGCCCAATGATTCCACACCCTCATTTCTCTGCATCTATTTCATCCTTTGCTTTCCCATTGATTTTATCCTTCTCCAGTCTTGATGACAATTGTTTTATTTTACATTGAAAACATACTAACTATATTTTAAATTTTCCATACAAAAAACAAAAATTCAAGCATATACAAAAAAATTGCGGTATTATTGAGATTCAAAAATACCGCAATTTTTCATTCTGGTCATTTACTGCCGATGAAAGAATATTGTCTATAAACTGCTTTGCAAGGCGTGCCGAACGGGCACCCCGTTCAAGGGCAAAGCGCTCTGCCTTAAGCTCCAGCTCTTCTTTAGGCATAACAACGCCTTTGGACTGTGCAATCTGATGCACAATATTTAAAAATGTATTCTTATCAGGCTTTTGGAAATTCACACGCAATCCGAACCTTTCAGAAAGTGACACCAGCTCCTGGAGGGTATCATTACGGTGAACCTCATCGCCTTCACGGTCAGAAAAATTTTCTTTGATAATGTGGCGTCTGTTGCTTGTTGCGTATATTGCAACATTGCTCGATTTGGCAGATACAGAACCTTCCAGCACTGCCTTAAGTGCGTTAAAGTTATCATCATCCTTAAGGAAAGACAAATCATCAATAAACAGCACGAATTTTAACGGATTATCCGAAAGCTCATCCAATATTCTCTGGATGGCGCAAAGCTGATGCTTTTTAACCTCAATAATTCTGAGGCCTTCGCCGTAAAGCTCATTGCCAACTGCCTTTATTGTTGAGGATTTACCCGTTCCTGCATCACCTGTAAGCAACAGGTTTGCCGCAGGAAGCCCTTTAATAAGCGCAAGCGTATTATCATACACAATTTTTCTTTCAGCCTCATAATCAACAAGGTCTGAAAGCCTTATCCTATCGGGATTTTTAACAGGCGTAATAGAGCCGTCATCTTCAACATAAAACATTGGGTTCTTGGCATAAATACCGTATCCGTATTTACCGATATTGTTGACCCTGCGAAGAAAGCACTCCTCAAGCTTTATGTTTCCCGATGAAAACTGGGGTAAAAAGCCCTGCCATGTAAGGGGTGCGCGAAGGCTTTCCGGCGTAAGGTCACAAACCTTCTGAAGAGTCTGTATTTCTCTCTGCGTCGCAAGGGAGATAAGCTCAGACGGCTTCTCTCCCTTGCCAACGGCACGAACATAGACATTCTCGTTGTTTTCACATATATCTCTTACATATTCATCAAGCTTTCCGCCGTTTGCACCGTAAAGCTGTGCCACAAATTCGGAATATGCCGAAACGCCGGGGCTGTCAAGATAATCGCAGAGGGCGCAAATCACACCGTCACTGAGAAAATCTCTGAATACTGCCATTGAGGAAAGCTCTGTTCTCAAATCGGTCAAGCACTTCATATTACTTCAAAATCGCCCCCGAAGCTCCCCCTGAAACAAGCTGAGCATAACGCTTTAAATATCCTGTAAGCTCCTTTTTCTTTGGAACAAAATTCTTTACTCTTTCTTCAAGAATTTTCTCGTCTACCTTTAATTCTATCTTGTTTGCAGGAATATCAATGCTGATAATATCGCCTTCTTCTACAACACCTATAAGACCGCCGCTTGCAGCTTCAGGCGTTACATGACCTACGCATGCGCCTCGTGTTGCACCGCTGAATCTGCCGTCAGTAATAAGTGCCACACTGTTGCCAAGCCCCATGCCCATAATAGCAGAGGTGGGGTTGAGCATTTCACGCATACCGGGGCCGCCCTTGGGACCTTCATAACGGATAACAACCACATCACCTGGGTTGATTTTACCATTGTTTATTGCCTGCTGAGCATCTTCTTCGCATTCAAAAACACGGGCAGGGCCTTCATGCTTAAGCATTTCAGGAAGCACGGCAGAGCGCTTTACAACACTGCCTTCAGGTGCCAGGTTGCCTCTTAATACTGCAATGCCACCTGTTTCGCTATATGGATTTTCAATGGGGCGAATTACATCATGATTGAGATTTATGCAATTTTTGATGTTTTCTCCCACTGTTTTTGCAGTTACAGTCATGCAATCTGTTGAAAGAAGGTTCTTTTTGCTAAGCTCGTTCATAACGGCATAAA
>JAXJXW010000043.1:0-12256 GCA_036307325.1 Clostridia bacterium
CAGAAAAAGAGGTTAAGGATTTAGCCACGGCTTTTATAAGGATAGTTGCACTCAGTATGCCTATTGAGGCGTTTTTAAATGCGGCATATTTTACAATTCGTGCAGGCGGCAAAACCGTGATTACTTTTATATTTGACAGCGGATACATGTGGGTTGTTACAGTTGCACTTGCCTTTGCTCTTACAAGGTTTACAAATTTAGATATAGTTGCCATATATGCAATTTGTCAATTTTCAAATATAGTAAAGGCAGCTGTAGGGTATGTTCTCCTGAGAAAAAATATATGGATGAACAATATTGTTGCATCGTGATGTAACTGCATAAGAGAATTTATTTGATATGAAAGCAAAAATGGGAAGAGACAAAAAATTGGGAAATATTTAATGGGAATAAAATCATTTCGCCTACGATTGGATACAAGACTGCAAAAAAAGATAAGGAAGTGACAGCTATGGTAAAAAAAGGATTATACAGACATTATAAAGGCAATTATTATTTGCTTACGGGTATAGCGACAAATTCTGAAACCTTGGAAAAAATGGTGATTTACAAGGCGCTTTACGGCAAGTGTGAAACTTGGGTAAGACCCCTTAAAATGTGGGAAGAAAAGGTTGAGGGAGCCTCTCAGAATATGAGGTTTATGTTACTTGAAAAGGCAAAGCTTGAGGAATCCTGTGGCGTTATTATTAAGCGTAAAAACGAAGGCGAAACGGAGTATCTTTTGTTGCTTCAGAAAGGCTCGAAAACATGGAGCTTTCCCAAGGGTCACATGAAAAAGAGAGAAACGAAGGTGCAAACCGCCATTCGTGAGTTAAAAGAGGAAACCAATCTTGATGTTACAAAAATTGATTCTCACGATTACAGATGTGTGTCCTACAGGCTTAAAAACAGAAATGTAAAGTGCGTATATCTTTTTAATGCACAATATTCAGGCGAAATTAAACTGCTTGAAAGTGAAATTGAGGATTTCAAATGGGTTACCCGTGAAGAGGCACTGAAGCTTCTGCCAAAGGTAGGCTATGATAAAATATTAAAATGATTTTGCGGTGATTGAAAATGGAAGGTCAGTTTTTGAGGAGTGAAATGCTTATAGGAGAAAACGCAATGCAAAAGCTTAAAGAATCCCGTGTTGCAATCTTTGGCATTGGTGGAGTGGGAAGCTATATTGCGGAAGCTCTTGCCCGTGCAGGGGTGGGAGAGCTGGATATTGTAGATAATGACATTATTTGTGAATCCAACTTAAACCGTCAGCTTTATGCACTTCACAGCACTATTGGAAGGCATAAGGTTGATGTTGCAAAAGAGCGTATTTTGGATATTAACCCAAATATGGTTGTAAACGCTTACAAAACCTTCTTTTTGCCTGAAACGGCAGATGAATTTGACTTTTCAAAATATAGCTATGTTGCTGACGCAATAGATACGGTGACAGGGAAGATAGAGCTTGTTATGCAGTCAAAAAGGGCAGGTGTGCCCATAATTTGTTCCATGGGTACGGGGAACAAGCTAAACCCCGGACTTCTGAAGGTTTCTGATATTTATAAAACAAGCGTCTGCCCTCTTGCCCGTGTTATGCGTACGGAGCTAAAAAAAAGGGGAGTTAAGAATTTGAAGGTTGTCTATTCCGAAGAAAAGCCCCTTGTGCCGAAAAAAAATGATAGTGAAAACACAAACCGCAGGCAAACTCCGGGTAGTATGTCCTTCGTTCCGCCTGCGGCAGGTATTTTAATTGCACGAGAAATTGTGTGTGATTTAATTAAATAATTGTTCCGCCGCCCACAACCACATCGCCGTCATAAAGAACTACGGCTTGTCCTTTTGTGATTGCACGCTGAGGCTCGTCAAACTCCACAAACATGGTGCTTTCATCAAGCATACTGACAGTTGCGCTTTGCTCCTCCTGACGGTAGCGAACCTTTGCCTTAACACGCAAGGGTTCTTTTATTTTGTCAACAGAAATCAGATTTATGTCGGTTGCTTTAACTGTCTTTGAAAAAAGCTCTTCATGAGGTCCGAGGGTTACCGTATTGTTTGAAGGGTCAACACCTGTAACGAACATGGGCTTGCCGAAGGAAACTCCAAGGCCCTTGCGTTGACCTACCGTATAACGGATTATGCCACCGTGAGTTCCAAGCACATTTCCGTCTTTATCAACAAAGCTTCCCCCAGGAAATTGCTTGTGGGTGTATTCTTCAATAAAATCTGCATAAGAGCCGTTTTGAACAAAGCAAATATCCTGGCTGTCACTCTTTTTTGCGTTAACAAAATTTTGCTCTGCAGCGATTCTGCGAACCTCGCTTTTTTCCATTTCTCCAAGAGGGAAAAGGATGTGGGCAAGCTGCTCCTGGGTGAGAGAATAAAGCACATAGCTTTGGTCCTTTGTTTTATCAACTGCTTTCTTTAAAATATAACGATTTGTATTTGAGTTATATTCTATTCGTGCATAGTGCCCCGTAACAACATATTCAAAGCCAAGCTCCTTTGCACGGCTGAAAAGCTTTTCAAATTTCAAATAGCGGTTGCAGTCTATACATGGATTTGGTGTTGCACCGTTTTCATATGCCTTAACAAATTTTTCAATAACCTCACTGCGGAAACGGTCTGCAAAGTTGCATACATAGTGGGGCATATCCATTGAATACGCAACCATTCGCGCATCCTCAACATCATCAAGGCTGCAGCAGCTATGTTCCTTTGAAACGCCCACATCATCATTTTGAAAAAGCTTCATTGTCATGCCAATGCAGTCAAATCCTTTTTGCTTCATTATGAATGCAGCAACACTTGAATCCACACCGCCACTCATTGCGATAACTGCTTTCTTATTCATTGGTTTTATTCTCCTTTTTTACCGTATGGGAATTTGCGTAAATTCGGAACGCATGGAACTATGTTTACATAGAGTCAGGGTGCGAAATGGGTGAAGCGGCACGCTCCTTTTTTACATTGCCTATATCACAAACTACATTGTAGCCCGCACTTTTTGCACGCTTTTTTAAATCATCAAGGCACTGAGCAGATTCAGAGCCTGATGATACTTTATTGTCATAAAGGTCATAAAGCTTTCTCACCTTTAAGGGTGAAAGATTGGGCATAACAACATTTGCGCCTGCTTTAAATCCTCGCTCACGCCCGTTTTCAGCCAAGGTGCCCAGCGCAGTTGTTGCGGGAATAAGAGCATAGGGGAAAAGGTGGCGGAATAATGCAATAAGGCGAAGAGTAAGCTCCACGCTACCTGAAGGAAAGAGGGCAAAGGCAGTTTCATGATGGGGAACAAACGGGCCTATTCCTATCATATCAGGCTCAAGTGTTTGCATGAACCTTATATCGCTTATAATATTATCAACCGTTTGATACGGTGCACCAACCATAAAGCCTGTACCGACCTGAAAGCCAATATCCTTAAGGTCAAAAAGACAGCGCTTTCTGTTTTCAAGGCTCATATATTCGGGGTGAAGCCGTGTATATAATTCGTTATCAGCCGTTTCATGGCGCAGCAGATACCTGTTTGCACCTGCATCAAACAAACGCTGATAGCTTTCACGCTCTTTTTCCCCTATGGAAAGGGTAATAGCGCAGTCGGGATATTTTATTCTTATGGTATGAACAATATCGCACATTAAGTCATCTGTATAATACGGATCCTCACCGCCTTGCATAACAAATGTACGAAAGCCCAGGTCATAACCCTCTTTGCAGCAGCCAAGAATATCCTCTTTAGTGAGCCTGTAACGGTTAAGTGATTTGTTTGAACTGCTTATTCCGCAGTAATAACAGCCGTTTTTACAGTGATTTGTCAGTTCAATAAGACCCCGTATATAAACAGCGCTGCCATATATTTTCTTTCTTATAATATCAGCTGATGTAAAAAGCTCTTCGTCATAATCATTTTTGGACAGAAGCTCTCTCAGCTCATCATCCGACAAATTACGGGTATCAATAAGTTTTTGAATAATCCTTTGCATTTAAAATCACCACTTTAAATTTTATAATACAACAAAAACAATGTCAATACATACAAATTAGAAAATTCGCAGTAATTACTGCGAATTTTCAAAGGTCACATGAGGAAATATCTCTTTTATTGTTTTATAGATTTGGTCATTTTCAAATTCATCGTGAATAATTATGTGCAACGGAGCTATTGAAATAAGTGCACTGAGCACAGCATCCTCGTTTGTCAGATTTTCCTCCGTTTCCGAAAATTCATTGACATATATATCTGTAATATCCTTTTTTCGTTTGTTTAAAACACATATTTTTCCGTTTCTGTTTATTATATGCACCGTATCCTCTTTAGGAGATTGAACAGAAACAAAAAATCGAAGCATATCCAAAAATTCTTCATATTCCTTCATTGCGGCATATTCTTCGCCTGCACTGTAAACAATGCCGCGCAGTTCTTTTTTATATTCATCAAGCCTGAAATTGATAAATCCGTCTAATATGAAAACACTGTTTTCTTTGAGATATTTTTCGGCACATTCTTCAATTATTGCTTTGCGCCTGTTATAGTGAATAGCGTTCATAATTTGCCCGCCGTCAGGCTTTGAATTTTCAAGGGCTATATTATATATTTTAACTCTGTCTGTCTGGGGTGCAAATGAGTATTCTCGCTGAGTTATGGCCTTTAAAAGCTGCGGTTCGTATTTTTCCATTATTTCCGCACTTATTTCTCCTGCCAGCTTGTTTGTCTGCATATCCGGCGTCAGTATAACTGCCGTCTTAAAATCCAAAAAAATCACCTCTTAATTATTATGTATGCTACATCAGAGGTATAACAGAGCCTATATCTATAACATCTCCCTCCTTAATACTTTTTACTTCAAAGCCGTTTTTATTCAGGTTTTTTAAAAGCGTATTGCCCTCTTCAAGCATGGAAAGATTCCCGTGGGAAAGAAGGGTTTTCGCATCAAGCTTTCCAAGGCAGCCGCCGATAAAACCGTTTTGGAAGCCTTCCAAAACAATTCCTTTGTTGCTTGTAAAAAAAACCTTCATTCCCAAGCCTTCAGCCGCTTTTTTTATTGATTCATCTGCAGTAATAATTGTGTTTTCATCAAGAGCACAAAGGGAGCATTTTGAATAACCCTGATTTACATTTACAATTTCCATGCCTGCCTTTATAAGCTCCTCCAAAAGAATACTGTCACAGGCGGATTTTTTCATGAAACATCTTTTACCCACTATACCAACATTATATGCACAATCTTTAGGGTAGTTACTGCCAATGCTCTTTTTTCCTTCAATAATTCTGTAACCGTAGCGACTGAGCACATTGTTATAGTATGCACAAGTATCGGGGGGACATACTGCCGTTTTTTCGGAAATTATGCAAATTCCCAAATCGGCATGACGGCGCATGGAATAGGGAAGAGAAGCTATGGGCGGCGGCGTGATAACTGTCGCATTTTCAATTTTGCAATCAGCAATGAAAAGGCTTGCCTTTTCCTTTGGAAGATATGGTATATACATTAAAACAGTCTCCTTCCGCTTGTAAGGGCGATTCGTGAATCGCCATTACATTTTTTGCCACAAAAACAAGGAGTTGCAGCAAAATGCTTAAAAAATCATTTTGCTACAACCCTCAAAAACTAATAATTTAATATAGCATTTGCAAGATTTATTGCTGCTTTGTATTCCTTTATCCGCTTTGTTTCGTCATCATCAGGCTCAAATCTGATTGCAAGATATGCATCCTTCATATCCATGCCTAATTCAGAAAAAAGCTTGTTGTTTTCAAGTGAAATAGCTACATTTTTGTATTTTAGCTCTTCATCAACGGAAGAATCAACCCATTTTTCAAGCGGAGTGAATACGCTGATGTGTGTATTTTCATTTTCATACATGTCAACTATTGATTTGCTGAAAATATAAATATAAGCATCATCTTCACTTACGGTATGCTGAAGCTTCATATTTATTGCAGCAGCATATTGAACATCCTTAAGTGCCTGCTTTGAAAAATCCATGGAAATAAAGCTGAGAAGCTTTTCACCGTCTTTGTTTATATCCTCACAAAGGGGTTGGATTTTTTCTTCTGCTTTTAATCTCAGCTCTTCTTTTAAATGACTTTCGACGGCATAGGTGAGAGTAAGGTCATATTTCGATGCAGTAGTATTTTCAAAAACAATAATTGAAATAAGAAATATGAGCGCTAAAACCAAAATTATCCGCCACTTGTAATATAACCAGATATAACTCCACCATTCACGGGTAAATGGTCTTGGAATTTCACCGTATTTTTCACTCATGGGAATCACCCGATTCCGGAGGCGTGCAGTCTTGCCAATGACTTTTTCAGTTTCATCTCCGCAAGCCTGAGCTCATAGTCGGAGGAGTGTGAATCAATGCGCTGCTGCGCTCTGTCTCTGGCACGTTTTGCTCTCTCAATATCAATGTTATCGCCCCATTCAAAGGTAGAAGCAACCACACGAACCTTTCCTTCGGAAACGGAAACCATTCCTCCGGCACACGCCGCTGTTTTAAAGCCGTCATTTGTAAAAATGCGTGCAACACCGATGGATAAAGGCGCAACATAATCACTGTGGCGTGCAAGAATACCCACATCACCCTCTGTGGTACGCAATATTATTTTTGTTGCAGTTTCATCATACAAAAGCCCGTCAGGGGTAACTATTTGCAATTCAAATTCGTTCATTTAATCATCCCTTTTTTGCCTTTTCAACAGCTTCGTCAATAGTTCCGACGAATAAAAAGGCTGATTCAGGAAGGTCATCATGCTTGCCTTCGATTATTTCCTTAAAGCCGCGTATTGTTTCTTTTACAGGCACATATTTTCCCTGCATACCGGTGAACTGCTCTGCAACAGAGAAGGGCTGAGAGAGAAATCTTTGTACCTTTCTTGCACGGCTTACGGTAAGCTTATCTTCCTCACTAAGCTCATCCATACCCATAATTGCAATTATATCCTGAAGCTCATTATATCTTTGAAGAATTTTTTGCACACTCTTTGCAACCTCATAATGCTCTTGTCCCACAACATCGGGAGAAAGTATTCTTGAAGTTGAATCAAGAGGGTCAACGGCAGGGTAGATACCTTGTGAAGAAATCTGTCTTGAAAGAACGGTGGTAGCGTCAAGATGTGCAAAGGTTGTTGCCGGAGCAGGGTCTGTAAGGTCATCGGCAGGCACATAAACCGCCTGAACAGATGTTATAGAACCCTTTTTCGTGGAGGTAATTCTCTCCTGAAGAGCACCCATTTCCGTTGCAAGTGTAGGCTGATAACCAACGGCAGAGGGCATTCTGCCCAAAAGTGCCGAAACCTCACTGCCTGCTTGTGTGAAACGGAAAATGTTATCAATGAACAAAAGCACATCCTGGCCTTCACGGTCACGGAAATACTCAGCCATGGTAAGCCCTGAAAGTGCAACTCTCATTCTTGCTCCCGGCGGTTCGTTCATCTGTCCGTAAACGAGTGCGGTTTTATTTATAACACCTGATTCCTGCATTTCGTTGTAAAGGTCATTTCCTTCACGGGTTCTTTCACCCACACCGGTAAATACGCTGAGACCGCCGTGCTGTTTTGCAACATTGTTTATAAGCTCCATAATAAGAACTGTTTTACCAACACCTGCACCGCCGAAAAGACCTATTTTACCACCCTTGGCATAGGGGCAGATAAGGTCAACAACCTTAATACCTGTCTCAAGTATTTCAGTTGTGCTTTCCTGCTCATCATATCCTGGAGCAGGGCGGTGGATTTCCCATCTTTCTGCGTCTTTGGGAGCAGGCTTATTATCAACAGGCTCTCCCAGAAGGTTAAATATTCTGCCGAGAGTTTCCTTGCCCACAGGAACACTTATTCCTGCGCCTGTGTCAACAGCCTCCATACCGCGAACAAGACCGTCGGTGGAGCTCATGGCTATACAACGAACAACATCATCACCTATATGCTGAGCTACCTCAACGGTGATAGTGCGGTCACCGTGCTTAATTTCAACTGCATTCAAAAGATTGGGAAGATTACCGTTTTCAAATTTTATGTCAAGTACGGGTCCGATAATGCTTATAACCTTTCCCGTGTTTTTATTAGCCATAGGTTTTCATTCCTTTCTGTCAAGAGCCTGCCACAATTTCAGTAAGCTCCTGTGTAATTGACGCCTGGCGCGCACGGTTATATTTAAGGCTGAGCTCTTCAATAATCTCACCTGCGTTATCCGTTGCGGCTTCCATGGCGGTTCGGCGCGCGCTAAGCTCTGACGCAAGAGATTCGCAAAGGGCGCCGTAAATAATTCCGCTGATGTAGTGGGGAACTATTTTTTCAAAAACCTCACTTGGAGAAGGCTCGTATATTATAAGACTTTTCTTTTTGGGAGAATCACCATCGTTTAAAATAGGGAGAATGGATTTGCTTGAAGGCGTTTGGGTAAGCACATTTACAAAACCAGTATAGTAAATATCAAGAGATGTAAATTCACCCTTCAAAAACGCTTTGGCAAGCTCTTCTCCAATGGTATTGCAGTCAGAGATGCTAACATCCTCAGCAATGGTGTAATCAGTTGTAAAAAGCGTAACTTTTTTTGACGCAAATTTTTCAACAACCTTTTTTCCGATAGGAAAGATTACATCGCCTTCTGCATATTTAACAGACTTGAAAAGATTATTATTATATCCGCCTGCAAGTCCTCTGTCACCTGCTATTATTATGTGACACGCCTTTTCACCCTCTTTGCTTTTACGGGTAAAAGGGGAGGAAAAGTCATTATTTGTGCTGCTTATTTCAAACAGGGCAGCACAAAGCGTATCAAAAAACGGGCGGCTTTTTTCAATTCTTTCCTTGGCATGGCGCATTTTGCTTGTTGCAACAAGCTCCATTGCCTTTGTAATCTGCCGTGTGTTTTCAACGCTTTTTATTCTGCTTTTTATTGCTTTCATTGAAGGCATAGTGCGTCACCTCATTTAATGCCAATAAACTTATCTCGGCATTCTTCAATAGCCTTTTTCAAAAGTTCTTCCGTTTCTGCAGTTAAATCACCTGTGCTTTTTATGCTTTCTGCAATTGCGGGATAATTTGCCTGTGCATATTCAAAAAACTGTGATTCAAATTCCCTTATTTTGTCAGGAGCTACGCTCAGAAGATAGTCGTTAATAACGGCGTAAATAATCATAACCTGATTTTCAACGCTGACGGGAGAATTTCTGTCCTGCTTTAATACCTCAACTATTCTTTCGCCCTGTTCAAGACGAAGCTTTGTATCGGCATCAAGGTCACTGCCGAACTGTGCAAACGCCTGAAGCTCTCTGTACTGTGAGTAAGCAAGCTTCAGCTTTCCCGAAACCTTTTTCATGGCTTTTATCTGTGCACTGCCGCCAACACGGCTTACGCTGATACCGGGGTTAACCGCAGGCATAATTCCTGAGTGGAAAAGCTCTGTTTCAAGGAATATCTGACCGTCTGTTATGGAAATAACATTGGTTGGGATATATGCCGAAACATCGCCTGCCTGTGTTTCTATTATGGGAAGTGCGGTAAGAGAGCCGCCGCCATATTCCGGTGCAAGGCGTGCTGCACGCTCAAGCAATCTTGAATGCAAATAGAATACATCGCCCGGATACGCTTCTCGTCCCGGAGGACGGCGAATAAGAAGGGAAAGTGCTCTGTAAGCAACGGCGTGCTTAGAAAGGTCATCATAAATGATAAGCACATCCTTGCCGTTATACATGAAATATTCCGCCATTGCACAGCCTGAATAGGGCGCAATATACTGAAGAGGCGCAAGCTCACTTGCAGTTGCGGCAACAACGATTGTATAATCCATTGCACCGTTCTTTTCCAGACTGTCAACGATTTGTGCAACGGTGGACTTTTTCTGCCCGATTGCAACATATACGCAGATAACGCCGGTGCCCTTCTGATTTATTATTGTATCAATACCTATTGTTGATTTACCTGTCTGCCTGTCACCGATAATAAGCTCACGCTGACCTCGGCCTATGGGAATCATTGAGTCAATAGCCTTAATACCTGTCTGAAGCGGAACGCTTACAGATTTTCTTTCTATAATGCCGGGAGCAGGTGATTCTATAGGCCTGAGCTCTGTCTTTTCAATGTCACCCTTGCCGTCAATAGGCTGACCCAGCGCATTTACAACACGCCCGATAAGCTGTTCGCCTACGGGAACGCTTACAACTTCACCTGTACGCTTTACAATATCACCCTCACGGATTTCAGCATCGGAACCGAGCATAACAAGGCTTACAATGTTTTCCTCAAGATTAAGTGCCATTGCATAGGTGCCGTTTGAAAACTCAACAAGCTCATTACTCATACAGTTGTCAAGCCCTTTAACCTTTGCAATACCGTCACCGACCTCAATTACATAGCCCGTTTCCTTCTGCTCAGTCTTATTTGAATAATTTTTAATACGGTCTTTAATTATTTTACTTATTTCTTCAGATTTCAGCTGCATTTTCTCACCCTCAATCCATATTAGCGGCAGATGCAAGACTCTTTTTTAACTGTTCCAGTCTTGTCTTTATGCTTGCATCTGTCTGTGAATTTTCTGTTCTTACAATAATACCACCCAAAATTGATTTATCAACCTTGTATTCGCATATAACCTTTTTTTCGTTTTCGCCTGAAAGCTTCTTTTCCACACCGCTTTTTTGCTCCTCCGATAATGGAGACGCCGTTATAACGGTTGCACGAAGTATATTGTTGGCCTTGTCATATGCTTTTTCATACTGTGCAATGCACTCATAAACGGTAGACACACACTTTTTCTCGCACAATACCTTAAGAAAATTTTTCACATAATCGTCTGCGCTCATAAAAACATCATCTATAAGTGAAAGTCTTTCTTCAAGAGGCAGGGAAGGTGTGTCAAGAAGTGCGGCAAAATCGCCGTTTTCTTTAAAAATTTTCTCAAGAGACTTAAGCTCCTCCAAAATGGAATCAGCTTTACCCTCCTCATGTGCAAGAGAAAAAAGCGAATTGGCACATACTAATGAAAACTTGTTCATTTTACTTCACCGGAGTCCTTTATAAACTCCTCAACAAGCCTTTCAAAATCACTTTTGTTAATGTCGCGTTCAATAACCTTTTCGGCTACGGAAACTGCGATAGAGGCAATGTCACCCTTAATTTCGTCAACTGCTGCTTTCTTTTCACGCTCAATTTCACTTTCAGCCTTACTTATTGCAGCTGCCGCCTTCTTTTGCGCTTCGGAAACAATTTCCTCACCGCGTTTTGTTGCCGTAACAGTTGCGTCTTTCACAATTCTGCCCGCCTCATCCTTTGCTTCGGCAAGCTTCTGTGTGTACTGCGTTTCAAGCTCCTGAGCACTTTGCTGTGCGGTCTCAGCTTTTTTGTACATTTCGCTTATTTCATTCTCGCGCGATGAAATAACATTCATAATGGGCTTAAAAAGCAGCTTTTTCATTATAAAGAATAATATAATAAGGTTTGCCCATGTGAAAATAAGCTGCCATGCATCAATAGATACAAACTCCATTGCTATACCCCCTTTGCGGATGTAATAAAAAAGTCATCAGATAAGGGGATTTGCAAAGAGAAGAATCATTGCAACAACAAGACCGTAAATACCTGTTGATTCTGCAACTGCACAACCAAAAAGCATTGTTGATGTGATGTCACCCTTTGCCTCAGGCTGACGGCCTACTGCTTCTGCAGCTTTACCTGCCGCAAAACCCTGACCAATACCGGGGCCTATACCTGCTATCATAGCAAGACCTGCTCCTACTGCTGATGCTGCACGGATAATCGCTTCATTTAATTCCATAATTATAACCTCCAAAAATATATTTAAAAAATTTTACTCGTTTGCAATGCTTACGAAAACCATTGTAAGCATTGATATAATGTATGCCTGTAAAAAGCTTGTGAAAACATCAAAATAAATCGACAAGAAAGCGGGAATACCAACCTGGAAAATCGGAATATTTCCAATGACGGGAATCCAGCCGATGACCGCCTGGCTAAGTGCGGCAAGTGCGCCGTACACAAGTGCGGTAATAACAATACCTGACGCTATATTGCCGAAATGACGAAATGCCATTGAAATCGGATTTGCAACCTCACTTATTATGTTCAGAGGCGTCATCAAGACAACAGGCTCTGTAAAGCCTTTAAGCCAGCCTAAAAATCCTTTATGTCTGATAGCAACAAACTGTACCAGGAAAAAGGTTGCCAGTGCCCAGCCCAGCGTGGTATTAAGATCTCCCGTAAGTGCACGCAATCCCGTCAAGCCCG
Source organism: Clostridia bacterium (assembly GCA_036307325.1). Taxonomy (GTDB): domain Bacteria; phylum Bacillota; class Clostridia; order UMGS1883; family UMGS1883; genus UMGS1883. Next base: position 12,233 of record JAXJXW010000043.1, read on the forward strand.
AAAGGCTGCCCAGAATTGAAAAGG
>JAXJXW010000044.1:0-13470 GCA_036307325.1 Clostridia bacterium
ATGCTTCCTGGGGCAGCACAAATAAGGTAGCTGCAACAGCTGTAGATGACTTAAAGAATCTCACAAACGGCGTTACATTTACTGACGGTGTTTATCAGGTAAACTATTCAGGCGGCTTCCCCAAGCTTTGGTGGGAAGAAAACCCCCGTCCTACCTATAGCGTATCTGTTGCATCTTCAATTGCAAACGGTACGGTTACCCTTTCTGCAGATTCAGTTTATGTAGGAGAAAGCGTAAATGTTACTGCTGCTCCCTCAGAGGGCTATATGCTTACTGCAATTAAGGCAAACGGTGAAAACATCTGGCCTACAGTTGCAGGAGAAACCTCCACAGCTTCCCAGACTATTACACACACTCCCACAGAGGCAACAGAATATTCTGCTACCTTTGAACCTGTTCCTGCAGAAGACCCCAACGCTTATTCGGGCGCAGGTACAGAGGCAGATCCCTATCTTATCGGAACTGCAGGTCAGCTCAAAAAGTTCCGTGATGATGTAAACGCAGGTATGTGCGGTTCAGTTACTGAAGCAGTAGCAACTGTTGCTGTATCAAACCCAAAGTATGTTTATGTTAAGCTGACTGATGATATTGACCTTGGCGGTGCGTCATGGACACCTATCGGTAACGCCACAGCTACCTTCAGAGGCTCCTTTGATGGTAACGGTCATAAAATCACTAACTTCAAGCTTGACACAGCCACAACAAATGTAAGAATCGGTACAAACTCATCTTATTCCTCAACCAATAACGGAACAGCTTATTGCACAGTTGATACACACAACTTGTATGGCTTATTCGCAACAGTTGATGACCTTTATCATAAAGACACCAAGCCCCGCGGTATAGTTAAAAACCTTGGTGTGGAAAATGTTACAATTACAACAGCAACCGGTGACACGCCTAACAAAGCAGGTGCTATCATTGCAAGAACCTCTGCCCATGCTAGTGTTGAAAACTGTTATGCAAAGAATGTAACTGCAACCTTAAACGGCAATAATCAGGTATACTTTGGCGGATTATTAGGCTATGCAGAGCAGTTCTATAAAATGGCAGGTTGCTATGTAGACACATTGAATGTAACAGTAAATACAACAGGCGGTACTCAAAGAGTTGCTGCTTTGTCCACAAGAACAAACGGCGGTGCATCTGCAATAGTAACTGACTGTTATTCAGCAAATGTTACTTATACTAAGGCTTCAACTTGCACAACTACGCCCAACATAACAAATACCACCTTCGGTGTAAATGTTGCCGGCGGTGCAACATATACAAATGTTTATTCAACTATGGATTTGACAACATACACCACAGGATGGAATACAGGTGCTTACCAGTCCGGTGACGCTAATGCTTCCTGGGGCAGCACAAATAAGGTAGCTGCAACAGCTGTAGATGACTTAAAGAATCTCACAAACGGCGTTACATTTACTAACGGTGTTTATAATAAGAGTAATTCAGGCGGCTTCCCCAAGCTTTCTTGGGAAGCAAACCCCTATGGTTACACCTTCTCGGCAACCCAGTCAACAGGCGGTACAATCACACTTGATAAAACAACTGCAACCGTTGCTGCTGCAGGAGCCCCGGTTGATGTAACAGTCACTGTAACACCTGATGCAAATTATTCAGTTAAAGCAATCAAGGCAAACGGAAGCGTTATCTGGAGCGCAGGCTCAGAATCAGCCGTAACTCATACTTACACAGCTACAGCTTCCACAGAATTCACAGCAGTGTTTGAAATTCCTCTGGATCCCGGCCTTGGCAAATATATTGACCCTGCATATACAGCAGGCTTCTCCAGTGTAAATACAGGAAGCCCTGCAGGTACAACAACCAACTACGGTCAATATAGTTGGTCAGCACCCACTGCTAATTCAGCAGGTTCTCCCTTCACTAAGCCTGAAAACGGAGATGGCTTCTTTACCCTTGCACCTGCAACAACAGGCACAAAGGTACATGGCTTCGCAGTGCAAAATATTCAGTACAACCAGTATCAATCACTTAAGTCAACAGTTGACACATATATTCGTCTCAACCAGATTGACGGTACTGATTTATCCACCCTTGAAAATGGCGCAACAATGGCTGAGTTTGTGTTTGGTGGTAATGTTGTTAGCGCTGATTACTGGAAAGGCGTATCACTTCGTCTTGTAAAGGATACTGATTCCTCCACCGGTTATAGCTGGGGCTTGTATTACACATCAAACTATTCTACTGAGACTGGCTATAGAGAAGTTGGTAACACAAGAATTGAAGCCCCCGCAGACATCTTCGGCGTTTGGTACCATGTTGTTTACGATATTGATACCACAATCGGTCAGGCAAGGGCAACAATCACTCCTGAAGGCGGCACTGCAGCAGTAATTGAAGCTTGCAGCACAGGTTTTGTATATACAATGGAACAGGCAAATGCTCGCATAACAGTGTCCAAAGACAACGCAGATGGCACTGCAAACTTGTCTGCATTTAACCACGGTAAATCTTCAGTTGGATTTAATGGCTTTGTAACCATTGACTTGAAGCAGCACTATATTATTCAGGAGCATTTCTTCCATATTGATGACATTGCAACTACAATTGACGGTGGCAATATTTCAGCAACAGCTGACATGTATGGAATCAAGTCTATATATAGCGGAAATGAAACCGCTACAACACCTCCCATTTACATTGCAGTATATGATAACAGCAAGCAGATGGTTGGCGTTGCAAAGGGCCAGATTGTAAAAGAAAGCATCAGCGGCGGTATGCGTTATACACCTACTGCAACTCTTGATGCAGCAGCATTGAAATTGGCAAACGGCACATATACAGTTAAGGTAATGCTCTGGTCAGACAAGCAGGTTCCCTACCGTGCAGTTGCAGAGAAAACTCTTACTGTAAATGGCGGAACTTATACACTTAACTAACCTTTGGTTAAACTGATTAGCTTTTATTTCAGGGTGCCTGAGGGCACCCTGAAATAAAATTTTCTGTTCAAGGAGGGATATTATTGAAAGGAAAAATTAAGTTTTTTACAGCTTTGGTTACGCTTGCATGCATGATTTGCAGTATGCTTCCTTGTGCTTATGCTGAAGATGCTTCTGCGGTAGAAGCAACTGAAGCTGTGGAAGAAAAACCCATGTTTGAGCTTGCCACCTGGAGCAAGAAGGACCTTCCCGATGTTAAATATATTGTGACGGACACTTCTCAGATGGATGGCGAAGTAATCGATGAAATAGATTTTGAAGACGGCAAATTGGATACTTCAGTTGCCTCTAACTTTGGTTGGGGCGGTACAAGAAAGGATGTTGTAGTCAATTCAGAAGGCTACGGCGGAAGCAGCCACGCAGCAACCTTCACCGTTCCCAAGGGTGCCAGCGGCCTGCAGGGCTTGCGCTTCACAAAAGATTTGAATTTCCGCAAGGGCGATATTTATGAAGTAAGCTTTATGGCAAAATGCTCTGAGGACTTTAACGGAAAAATTCACTTCTCTTTCTTTACCTGGAGAGAAGATGAAGGCCCCAGCGTATGGAGCAGATATACTCAGTACAATGGCGGCTATGTGCCAAAGAGCGATGAATGGACAGAGTGCAGAATTGAAATTTTAATCTCTTTAAAAAGAGATTTTGACCCTGCAATGCTCCAATCAAATAAACTAAAAGAAGAAAGTGACTTCCAGATAGGCGAGCTTTTCATAGCGGCGGAGGCAACAGACGCAAAAGGCAGTGGAGAGCTTTATATAGATAACATCTGCGTTCGCAAAATTACGGAGGAGCTTGAATACCCCCCCCGTATAGCAACAGATGAAAACCTGGCGTGGTACAATGCGGATGAAAAAGGCGGTATGCCCAAAGTAAAGCTCACGCCGGGGTATAAGGCACGCTCTTCGGCGTACCCCCGCATTAAGGGACGCTTCTATGATGTTTATAACAATGTTGTAGACACTGTGGAGTATGAAACAGATGTATTCAATGCAGGAATCACATGGATTCCTCCAAAAGCAGGCTATTATGAATATGAGTTCGCTCTTATTGATAATGACGGTGTTGAGCACCCCTGGTGCGAATGGTACACCTGCTTTAACAATGAACCCAAATATTATTATCGCAGAAGCCTTGTTGTAACACCGCGGCCCACAAAGCCAATGGCGGAGAGAAACCACCGCTTTGGCGGATATACAACCTGTAAGGACTATGTGGAAAGCTTTGATGATGTTGAAATGCTGGACAAACTGGGATTTTCCATCATGCGTATTCACGGATTGAACTTCGGAAATACAGCAGCCTCCACCTCCACCATTCGGGGCAACAACAGAGAGATTGTTGCAAAAGAGAAGGGCGTTTATGATTTCTCATATTATGATGAGCTTATAAATCATGCAAGAGATGACTATGGTTTTGAAGATATAGAGGTTACAATTTTTAGTATTCCCAACTGGGCAAATCCCACAATGACCGCAAGCGGCGCCCCCTCATCTGTGCATGTTGTGCCTATTGATGATTCAGTATATGTAAACCAGGTGCGTGCAGCTGCAAAGCACTTTAAGGGCCGTGTAACCTGGTGGGAACCCTTTAATGAACCGGGCACACCCGGTGAGTCAATCTTCTTCAGCACAACGCCTGAAAGGTATTTTGCCCTTCACAAAGCGGCGTATGAGGCTATAAAAGAGGAAGACCCTGACGCAAAGGTATCCCTTGAAACCCCCGTTGGAATGGTTTTCCCAAAAAGACAGGGAGAGCTGGGCATAAATAAATATATGGATGCACTTCACATTCACGGCGGACAGGGTGAATCAGCAGGTAGTGTAACGGAATATCGTTATGACTTTTACAAAGACTTACTTGTTGATGAAAACGGTGACCCAATGCCTGTAAGCAACACGGAAATTCACAATATCCTTCGTAGAGCCGGCAGTATTGCAACAGACTATCAGTTCTCACTTAGTGAGGCTGAAATGGCAATCGTTGGAATTAAGGCATATCTGGCAAATTTAAAAAAAGGCGTAGACAGAATGATTGCCTTCGGTGCAGTTTCATGGGCAGGCTGTGATGATGCTGAGCGTGCCGTGTACAGAAAGCATGCTATGAATACCAGCATTTATGATAACGCCAGCTTCTTCAGAGTAAGGCCTGTTGTTGTTCCCCGTATGGTTGCCATGGCTATATGGCAGTTCGTTGACCAGGCAGGTAGTGAGCAGTTTGAATATGTAAACGAGAAAAAGCTCAACGAAACCGCTGAAATCGGCGAAAAGAGCACCAGCTACCAGAATGCAGTTCATTTGAAAAATAACGGCAAGGACCAGCTTCTTATGTGGCTTGATTTTGATATAGATAAGCCGCAGAAGCTTTCAAAGCGTGTTACAGATGCTGCAATAGAAGGGGAATTTAAGATTGAAGATTTCCACTTCAATACTATAGATACAAGTGACCTTAATAATATCGAGCTCCAGCCGGAAACACTTTATTACATCAGCGGTATAGACGGAGATGCATATGAAAACGGCATGGAAAGCGGCTGGGGCATCTCTCCCATAAGCGGAGAGAATGATATGCGTTTCGGTGATGTTCTTTACAACTGTGCGTTTACTACTAACGGTATTTCTATTGACCCCAGTGTTAAGATTCCCGAAGGCAATGCAACTAAGACAGAGCTGTTCGATCCCAAAACATTTGAAATTCGTGATAATATCAACTGGATTTCAGATAACATTAAGTGGGTTCAGAATGCATCACAGGGAACCTTTGAAAAGAATATTGATGCAAAATTTGCTGTATATGTAGATCAGAATCGCTTGCAGGTTCTTGCCAAGGTTTACGGTGATGAGCATCACAGACCTCATAGTAAAGTTAACCAGATGTGGTGGGGTGACTCCATTCAGATTTCTCTTGACGCTTTGGGCTTCTCAACTTCAACCGGCTATACTGAAATTATTATGGCAGGCGATCCCGGAAGATGGGTTAAGGTTTTCAAGCAGGCACAGATGCAGGATAATGCACTTGTTGACCCCAACCTTACAAAGGCAAACAATCAGATGCCCAATGACCATGGTTCATACAATGTAACCTTTAACACGGAACAGATTGACGGACAGGATGTTAATGTAACAACCTACTTCATGGAAATTCCCATGTATGAGATTGCACCCTATGCATATCCCGACACGGATGAGAAGAAAAGGACCACACCTCTTCGCTTCTCGCTGCTTATTAACCAGAATCAGTTCATTCCAGGTTATGAACACCTCTTTAACGGTCAGCAGGCAATTCGTGTAGGTTATCTTGAATGGTCAACCGGTATCGGCGGAGATAAAACCCCCTGGTATTTCGGTAAGATATGGATTCCCACTGAAAACTAATAATGTAATCCCCCTGTAGGGGCGCATTGTACGGGCATATCGTAGGGGCGCATCCGTAATCGCCCGCAAATGCGGCTTACCCACCATGTGCCCCACGCAATTGCCCCTGCAAAAGGGAATAAAATATTAAGATAAGGAGTTGTTTTGTGTGACAAAATTTAAAAAGGCATTATGTTTAGTTATTGCGCTGGTTCTTTGCCTTTCAGTTGCAGGCTGCGGCGGAGATAAGGAAGCAAGTGTAGACGAGGGCGTTACAGTTGTATCATATTGGTCTCCCGATACAGGCAGTAAGGCTATTATGGATCCCCTCATTGAAGAGTACAACAACACAATAGGTAAGGAAAAGGGCATCAAGATTGAATATAAAGCACTGGCTGACTATGGCCAGCAGATTGACCTTGCTCTTGAAAGCGGCGTTGGCCCCGATATTTTCAAATCAGTTAACTCCGTAATGCATGGCGCCAAGGGCTACACCATTCCACTTGAGGATATTGAAGGCGGTCAGGAGCTTCTTGACCAGTATGAGGGCTTCATGTATCCCGGCCATTTTATTGACACTGTTACAGGCAAGCACTACTCAGTTCCTCAGGGTATAACAACTAATGGCCTTGTTTACAACAAGGATATGTTTGTAAAGGCAGGCATTGTTGATGAAAACGGCGAAGCAAAGCCTCCTACGACATATGCTGAAATGCGTGAATGTGCAAAGAAGCTTACAAATCCTGCAAAAAAGGAATATGGTATTGTATACCCTGAAAAATGGGCAGGCTGGTTCGGCAGCGATGTGCAGAACCTTGTTCCTGCAAGCACAGGCACCAATAACGGATATGACCCTGTAACAGGTGAATATGACTATTCCGCTTATGTATCCTCTATGCAGCTTATTATTGACATGAAAAAGGACGGCAGCGTATATCCCGGCGGTGAGTCTCTTGATAATGACCCTGCCCGTGCCCGTTTTGCAGAAGGCGGCATCGGCATGAAGTTTGCAGCATCATATGATGTGGCAGTATTTAACTCACAGTTCCCCTGTAAGTTTGACTGGGGCGTAGCTCCCCTTCCCGTTGAGGATGCAGACAATTGCTACAGGCAGTTGATGGGCGCAGGCGGCGTTGGAAGCATTAACTCTCAGCAGTCCACAAGGGATAAGCTTGATAAAGTATTTGAAGTTTATAAGTGGCTTCAGAGCTCAGAGCTTGCAAAGGTATGCTATGCAAAAGGTGTTTCCCTTCCCATCAGAGAAAGCGATTGGGAAGGCGTAGAGGTAGAAGAAGGTCTTAAGGGCTGGGAGGACTTTGCAAATATCATGAAGGTCAGCACATTTGCACCCACAGAAACAAGAAAATCATCTTCACCCGGTTCAAAATCTCTTCTTTCAATCTTCCTTGAGGAAATATATACAGGAAAAATAACTCCTGAAGAGGGTTGTGCAAAGAGAACAAAGCTTACAAATGATGGTATAAAGACCTATCTGGAACAATATCCTGATTATGATTATACAAAATATCTTGTTCCCGAATGGCCTGAATTGATGAAAAGATAGTCGTTTTGAGGGGAGCAAGCAATAAATGAAAAAGACAGACCCTAATCGCTTACCCTTTAGGCGAAAATATAACATAAACGATGTCTGGCAGTCCTATATCTTTTTAGCACTTCCGATAATCGGCTTCTTTGTGCTCAGACTGTACCCCATATCATGGGCGGCAAGATGGTCGTTTTATAACTTCATGGGTGCTGCACGCGATGCGGTTTTTATAGGCCTTGCCAATTTTAAAACGGTATTTCGTGATGTAACCTATTGGTCAACCTGGGTAACCACCTTCCAGTTTGCAGTGCTTAAGCTTCCGGTGGAGCTGCCCCTTGCAATGATTCTGGCAGTTTTCTTAAACAGGGAAATGAAGGGCCGCGGTATTTTCCGTGCCGTTTACTTCATGCCGGCAATCATCAGTGCGGCAATCATCGGTCTTATCTTTTCAAACATGTTTGAGTACTTCGGCGTTATAAACGCTCTTCTTATGAAGTACGGCATTATAGATGAAGGCATTAACTGGTTTAACAGTAAGTTCACGGCGCTGGTTGTTCTGGCACTGGCTGATACATGGCGTACCTTCGGTACAAATGTTTTGTACTTCCTTTCTGCACTGCAAAATGTCGATGAATCTATTTATGAAGCAGCAACAATTGACGGCGCAGGTAAATTAACCTTGTTCTTCAAGTTCACACTGCCCCTTATTGCACCCGTGCTTCAGACAATTCTTTTGCTTTCAATCAACGGTACGCTTCACACAGGTGACTTTATCATTGCAACAACAAACGGTGCACCCGGCGGTCAAACCCATACGGTTATGTCATATTTGACCCGTACCTTCATGCCCGGCTTTGCTTCAAACTATCCGCCTATCGGATACGGCTGTGCACTGGGTATTATAACGGCAATTCTTATGGCTTCAATTGCACTTATTTACAACAAGCTCAGCAGCAAGCTTGCAAATATGTATTGATGGAGGGGAGAATAAGGTTATGAGTTATAAATTAAAAAACAGAATTGAGAACTTTTTCATATACATATTCATGACAATCGTTCTCATCATCGTACTTTTCCCCATAATATATGTATTTGCATCCTCCTTTAAAACAAATGCTGAGGTGCTTGTTCATCCGGAACGCATATTTCCGGAAAATCCCACATTGGATAACTACAAAATAGCTTTAACAAGTAAAGACTTTAATGTTATAAGAATGTTTATCAACAGCGTTATTTACGCAGGCTCCGCCGTTGCAATCACGCTGTGGTCATCTTCAACCATGGGTTATGTGTTTGCCCGCGGTAAATTCCCCCTGAAAAATATGTGGTTCACCATATTTACAGCGCTTATGTTCATAAACTTTGGTGGTGTAACAGTTTACGCTACATTTAATGTGCTCAGAGCCGTTCACCTTACACAGTCTATTACTTCACTTATTATTATGAAGCTATTCGCTGTTCCTATTGTAAATATTTATCTTGTGCGAAGTTATATTAAAACACTGCCCTATGAGCTTGACGAGGCGGCAAAAATTGACGGATGCAGCTTTATCGGAATTTTCTTTAAGATTATTGCTCCTTTGCTTCTTCCGCTTTTTGCAACACTTGGCCTTCTGGCTTTCCAAGGGTCGTGGAATGATTATATCATGCCCACGGTATTCACAATCACAAGACCTGAACAGAGAACTCTTATCGTTGGTATCATGGCTCTTAAAAATTCAGGCGAAGGTGCCGCAAACTGGAACCTTATGCTTGCAGCCAGTGCCATTGCAATCCTGCCCATGCTTTGTGCATACATGTTTGCAAATAAGTACTTTGTAAAAGGCTTGGTTGGCGGTGCCGTAAAGGGCTGACAATTTCGCTAACTTTTATAAGGCAGTGTAAAAATTAAAATTTTTACACTGCCTTTTTTCAACAAACCATCCCCAATGAGGTGAAAGCAGCATGATTAAAATTTTAATTTGTGACGGCTCAGAAACAGTGTGCCAATATTACCAAAGCGTTCTCTCAGAGCAGGAGGATTTTGAAATAGTCGGCACAGCGGCAAATAAAAAAGAGGCAATAAGCCTTTGCCTTGAAAAAAAGCCCCACATCCTTCTTACGGATATTCGCCTTGATACGGACAAAGCAGGCTTTGAGGTTGTGCAAACCGTCAAGGAGCAATGCCCCAATACAAAAATCATCATTCTGTCTGCTTATGAGGCAGACGAAAAGGTTTTTGAAGCCTACCGCATAGGCGTGGAGGATTACTTCTTCAAATCACTGCCTGATGAGCTGCTTATATTCACCATTCGCAATGTCTATGAAAACAAGCACACCCTTAGACCCGAAATTGCTCAAAAAATTCTGAGGGAATGTGCAAGAATACAAACTGATATTAAGCAAACGGAGGAAAGGCAAAAATCCCTTCTCCACACGGTAAATGTTATGAGCATGCTTTCCAATTCGGAATTTGAGATTTTAAAAGCTCTTTATGACGGCATGACTGTTGCCGCCATTGCCGAGGGCAGGTTCATATCCGAAAGCACGGTCAGAACACATATTGGCAGAATACTGAGAAAATTTGAATGTTCAAGCACAAAAGCACTTGTCAGCGGTTTAAGGGATATGAATGCCTTTGCCATTTTTGACGAAATGTGATATGCACAAAACCAAAGGAGAATAGCTATGTTTGAAAACTCAAAATGGATAGGATACCGGTCAAAGAATCCGGGAGAGGATCTTTGCACAACTGCGTCACCCTACATCGCAAAAAGCTTTACGCTTCGTGAAAAACCGCAAAAAGCAACACTCAACATTTGCGGTATAGGTGACGGAGCTTATTTTATAAACGGAAAAAGAATTCCCGATTCTATCCGCCCAACCTATGCATCATACTTATACAAATCAATTATTTACAACACCTTTGATGTAACAGACCTTCTCCGTGGCGGCAAAAACCGCCTTGGGGCAATTTTGGGAAATTTCAGGCTGGATAACAGCCAGTACAATTTTCAGTTAAAGCTTATGCTTATTGTCTGCCTCCGCATTGAATATACAGACGGCACAGTTGAAGAAATCCTTTCGGATGAAAGCTTTAAAGGGCATGACTCTTCAATTATATTTTCAACCACCTGCTGCGGCGAAAGACAAGACGCCCGCCTGGAAATCCCCAATTGGTGTGATGCAGATTTTGATGACAGCCTTTGGGATAATGCAGTTTTAATGACTCCCCCTGAAGGAAAATTCCGCACCACCACCTGCCCTCCCAAAAGAATTATAAAAGAGCGCAAATTTACGGAAATTGCACCGAAGCTCTTTGACTGCAAAATTACTACCTCCGGCTATGCAAGAGTGAAAATTACGGGAAAAGAAGGCGCACTTATAAAGCTGAACTATTCGGAAAGACTGCTCCCTGACGGTAAGCATGTTGACCGTTCAGCCTTTTCAACATGGAAATATCCGGATATGTACAATTCCGATGAATACATTCTTGACGACACAAAGGACAAGGTGTTTGACCAATATATGGCTTTCCACGGGTTCAGATATGTGGAGGTTGTGGGCGATTATGATGAAATAGAGCTAACCGCCGTTACTCAACATACTGACCTTAAGGAAACGGCGCATTTTGAGTGCGACAATGATATTATAAACAAAATTCATTTCGCCTGCGTTAACTCTATCCTTACCTGCTGCCAGGATGTTTTCCTTGACAACCCCAAGCGTGACGCTCCCTGGATTGGTGACACCATGCTTTCCTCAGAGGTTATTATATCCGAATTTGATTCCCGCAGCGTTATGCTTGACAATGCACTGCATTGCCGTGACTCAATGGATGAAAAGGGGCAAATTCCATATGCCGTTCCCGGCATTTCCGACTGGGGCTTCTCCAAACGCTTCTCAGGTCCTGACTGGGGCAACAGTGTGGTATTCCAGACGGTTTGGTGGATGTATAAGTATTACGGAGACCTTAGCCCCTTCAAAGAATTTCGTGGGGATATGCTTCGCTCTCTGGATTTCTTTGCAGCAATTGCCGATGATGACGGCTATATTGGTGACGGCGAATATGCAACCGGTGACTGGAGCAATTTGCACCGCACCGTAAGGGCAAGAGATGATATAATGTCCAATGTGTATTATAAATGGGACCTTGATATTATGGCGGAGCTTTCCGCCCTTTGCGGCTATGACCCCGCACCCTATGAAGCTGCCGCAAGAAAGCTCAAGGGGGCTTTCCGTGCAAGATACATGCCAAAGGGAGCTTTTGAAGAGGTCAGCGCATCTGAGCTTATTGCCCTTGCTTCTCAAGGCTTTTTTGAAGAAAACGAGCTTGAAGGAATTGTAAAACGGATTGCAGAGCATTTAAAAAATGACGATTATCTTATAACCTTTGGCGTTCACGGTATTAAGATGATGTCTGAGCTTCTCTGTGAACACGGCTACGGACAGCTTCTTTTTGATGTGATTGTAAACCCGGACGGACCCGGATATGCAAAAAATGCCGCCGACGGGCTAACCGCACTTACAGAACGCTTTGACTACAACCGTGACGGTCACCCCGAAGACGGAATGGTTAGCATGAATCACCATTTTTTCAGCATGATTGATACATTTTTCTACCGCCGCCTTGCGGGAATTATGGTAAATGATTTTGCCACAGGCGATATTGTGATTTCACCGCTTTTTGTGAAGGGAATAAATAAACTCACCGCCGAATTCTGCAATATTAAGCTTTCCTATGATGAGAAAGAAGTAAGAATAAACAGCCCTTATGCTTTTAAGCTAAGGCTTGGCGGCGAAGAAAAGATAATGCCCGCAGGGGAATATATAGTTGCCCGCTGACAAAATAAAAAAAAAAAAATACGGAATGCATAAGTGCATTCCGTATTTTTTTAGTTTAATCAGAACTTTCCGTCAGCCGCTTTATATTCATCCTTACAAAGCTGAATTATATCGCTGAGCTTACCGCTTGCCAAGCCAATATATGTATCAGCGGCACCATAGTAAACTCTCAGCTCATCTTTTTTCTCATCTGCAATAAATCCGCAGGGGAATACAACATTGGGCACTGTTCCCATATACTCATAGGGCGCATCGGGCGTCAATATGGGAGAGGTTGTTCTGCCTATAATCTTAGTCGGGTCCTCAAGGTCAAGAAGAATGGCACCCATGCTGTAACGGCGGCCGCTGCAGCTTCCTGTTACACCGTGAATTATGGAGAACCAGCCGTCTTTTGTTCTGACAGGGGGTGTGGGGCCTATCTTATTCCAGTTCCACAGTGTATAGGGAGCAAGAAGGGGTCTGTGTTCACCCCAGTGAATAAGATCCTCCGAGAAGGAAATCCACAGTCTGCCGCCGCCGTCTCCGCCTCCTATGGGGTTGGGACGGTCAAGGCGCACATACTTGCCGTTTACTTTGCCGCCGAAAATACAGGGAACTCTGTTATAGGGAAGAGAAATTATATTCATTTCCTCATATGTTTCCCAATCCTTTGTTCTGCTGAGCAAGCAGGCTGTTCCCCAGGGGGAATCCAAAGGACGGGTGATATAGTACATATCATCCTCAGGAATATATGTAACTCTGGGGTCTATTGTCCATGTGTCAAGACGGCCAAAAACCTCATGCTCTG
>JAXJXW010000045.1:0-15322 GCA_036307325.1 Clostridia bacterium
AATTTTCACCCAGGAGGTTCGTTTTTATACTATTTACACAACATTTTCCGCGCCGTCTAAATTTCCGATCTATCTTTGTTAAAATGCTCGCAAATACGCATAGTATTTGCTCCACTTTTGCCTTGATATATCAAAAATTTACTCTTTCAAAATTCCCAGACCTTAAATTGATGAAATTTTGAGGATATTTTGGTGCGAAGTAAAAAAGTGCGTTGGCACGCACTTTTTTATTATCATTTTTCATTCGTGTGTAGTCAATGTATGTTTGATACAAACATATGTTAGAAAAGGTATGCTCAGTATTTATCAACTTATATCCTCATTAGCTAGGGATTATCCGTTTATATCTTTAAACATATTGGTCAAAGTATCAAGTTCTGCCTTTTTTGACTCCTTCATCCAGTCTGCTCGATACCTTAAAATCCAATCGTTAAAATCAACATTGGATTTAATAATATGACCGTATTTTTTTGCATTCCAACTGACAATAAGGCTATCACCTTCAGCTGATAAGAGAAATTTATTCCTCATATCTTCGTCTTTGAAAGTCGAATTTTTTATTTTATTTATCATTGAATGGCAATTGTCCATTGCTTTCAGGAAGGACTCCTTGGAATCGTTCTTCACTAACCTGTTGTCCCAATTGTATACAAGCCAGCTTACATAATCGTTATATTCACACAAGGAGTCAAGGATGCTTAGTGCTTCGTCACAACCGTAGTGATATTTTGATATAAAGCCCTTTAGTTCTTCGTTTGCCTTAGTTCCAGTATTCCATCCAACACAAGCACCGAGAATCAGTCCGTACATCCCCATTGCAATACTTGCCGGATTACCCAAATCGCCCCAATTGGTATTTAATATTCCCTTAGCACCATATTTGGCACCATAGGTTGCAAGAGTAATAATATTTTTCTCTTCTGTGTGTGTTACTTCGTGAAATCCTTCCCATGAGCTTGTACCAGGACATACTATCTGAGTCACATCCTTCATGGCGGCGACATTTTTTTCTATCGGTTCGGCTGCGTAATCCCAATTAAGGAATATAACCTTATCAGAAATGTCCAAAAGTCTTTCAGGGTACTTTAATATGATATCACCCCACATCATAACTGTCTTGCCTTTGGATTCAAGATAATTTATGAGTTTTTTTACAAATCCAACATACAATTCGCTCTTGTCCATTCCTTTGTTTACATCAGTTCCGAGATCAAATGTTTCGTCACAACATATATTGAATTTATTGCTTGAAAATGCCTCCATATGCTGGTCTATAAGACTTGTAATAAGATTATAGCTTTCATCCATAAGAGGGTTTATGGTGTGATGTTCCATTTTTTCTATATAGTAGTTCTTTTTTGGCTTGTAGTTTTTAAGTTCACAGAGGTGTTTATATTTATCGCAGTTTAAAAGATGATATAGATGTCCAAAGGTAGCTATAGATGGAATAAGCTCTATAAACCTATCCTTGCAATATTTATCTAGTTCTTTTATTTCATCCTTTGTAAGAAATCCGAGCCTATCAAGGCAAAAATCATACTCCTTAAATTCATATGTATGCTCTATATAAAGCTGGAGAGAGTTGAGTTTGTAATCAGCCATGATATCTGCTAGATTTTTGAGAGTATCTAAATTCGGTACCTTACCTCGGGTAACATCATGATAAAATCCTCGGTATTCCATATCAGGAAAATCGACTATATGACAGCAATTTATCATGTTGTCCGATGTCTTTTTGAGCATTTTAAGTGTCATAAGGCCATAAAAAGCGCCTCGGGGTCCGAGTGAACTAATTTTAATGTTGTCCTCATTAATATCTAAGGTATATGATTCGTCATTTCCATTTCCATGATTTATATATACCTTAGTTCCGTTATTGTTGCTTTCGCATATGCGTTTTGCGGCACTTACTATTCTGTCATCGATTCCGACACTAAAAATCCATTCTATATTTTTAACATCACATCGTCCATTTAAATACTTTAATTCTTTTAGCTGAGGTATTGCTTTCATATAATATTATCTCCTTTTATTTTAAGTCTACCTCAATGACTTATTTGCATTCGTTTTTAACAAAGTCCGAAGGTGAGCATCCCACTTGTTTTTTTAATGAGTTAAAAAACACACGATAAGAATCGA
Source organism: Clostridia bacterium (assembly GCA_036307325.1). Lineage (GTDB taxonomy): Bacteria > Bacillota > Clostridia > UMGS1883 > UMGS1883 > UMGS1883. The sequence continues at coordinate 2,140 of JAXJXW010000045.1, forward strand.
AGTTTAGATGTTCTGCGACTTCATTTATGCTAAATCTCTTTGTTTTTAGGAGTATCATAGACTCTTCGATTTTCTTACATCGTATATACTCTTGTATCGTCATTTTCATTTTTTTCCTTAAAAATACGCGATATATATGCTGATGAATAGTTCATATTGGTGGCAATTTCAGATACCTTGGTAATTGTTGATATGTTGCTATCAATATATTTTATTATGTTAAAAACCGTTCCGCATGAGCTGGCGGTAACAACACTTGATGCGTGGTTGGCAACAGACTCTTTTTGAAAAAGTCTGTATACAGATATGAGAATAAGCTTTATATAAGAAGAATACATATCGTATCCAAATGAATCATTTATCTGAAATTCCTTTATAATATGGCAGAAATGCTGCATAATTGTTCCATCATCAATGCCATGCATAGTTCCGGATTTTAGAAGTTGGGACAGTTTGTCTGCAAGTGTGAATTCTTTGTGTGTAGCAAAGTCAAATCCAAGATAAAAATATCTGAAACGAGATTGATTTTTGACAGTGATAGTGTGATTAATTCCTTTGGGTATAATGTGAATACTGTCTTTTTTTAGTTGATGTACTTCGTCATTTGAATAAAAGTCTGCTTCTCCGGATACGACTAGGCTTATTTCATGGCACTTTTGCGTATGTTCAAATATTTCTCCATTTCTTTATATAATGTTTTCACCTAATTGATAAAGCAGAATGTCGCCAAACTGAATAGGTGGTATTAGCGTACCGCGACTGTTGTTAAATATTATGCCAGTGCCAAAGTGGTTAACCATTATTCTCACCTCATTGTACATTGATATTTAGATGGTGGAGATTACACCAAACTTTCTATGATTATTGTATCATTTAGGTATATTTATTTCAAGTAAATATTTCATTATTAGAAAACTTTATAATTTTTAATATTTTTTAGAAAGAAGGGAACGCTCTGTTTCGTGAATGAAATTAAGTGCCCGTTCAGGCTGGTGGTAAACAATATAGTAGTAAATGGCATTTACAATTGATAACTGTGCTATTCTTGAATTGAGTGCCAGAATATTATGCTTTGTTTCCTCCGAAGAAGTGAAGAGCACAAAGTCACTATGTTTTTGAATAGGCGATTTACCTGAGTTTGTAATACAAACCGTTGTTGCCCCTGCTTTTTTGGCAGTGGAAAGAGCATCAACAATATCTTTTGAAGAGCCCGAATGGGATATTCCGATTGCAACATCTCCCTTTTTAAGGTGGGATGCGGCAATTGCCTGCATATGGTTGTCGGAGTAAGAAAAAGCATTGCAGCCTGCTCTGAGAAGCTTATGACTTGCGTCAAGTGCAACAGAGGCTGAATTGCCAAGCCCGAATACCACAATTTTGTTTGCGGCAATAATACTTTCGCAAACATTGGTTAAAGAATCATAGTTTAACACTTTTTTCGTCATCTCAAGTGAGCAGTAAATATCGTTGCAAACCTTGCTGAATACATCCTCAGTATTGTCCGTAGGGAGGATTACTGTGCTGATAGTTGATGCGTTGGTTTCCTGAGCAAAAGAAATTTTCATTTCCTGATACCCTGAATAGCCAAGCCTTTTTGCAAAGCGTACAATAGTTGCCTCGCTGCTGTTACTTTTTTCGGCAAGCTCCGTAATAGACAATGAGATTAACTCGTCATAATGCTCGTAAAGCCAATCGGCAATACATTTTTCAGATTTTCCCATGGAATCATATAATAACTTAATATTTAAAAGTATTTTATTCATAAACTGTCTCCTTAGTATATATACTTACATTTTATACCATATGACTTATAAAGTCAAAGTATTTTTTGGGAAAAAACATAGAAAAATACAGAAAAGGTATTGAAATTATATTTCACATATGATATAGTATTGATGAAAAATATTGAAGTCTTTTAAAAATTTTTTTCATTATTACAAAGGGGGATATAGAATGCTTAATTACAAATTAAAAATAGGGCTTGTTCCTATGCGCCGTAATACAACAGACAGGCCAAAGGGTACATTCCTTACATGGTATTCGGCAGAGCAGAGAGGGGAAAAATTTGTAAAATATATTGAAGATAATTTTACAAGTGAAAAAGTATCCTTTGTTGATTCTAAGGGGCTTGGTCATAAGGATTTAATTTATGATGACGATTCTGCTGCAGATATTATTAGCCGCTTTAAGGAAAGCAATGTTGATGCTGTATTCATAATAAACTGCAACTTTGGTAATGAAGAAGCTGCGGCTGATATTGCAAAGGCACTTGGAAAGCCTGTGCTTTTATGGGCACCGCTTGATGATGAATATTATGTTGACGGTATGCGTCCCACAGACTCACAATGCGGACTCTTTGGTGTATCACGGCAGATGCAAAGGTTCCATATACCTTTTTCTCATTTGCCTTGCTGCACGGTTGATAGTGATGAGTTCAAAAAGGGCTTTGACAGCTTTACAAGAGTTGTTTGTATGGTTAAAAACTTTACGGGAATGCGTATTGGACAAGTGGGTATTCGCCCTGCACCCTTTTTCTCCGTTATATGGAATGAAGGGGAGCTTATGGAAAAGTTCGGAATTAAAATTATTCCCATAAACTTTGCCCTTATTGAACAGAGAATGAAAGCCGTTATGGAGGAAAAACCCCAAGAAGCTCAGGAAATTGCAGATTATATCCGCAAGAATTACAAGCTTGATGACCTCACACCTCAGTATATAGAGAGAATGGCTGCAATGACGGTTATGTATAAACGCCTCTTTGAAGAGTTTAAGCTTGACGCCATTTCCGCTGAATGCTGGACAGCAACCCCCGTTATGTTTGACGGACTTGCACCTTGCACAGTGTATGGCATTTTAAATGATATGGGTTACCTTATTTCCTGCGAAAGTGATATACATTGTCTTATGACAATGGCACTGCTCAAATGTGCAACCCTTGGTGAGGGCAAGCCTCTTTTCGGGGAATTTACAGTTCGTCATCCCGAAAATAAAAATGCAGAGCTTCTGTGGCACTGCGGTCCTTTCCCTCTTTCTCAGAAGGCAGAAAAGGGAACAGACTCCGAAGCACGGCTTGTAAATCAGCGTTCATGGTTCAGAGCTAAGGATGGCAGATATACAATTGCACGAATAGATCAGGAAAGCGGAAATTATATGATTTTGCCTTTAGTGGCAGACACCACCGCAGGTCCGCAGACACATGGTACATATATTTGGGTGGAATTTGATAATCTTCAAAAGGTAGAAGACCGTTTGATTGACGGGCCTTACATTCACCATTTTGTTGAAATAGAAGGCGACTACCAAAAGGAGATTAAAGAATTTTGTAAGTATTTCCCGAATCTTAAATATGATTCGGTATTAGAATAATAATATAAAGGAGAAAAAAGTAATGACAGATTTTTTATTTGATGTGATTGCGACTGAGCTTGAGGACGCAGTCGGAAAAGAAAATTGTTCTACCAGAGCAATTGACAAGATTACACACAGCGTTGACTACTTCTGGCTTTCCAGAATGTGGGCAGACAGAGGGCTTAGAATGCCTGAGGGTGATTTTATAGTTGCACCGAAGGATGCAAAAGAGACATCAGCAGTGCTCAAGATTGCCAACTACTACAAAATCCCTGTTACAACATGGGGCGCAGGCGGCGGCACACAGGGCGGTGCTATTCCTGTTTGCGGCGGTATTGTTCTTGACACAAAGAGAATGAACAAGATTTACGATGTAAACGAAAAGGGTATGTACATAGAATGCGGCACAGGTGCAATTTATAAGCACATTGAGTGGGCGGCAAATGAAAGAGGATATGCAACAATGCATTATCCCTCATCTCTCACATGCTCAACCGTAGGCGGCTTTTTGGCTCATCGTGGTATCGGCGTTTCATCAACAAAGTATGGCAAAATTGACGATATGGTGCTCCAGATGGAGGTAGTTCTTCCAAACGGTGATATTATCGAAACTTCACCTGCTCCGAAGCATGCGGCAGGTCCTGACCTCAACCAGATTTTCATCGGTTCAGAGGGTACACTCGGTGTTATGACAAAGGCTCAGATGAGAATTTATGAGCAGCCTGAATCAAGACAGTTCCGTGGATTTTTGTTCCAGAACATGACAGATGCCTTTAACGCAGGCAGAGAATTACTCCAGAAATTTAAGCCGTCAGTTATGCGCCTTTATGACGAGGCTGAAACTGCAACTCTTATTAAGAAGATTGTCGGAGTTGAAAAGAAGGGTGCCTTCATGAACATTGCAATTGAAGGCGTTGCAGAAATGGTTGAGCTTGAAAAGAAAATTCTTCTTGAAACCTTTGCTAAATACAATGCTGAGGACTTAGGCTCAGAATACGGCGAAAAGTGGTGGAAGGAAAAGATTACATTCTTCTATCCCGGACATATGATGGATATTCCTCAGTGCTTTGGTACAATGGATACAATTGCACCTTATGATAAAATTGAGAAGATTTACTGGGCAATGAAGGAAGCAATTGAGACAAACTTCCCCCAGGCAAGATTTATCGCTCATTTCTCACATTGGTATGAATGGGGCTGCATGATTTATGACAGATTTATTGTTGACGGCGACAAGGTTCCCCGTGATCCCCATGAAGCCTTCAGACTCCATCAGGATATATGGAACTGTGGCGTGAGAACGGCGCTTGCCAATGGCGGTGTGGTAAATGACCATCACGGCGTTGGTATTAAGCTCGGCAGACTTATGAAAGAGCAGTACGGCCCTGCTATGCAGGTATTTGAAGGTATTAAAAAGCAGCTTGACCCCAACGGTATTATGAATCCGTTCAAGCTTGGTCTGTAATAAGGAGGTAAATAGATATGCAATTTTCACAAAAAGCTAAAGAACATATAGATTCCTGCCGTTTTTGCTGGATGTGCCATCATGTATGCCCCATCGGCAATGCAACAGGCCTGGAAAGAAATACAGCAAGGGCAAGAGCTTTGGGATTGTCACTTGTTGCAAGAGAAGCTATTGAGTACTCGGAGGATATTATCAATAATGTTTACGAATGCACCCTCTGCGGCGGTTGTATGACTGACTGCGTTACAGGTTGGGATCCTGTAATGTTTGCAAAGGAAGCAAGGCTGGGTGCTGCCCTTGACGGCAAGCTTCCAAGCTATGTTATGACAATGCTTAAAAACCTTGAAGAAAAGGGAAATATTTACGGTGCAGACAAAAACGAAAGCATTCCTGAAATCAAGGGCGGAGACATTCTTTTCTTCCTTGGTGAAGATGCACGGGCAAAGGGCTGTGCAAAGGTTGCAGTTGATGTTTTGAAGAGTGCAGGCGTTGATTTTACAATATTGAAGAACGAGCCGAACAGTGGCTATTCAATGGACTTCTTATTGGGCGCAGCAGCGGAAACCAAGGCCGTTATGGAGGCTTGTGCAAAAACTCTTTCAGACTATAAAACTGTTGTATGCTATGACCCTGCTGATGCAAAGGTTATGAAGCGTGAATATAAGGAATGGGGAATAGATTTAAAGGCAGAGGTTGTAACCTTTACTGAATTTCTTGCAGGGCTTATTAAAGACGGCAAGCTATCAGTAAAAAACTGCGGCGAGGAATTTACACCTCAGGACAGTCCTCTTCTTGCAAGAGACCTGGAGGAAACAGAGCCAATCCGTGCAATTCTTTCTGCTTGCGGCAGTGTAAACGAAATGCTCTTAAATAAGGAGCATACAGTGCTTGCAGGTAACCTTATTATGAATGAATATATGCCCGATGTAATGAAAAAAGTTGCAGAGCAGCGTTGGTTCAATGCTGAAAATGCACCTGTAAAGGCTAAGACTGTTGTTACAGCATCAGTGGCAGATTATGCAATGCTTTCTTCTGTTAAGCCGGAGGGTATGGAGCTTCTCAAAATTGAGGAGGTTGTAGCAAAATGCTTGTAAACCTCAAGTATGTTTTAGACTTAGCTGAAAAAGGCAATTTTGCAATCCCTGCATTTAATGTATATAATATGGAATCGGTTATGGGCGTGCTTAAAGCCGCTGAAGAGGCAAAGGCTCCCATTATTATGCAGGTTTATCCCCGCCTTATGAAGGAGGAGGCCGGTTATTTCCTTTCCCCCGTAATTCTGGCGGCGGCAAAAAAAGCAACCGTTCCCGTTTGCTTCCATTTGGACCACGGCCCCTCAGAGCTTGAGACAACTCGTTCAATCCGTTACGGTGCTACGGGCATTATGCTTGACGGCTCCACATTGCCCTTTGAAGAAAACATTGCCCTTACAAAAAGAGTGGTAGATACCTGTGCATACCTTGATGTTCAGGTTGAGGGTGAGCTGGGTCATGTGGGTACAACAAAAGATGACGAAATGGATGAGTTCACCACCCCTGAGGATGCAAAGAGATTTGTTGAGGAAACAGGTGTTGCATGCCTTGCCGTTGCAGTCGGCACAGCCCACGGAAGATACTCAAAGCCGCCAAAGCTTGATATTGAGCGCATAAAGGAAATCCGCAAGGCCACAAATAATGCGGCACTTGTGCTGCATGGGGGCAGCGGTGTTCCCGAAGAGGAAATAAAAAAAGCAGTTGCCGCAGGCATCAGAAAGATGAACTTTGCCACGGATATTTGCTATGCATTTTTGGATTGTTGTCTTGAAGAGCTGCAAAAGCCTGACAGAGTTATTGCAATTGACAACTTTATGAAAAAGCCCATTGAGGCAGTCAAGGAATTCTGCATTAGCAGAATTAAGCTTGTGGGCGCAGAAAATAAAGCGTAAAAGCAAGTGGCGGTTATACAAATTTTGTCCGCTTTTGTTTGGGCATAAATTTAAAGGTGGAATTATGAGAAATAATAGTATTGTAGGTATAGGTGCAAATGTATTTGACACCCTTTATACAGTTGACACATATCCTGCCGAGGATACAAAACTTAGGGCGAATGCCGTTAAAACAAGCGGCGGAGGCCCCTGTGCAACCGGTCTTGTTGCGGCATCCAAGCTTGGTGCAGACTGCGGATTTATCGGCAATCTGAGCGATGACAACGGAGCAAGGTTTTTAATAGATGACTTTAAAAAGTACGGTGTTGATACAGACCTTATAAAAATAAAGCCGGGTTATGACACATTTTGTTCTTGCATCTGGCTTGCAAAGGAAACTGCGTCAAGAACATGTGTGTTTTTCAAGGGAAATGTTCCGCCGACAGTGCTTGATGATAAGGCAAAAAAGGCTATTGCAGACGCCCAAATTTTAATGGTTGACGGAAATGACCTTGATGCGGCAATAGAAGGGGCAAAGGTTGCAAAGGAAAACGGCACAAAGGTGCTTTATGATGCAGGCGGTTTGTATGACGGCGTTGAAAATTTATTGCCTCTTGCGGATATTCTTATCCCCTCCGAGGAATTTGCACTGAAATATACAGGCTGTAAAACTTCGGAGGAGGCGGCAAAGCTTCTATACGAAAAATATTCTCCTGAAATTGTTGTAATAACAAGAGGAAAAGAAGGGGGAATAATATTTGACGGAAATGCCGCTAAAAAATATCCTGCATTTTTGGTTGACGCAGTTGATTCAAACGGTTCGGGCGATGTGTTTCACGGAGCATTTGCATTTGCAATTACTGAAAAAATGAGTTATGATAGAGCGTGTATATTTTCAAGTGCGGTTTCGGCACTTAAATGTACCAAGGTTGGCGCAAGAGAAGGTGTGCCTGCATTTGATGAAGTAATCAATTTTTTAAAGGAGCGTGGAGCTAATGTATAAGAGAAGCTGGAACAAAAAGTTTGGTAAGTCTCAGATTTTTACTAAGGAAGACAGTTTTTGCCAAAATGTTGAAATTGATATGGTAAGACTTGCTGAGGGCGATGTAAAGAGCTACAATGAAGAAGGCAAGGAATTTGGTCTTCTTATTATGAGTGGCAAATGCTCAGTTGAGGGAGAGGGCTTTAAATACGAGAATATCGGTGAGCGTGAAACCGTATTTGACGGCAATGCTACTTGTGTTTACATACCGAGAAATACAGCATTCAAGATTACAGGCTGCAGCGATGTAAAGATTGCTGTTACAAAGTGCCCTTCACACAAAGACCACAAGCCTGTTTTAATAAAGCCCGAAGATGTTGTGGCAAAGGATATGGGAAAGCCCGGTTGGGAAAGACATGCAATGTTTATTCTTGACGAAAGAGTTGAGGCTGACCAGATTTATATTGGAGAATGCTGGGTTGAAGGCGGTCAGTGGGCAAGCTATCCGCCCCACAAGCACGATGATATGAATATGCCTATTGAGGCAAACACAGAAGAAATTTACTATTACGAGTTTGAAAATCCTGCAGGCTTCGGCATTCAGAAGGTATATACAAAAGAGGGCGATATTGACGAAACATACACAGTTAAGTCAGGCGATTTTGTTGAAATCCCAAGAGGCTATCACCCCTTCCACACTGCACCCGGTTACAAAAACTACTATCTTTGGATTATGGCAGGCCCCGTTCGCGGCTTCTATATGACAACTGACGAGGATCACAAATGGCTGAACAATTAAAGATCTCAAACGGTATTATTACGGCAGTAATCAGCACAAGGGGAGCTGAACTTAAGAGTGTGGTTAAGAACGGCTGCGAAATTATCTGGGAGGGTAAGAGTGATGTGTGGGCAGGTCAGGCACCCTTGCTTTTCCCCATTTGCGGTGGATTAAAGGATGACAAGTTCGTTTTTGAGGGTAAGGAATACACTCTTCAAAAGCACGGCTTTGCCAGAACGACAGAATTTGAGATTGAAAGTGCAACAGATACTTCTGCTACATTTTTGCTTAAATCAAATGAAGAAACAAAAACAGTATTTCCCTTTGATTATGAGCTTAGAGTTACATATACTCTGGTTGATAACAAAATTGAAGTGGGATACTCAGTAAAAAATGCGGGAAGCGGTGACATGTATTTTTCAATCGGCAGTCATGAGGGCTATGCTTGCCCCGGCGGAATTGAGGAATACAGCCTTGTGTTTGACGAGGGAGAAAGCTTCACCTGCAATGTCTTAAACGGAAATCTTCTGGAATACAACACTTATTCGGTGGGCGAGGGCAGAGAGCTTCCCCTTAAATATGATTTCTTTGCAATTGATGCGCTTACCTTCCTTAACCTGAAGTCAAGGGGTGTTGATTTGGTGCACAGAGCTACAGGCAAGAGGTTGAGAGTTGAGTTTGACGGCTTTGACTATCTCTTTGTGTGGACTAAGCCTAAAGCGTATGCAAACTACATTTGCATTGAGCCATGGTGCGGCATTCCTGACTTTGTTGACAGTGATTTTGATTTTACGAAAAAACGCGGCATTGTAAGGCTTGAAGCAAATGGTGAAAAGGTGTTTAAGCACAGTATAATTTTATAAAATTGTAAACGCGTGGCTGAATATTTGGCTGCGTGTTTTCATAAGGAGATGTTTTGATGGAAATTTATGAAGTATGTGATAAAGAATTTTGCCAATTTGGCAGGGTTCTTGACCTTGATGTTACAGAAATTATTGCGGCGGCAGAAAAATTTGAAATGCCTGCAGAAGGTAGCATTTACAAGGCCTCCTGTGAAGAGTTTGAACGCCTTGATATTATGAAAACCATCCAAAATGAATGCTTTGGCGAGCTTCCCACCCAGCTTGGTTACTGCCAAGGGCACAGCAACATGCTGGGTGCTCTTGAATGGCACAAATGCTCTGAGGTTAACATTGCAGTGACAGACCTTATATTGCTCCTTGGAGATGTTCGTGATATTGAGGAGGGCAATAAGTACAATTCTGCAAAAGTCAAGGCGTTTCGTGTGAAAAAGGGACAGGCGATTGAGGTGTATGCAACAACCTTGCATTTTTGCCCCATTGAAACTGATAAATCAGGCTTTGGCTGCGTTGTAGGACTTTTAAAGGGCACAAACACAGATTTGGAATTTGCTTCTGAAGATAAGCTGCTATTTCGTAAAAATAAGTGGATTATGGCACACAACGACAATCAAGCACTTCTTAACCGAGGTGTTGTTGGTGGAATTTACGGCGAAAATTATAAGATTTGTGAGGGTTAAGTTATGAAATATGTACTTGGTATAGATTTCGGCGGCGGTGCGTCAAAGGCAACGCTCCTTTCCGAAGAAGGCAGCATTATTGCAACCAACACATTTGAGTACGAAACCTTGTATCCCAAAAGCGGTTGGGCGGAGCAGAATCCTATGGATTGGTATAATGCCACTAAGGAAAATATTAAAGCAGTTCTTGATAAAAGCGGAGTTAACCCTGCTGACATAATGGCAGTTTCTCTTGATGCGGCAACCCATACGGCAGTTATTATGGATGAAAACTTTAATGTAATTCGCCCTGCAATATATTGGACTGATACAAGAAGCGTTAAAGAGGTTTTGTTCTTAAAGGAGAATTATTCCCAAATTATAGAAAAACAGGTTTTGCACAAGCCCGACACAATCTGGACATTGCCTGAGCTTTTGTGGATTAAAAATAATGAGCCTCATAATTGGGCAAAGGTCAAGAAAATTCTTTTTGCAAAGGATTTTGTGAGACATAAACTGACAGGCGACTATGTAACCGATTATATCGAAGCAGAAGGCACCATGATGTATGATGTGAACAAAAAGCAATGGAGCAGGGAGCTTTGCGAAATATTGAATATAGATACTGATATGTTGCCAAAGATTGTTAAGCCAACTGATATTGTGGGTGCAATTACTTGTGAAGCGGCGGAAGACACCGGTTTGAAAGAGGGAACGAAGGTTCTTTGCGGAACAACTGATACGGTTATGGAGGTTTTTGCGTCAGGTGCGGTAAAAAAAGGTCAGATGACTTTGAAGCTTGCAACGGCAGGAAGAATTTGTGTTGTAACAGATAAGCCTTACCCTGATATAAATCTCATAAATTATTCTCATATCATAGACGGATGTTTTTACCCAGGAACGGCAACAAAATCATGTGCGGCGTCTTACAGATGGTTCAGAGATACCTTTGGAGAGGATTACATGGAGCTTGATAAAAAGGCTGAAGGTGTTCCCATTGGTTCAGAAGGCCTTGTTTTTCATCCTTATCTCAATGGTGAGCTGACCCCCTATGCAAATCCTAATTTATGCGGTGATTTTACAGGCATAAGAGCTTTTCACACAAAAGCGTATTTTGTAAGGGCGGTGCTTGAGGGCGTGGCAATGTCAATGCTGGACTGCAAAGAGGCTCTTGACAATTTGGGAATAGAGCATGAGGACAGTGCAGTGATTATAGGCGGCGGAGGAAAAAGCCCACTGTGGAGGCAGATAATATCTGATGCTCTCGGAATGCGGCTGGTACAGATGAAGCATACAGATTCCTCCTTCGGAAGTGCAATGCTTGCAGGAACTGCAATCGGCATGTTTAACACACCAAAGCAAGCCGTGGAATTGTGTAATGAGGTTGTATCGGAAACCGTTCCCGTAAAGGAAAATACGGTGAAATACAGAAAATTATTCAAACGCTATAAGGCGATACAAAAGGCTATGGAGAAAATATATAACGATGAAAATCTTAGTATGTGTTAAAATAATTAAAGGCGAGTTAAACCCATTTGACGAATCTGCACTTGAATGTGCTCTGCAATTATCGGATGATGTAACGGTTGTATCTATGGGTCCAAAATCTTGTGAAAATGTATTAAAGCCCTTAACCCGACTTGGTGCAAAAGCAATTCTGATAACTGACAATGTTTTTGCAGGGTCTGACACACTTGCAACATCATATATTTTGTCAACGGCAATAAAACAAATGGAATATGACTTAATAATTTGCGGCAGACAGAGTGTTGACGGAGATACTGCACAGGTTGGGCCAATGCTTTCACAAATGCTTAAAATATCGCTGATAACAAATGCTTTACAGGTAAACTGCGAAGAAGACAGGGTGCTGTGCAGTACAAGGCTGGGTGAAGAAGCTGCCCCGCTTCCTGCACTCGTTACCGTTGAGAGAGGCTATGTTTTAAGATTTCCCAGCATTTTTTCCAAGGTGGGAAATGTGGAAATGTTAAGCAATGCAGATTTGAATTGCGCCCTTGACAGATGCGGATTGCAGGGGTCTCCCACAAGAGTTTTAAAAACCTTTGAAAATGAAAGAGGAAAGCGGAAATGCAAGTTTATTTCCATGTCAGAATTAGAGCCTCTTATTGAAGAATTGAAGCAAAAGCCCTCCTTGAAAATGACGGAGACGAAATTAAAACAGAAATTTCAATCTGTATGGGCAGTAGGAAAAGAGGTAGAGGAAAAAGCGGCGGAAATAGCAGACAATGTAACGGTGATTGAAAAATCCAATGCTGAAACAATAGCAGAGCTTATCCTTAAAGAAAAACCATCAGTGGTGCTGTGGAATGCCGATTTGTGGGGAAGAAAAACTGCCCCACAGGTTGCGGCAATAGTAAAAACAGGCCTTTGTGCCGACTGTACGGAGCTGGAAGAAGAGGGTGATAACTTAATTATGTATCGCCCGGCTCAGGGTGGTAATATATACGCAAAAATAAAATGCCTGACAATGCCGCAAATGGCAACAGTCAGGACAAGCTCCGAAAGCTCGGATATTATAGTTGCAGGAGGAAAGGGCGTTGCAGACAACTTTGAAAAGCTAAAGGAATTTGCAGACAAAATCGGAGCGCAAATTGCAGCCTCAAGAGGTCTTGTGGATATGGGAAAAGTACCGTATGATATGCAAATAGGACTTACGGGCAAGTCGGTAAGTCCTAAGATTTACATTGCGGTAGGTATATCCGGAGCAGTTCACCACACCTGTGCCATTGAGGGTGCAGATGTGATTATTGCCATAAATACTGATAAGAGTGCCAGAATTTTTGATTATGCAGACTACGCAATAGTAGATGCTTTTTGATATTTGCGGATTACTGCAAAGATTCAATATATTCTTCTGCAAAGTGGGCGGCTACGGCACCGTCGGATGCGGCAGTCACAATCTGCCGCAGAGCTTTTGTGCGTACATCGCCTATGGCAAATACACCGGGGATGTTTGTTTTTGTGCTTTCGTCGGCAATAATATAGCCAGCTTCGTCAACCTTTAAAGCACCCTCGTATAATTTGCTTATGGGTTTTCTGCCAATGCTGACAAACATGCCGTCAACCTTTATTTCTTCGGTTGCCCCTTCGGTGTTTTCAAGCACGATTCCATATAGGCTTTCCTCGTAAAGAAGCTTTTTCACCTGAGAGTTCCATTTGAATTCAAT
>JAXJXW010000046.1:0-5201 GCA_036307325.1 Clostridia bacterium
TATTTCCTCTTCTTATTTCTCTTTCCACAAACTTCATGCAATCATCTACCAAATATCTTATGGGAGCATTTTCCAGACCGCTTGAACGGGCATTTTCCTTGGCCCACTGCACCATGCCCTTTGACGCATCAACATGGGTTACATTGGCGCCTGCCTTTGCACATGCAACGGTTGCACCTCCCGTATACGCAAACAAGTTAAGCACCTTTGCACTGCCTCGTTGTCTTATTTTTTCCGCCATATAATCCCAGTTTACGGCTTGCTCAGGGAAAAGCCCCGTGTGCTTAAAGCCCATGGGCTTAATATTGAATGTTAAGTCCTTATACTTTACACACCATTTCTCAGGCATTTTATTGTTGTATTCCCACTTTCCTCCGCCGCTTGAAGAACGGAAATACCTTGCGTCAGATTTTTCCCAAAGCTCAGGGTTTGACTTTTTATCCCATATAACCTGAGGGTCTGGGCGGCACAAAATAATACTGCCCCATCTTTCAAGCTTTTCACCGTTTGCAGTATCTATGCATTCATAATCTTTCCAGTTATCAGCAATCCACATAAAAATTTCCTTTACTAATCAAACTTTATCAGAGTATACAATTGCAATAAGTTCAGGGCCGGCATGGCAAGCAATGGTACTTCCCAGTATCCATTCAGACACCTGTACATTTGGATATTTTTCTAAAATTTCATTTTTAAGCTCTGTTACCTTATCGCCCAGCGCTGTATGAGCTATTATAACATTTTCGCCGTTATAGCCCTCCTGCTCTGCAATGGAAAGAAGCTTTTTGTATAGCTTTTTACTTCCCCTTATTTTTTCTTTCTGGGCAACTAAGCCGCCCTCAACAACCAAAACAGGCTTTATATCAAGCATGGTTGCAACAACAAGCGTTGCCGCATTTATTCTTCCGCCCTTCTTAAGGTGTTCAAGGTTTTCAACTATAAAAAAGGCTTTCATGGAATTTATTGCATTATTGAGATAACTTACTATTTCATCTTTTCCCTTTCCTTCGGTTGCCATCCTTGCCGCTTCCATAACTGCCTTCCCGTAAAGAATAGTAAAGCTCTGAGAGTCAATAACGGTAATATCTCCTCCCCGTTCATCTGTCACTTCATTTGCCGCAAGTGACGCATTCTGATAAACTCCGCTTGCTGCAGATGAAATGGTAACAACGATTATAGTGTCATATCCCTCATCAAACGCTTCGTTATATGCTTCAATAAACAATGTGGGCGGAATCTGACTTGTCTTTGGTGGAACAGGATTTGTACGAAGTCGCAAATAAAATTCCTCTATATCAAGGTCAACTCCGTCTTTATAGTATGTTTCACCGTCAAAGGTATAAGTAAGGGGGATTACCTTTATACCAAGCTCTGCCGCCTGCTTTTGCGATATATCGCTTCCGCTATCCGTAATGATTTTAATTTTTGCCATTTACATTTCCTCACTTTCTTCAGAAATAATCTCCTGAGATAAATTTTTTTGATTTATATTGTCAATAATTATTTTTGATTCAGCCATTTCCTGCTGGGCACGAAGAAGCGATGCATATATGCCACCTTTTTTCATAAGCTCGTCATGGGTGCCTGTTTCAGCAATTTCACCATCTTGTAAAACAATAAGCCTATTGGCATTTTTTAAGGTAGAAAGCCTGTGGGCTATTGCAAACACAGTTTTTCCCTTTGTCACATTTTTCAGTGCCTCTTGTATATCCATTTCCGTTTCTGTGTCAAGAGCACTTGTTGCCTCATCAAGAATAATGATTTTGGGGTTTGCGGCAATGGCACGAGCAATAGCAATGCGCTGGCGTTCTCCGCCTGAAAGCCTGTAGCCCTTTTCCCCCACATAAGTATTATATCCGTCAGGCAGATTTATTATAAAGTCATGTGCATTTGCTTTTTTTGCGGCAATAATGCATTCCTTTATACTTGCATTGGGTGCGGCGTAACGGATATTATCCAATATACTTCCGGCAAACAGATAATTTTCCTGCAAAACCACACCAATAACCGATTTATACGATGCTCCATCATAATCATCAAGATTTTTTGAATCAAGAAGAATTTCTCCCGAATCCGCTTTATATAGCTTCATAACAAGATTTATCATTGTGCTTTTTCCGGCACCGCTATGACCTACAAGCCCCACCATTTCGCCGCTTTTTATATGTTCATTTATATTTTTCAGCACTCTTCTGTAGCTTTTGTAACCGAAAGACATATTATTAAATACAAAATCACCTGCAATATGCTCTGATTTTATTGCCGAAGCATTTGTAATCTCCTCTTTTTCGTCTAAAACCTCAAACACACGCTGGGAACTTGCCATTGCCATTGTAAAATGCCTTGGCAGCATGCTGAACCACTCAATTTTACCGTACAAATAACTTCCGTATGATGAAAACTGCACAAGCTCACCTACAGAAAGCTTACCGCCGATAACCCTGCTGCCCCCGTAAAGAAGCACCATAAAGCTGCCCAGGTTCATAATAAATTTAATAAGGGGAAAAATTGTGTATACGAATTTTTCATTTCTGCAGGTTAAATCACGCACTTCCCCGGCAGTAGACTCAAACCGCCTTATTTCGTCATTTTCTCTGCCAAACACCTTAACAACCTTAATTCCGTTAAGTACATCTGTCAGGCGGCTGGTCAGTTTATCCATTATCCGCCATTGCTTACGGTATCTTCGTTGAATTGTGAGTCTGATTTTTAAAATCATCGCAAATGCTATGGGCATGGTTACGAAAACCAAGGCTGCCATTACAGCATCTATGGAAAATGTAATAAACGCAATTGCAATCAGCATAAAGAGTTCATTTACAGCCATAATTGCAATATCCTGAATAAAGCTTTGTATTCTTTGGGTATCGTTATTTATACGGTGAATTAAATCTCCCGTCTTTTTCTCCTCAATATATCCCAGGGGCATTCTCTGCAATTTTGCATATATTTCATTTCTGAGATTTAATACAAGCAAATTACTTGCCTTTGCCGAGGCAGCGTCACGAAGAATATTCACTCCCATGGTTACTGCGCTTAAAACAAGCATTGAAATTAAAATTATGCCCAGGGTTTTCCCGTTTGCATAACTGTTTGTAAGCACATCATTTACCATGTGCTTATTAAGCACGGGCATAAGTATTGCGGCAATGCTTCCAATCCAAAAATAAATCAATAGCAATGCATAAATAGGTCTGCACGGTTTGGATAGGCCCCAAAGCTTTTTTATAACCCCAAGCTTATCGGAGCATCTGCGGCATATATGCGTTCCCCTTATATACGGCCCGTGACACTTGGGGCAAATCTTATCCTCTTCCTTAAGATACTCTCTGCGTCTGATGCTCTCCCCTTGAATAAGACTGTTTATTGCTTGTACTGCAAGGTACATCTCCTCTGTATGACGCATTGAAAATCTGACAAGGCATTGCCTTCCCGAAGAAGTAAAAACCTCTATAAGTCCGCTTCCGCAATATTCTGCGCAACAAACCTTTTTTACATAATCCAGTTTAATCACTGTTTTTAAAGCGTCATTTTCAAAAACACCTATACGGTCGTTTGTAAGAATAATGACTCCGTCAATATATATATCTTTATGAGATAAATCAAAATAATAAGAGTCTAAAATATCTTGTGCGGCAAAAATTTTAAGTACCGCATCACTGTATTTTGTTGTTGCGGCACCTTTTGCCATGAAATCACTTCCTAAATCCAAATTTCAAGAATTTTAAGAGCTTTATCCTCCAATTTAGTCACATCTTGTATCAAAAATCTGTTTGAAAAGACATCAATAAGCATTACCCTGTTATGCCCCAGATTGATTACATTGGAACCCATGTCCTCAACGGTAAACTCTGTTTCGCCCGCAGTTGTTTCAACCTTCCACAAGGTATGCCCGAATTCCTCCGATACATCTGCCACCTTTGTTATTACAGGCATAAAATAGCGTTTATCAAGCTCATGAATAATAATTTCTTGCTGCTGCGGATTAAACTTTTCCAAATCTTCAATAATACCAATTTCTCTTTCTTTATCGGTGCGCTCATAGTTTTCACACCTCACACTGAGCATTTTTTTGTCCATGCTCAGCGGAAACAGCTTAAGAACTGCAACTCTTCCCAAATCCTCACCTTTGTATTTAAGCCCTATAAGCCCCGTTTCATTTTCATAAAACATACAATCCTCGGAATCAATATACTTTATATCATTCAACATTTTCACCGCCTAAATTATACATTCTGAGAGCTTCAAGCTGCTTTTTTGCCATTTTAAAATAGTGACCGTCTGTCTTTTCAAAAAGCTCCTTATGTGTACCCTCTTCCACAATGCATCCATCCTCAACAACAATAAGCCTTTTGGCGTTTTTAAAGGTTGAAAGTCTGTGTGCAATAGCAACAGTGGTTCTGCCCTTAACAAGCTCATCAATGGCATGCTGAATCTTCTGCTCAGTTTGTGTATCGAGAGATGCCGTTGCCTCGTCAAGAATAAGAATGGGCGGATTCATAAGTATTGCACGGGCAATGGATATTCTTTGCTTTTCACCGCCGGAGAGGTTTATCCCCCGCTGCCCGATTTCCGTCTGGTATCCGTCAGGCAAATCCATTATAAATTCATGGGCGTAAGCTCTTTTTGCGGCAGAAATAATTTCCTCCATTGAAGAATTCGGCTTGGCATAGGCAATATTTTCCGCAATAGTTCCGGAAAACAAAAAGGTTTCCTGAAGTACCATGCCGATTTGGGAATGAAGAGAATCAAGCTTAATATCCTTAACATTAACGCCGTCAATTAGAACCTCACCTTCATTGACATCATAAAGACGGGTTATTATATTTGTTATGGTGCTTTTCCCTGCACCGCTGCGACCCACAAGCCCCACCATTTCCCCGGGGGAAATTTTAAACGAAACATTTTTAAGAACATTTCTGTTAGGCTCATAAGCAAATGTCACATTTTTTAGTTCAATCTCACCCTTGATATTTTTTAATTCAACGGGATTTTCCCCTTCGGGAACATCTGTTTTTCTGTCTGTAATCTCAAAAATCCTCTGGGCACTGTTCATACAGTTTGTCCACCAATCAAAGGTTTTCACCATGAAATTTACGGGGGCGTAAAGCAGCGAAAGATAACCAACATAAGTCATAAGCTCACCGAAGCTTAATCTTCCGCCCAGAACTTGTGCGCCGCCAAGGCCCCAAACAATAAGA
>JAXJXW010000047.1:0-9179 GCA_036307325.1 Clostridia bacterium
ATGTTCCTTTAAGGTATCCGTAGCTTTCCTCAAATCCGAAAACAAAGCTATGTGAATTATCCTTTTCAAACTGCTTGATTTTCTCGCCGATAAACTTAAATCCTGTGAGAACCTCCATCATCTCCACGCCGTAATGATTACATATTGCACGAATCATCTCTGTTGTGACAACCGTTTTTATAACAACGCTGTTTTGGGGCATTGTTCCCCTTTCACTGCACTGATTAAGAATGTAATCTGTCAAAAGTGCACCCACCTGATTACCTGTGAGAGTAACATATTCACCGTCTTTATTTCTCACAACTATTCCCACACGGTCACTGTCAGGGTCTGTGCCGATGATTAAATCCGTATTATTCTTTCTTGCAAGCTCTATTGCAAGGGCAAAGCCCTCTTTATCCTCAGGATTGGGGCTTTTAACCGTGGGGAAATTCCCGTCGGGAAGCTCCTGCTCCTTTACAATTATCAGATTTTTAAGCCCCGACATATCAAGTATTTTTCTCACAAGCTTGTTTCCGCTGCCGTGGAAAGGCGTGTAAACAAGACTGAAGCTATCGCTCACTTCTCTTATAATATCCTCGTTTACATGCTGGGCATACACATTTTCCAGGTACTTTTTATCAACCTCTTCCCCAATGATTGTAAGCATTCCCCTTTCAAGAGCCTCCTCCTTACTTATGAGGGCAGGGCCTGTAAGAATATCAATCTTTTTAATTTCCTCGGTTACGGCATTTGCGGCGTCAAGGGGCATCTGACCGCCATCCTCGCCATATACCTTATATCCGTTATATTTTGCTGGGTTGTGGCTTGCCGTAACAACTATACCTGCAATACAGCCCAGGTGGCGCACTGCAAAGCTAAGCTCAGGCGTGGGGCGAAGTTCATCAAAAAGATAGGTCTTAATCTTGTTTGCACAGAGAACCTTTGCCGCCTCCATGGAAAATTCAGGGCTGAAATTGCGGGAATCATAGGCAATGACAACTCCCCGTGCCTCTTCACCCGTTTTCTTTATATACTCAGCAAGCCCCTGGGTTGCCTGGCGCACCGTGTACACATTCATTCTGTTAGTACCGGCACCGATTATCCCCCTGAGTCCTGCCGTTCCGAACTCCAGAGATTTATGGAATCTTTTCTCTATTTCCTTTTCATTGTTTTCAATCTCATCAAGCTCTTTTTTTAAGTAACTCTCCATTGTTTCAAGGGTTTTCCATCTCTCATATTCTTTCTTAAATTCCATTTTTCTTTTTTCCTTTCAAATATTTAAAAAATATTATCGCCAGCATACTTATTAAAGTGCCGAAAAATGCACCGCCCGTGTCAATCAGAATATCCTTAAATTCGCATGAACGGCCCTCAACAAAAATCTGGTGCACCTCGTCAGAGCAGGCATACAAAAATGAAAGCGCCGTTGCATAAAGCACCCTTCTTCTCCCTGAAACACCGTATTCCCCGATTAACAGAGAAATTAAGAAGCCCAGGAGTGCATATATCAAAAAATGCGCCGCCTTACGGACAGGTGTTGCAAGAATTTCTTTTACATTTTCAATCTCTGCGTTTGTAAGCTTATCCTGAAAATCTACAAACCGTATTACTTTTTCAATAAGTCCGCTGCTTGTCTCTCCCGATGCTTCAGCAACCTGCGATGAGAAATAAAATATTGTCGCCATACAAGACAGGGTAAGCAGCCATAAAATAAACTTTTTCAATGTATTTCACCGTGCTTATATTATATTTTTCTTTCAGCAATGTCAATACCTTCGCTATATTCAGAGCTTTTCTTCAATTATTCTTATCTTTAATCTCTTCTGCGGCATTTTCCGTAATATAGCCGTTTTCCACCATGGTTTCAAGGACTTTTTCCTGTCTTTTCTCTGCCAGGGCAGGGTTTGTATTCAGAGAATACGCAGAAGGCGCATTGGGAATCCCCGCAAGAAGTGTTGCCTCATAATCCGTAAGCTCAGAGGGCTTTTTCCCGAAATAACCCATGGAAGCATCATATATGTTGTAATAGCCGCTGCCATAATAAATTATATTGAAGTATAGCTCCAATATTTCTTCTTTTGTGCAGATTTTTTCAATATCCGAAGCGGCAAATACTTCCGCAATTTTTCTTTGCAGAGTACTTTCACCCATAAAATAAATATTTTTTGCCACCTGCTGGGTTATACTGCTTCCGCCCTCACTCATACTTTTTGTTTTTATGTTATACACCGTTGCACGCAAAATTCCCAAGGTGTCAACGCCTCTGTGCTGAAAAAACCGCCTGTCCTCAACACTTACTGCGGCGTCTATAAGCATTGGAGCAATGTCCTCATAGGCAGTAAAATGCTCCATCTCCCTTATGCTTGTAATTGCCTGTTCAAGAGGAAGCTCTTCTGTGGCAGACTTGTATTTTTCCCAGCCCGAATAAATTACAAGCCCTGCCGCCGCAATTACGATTATAAGTATAGCCCCTATAAGCCTTTTTATAAATTTCATCTCTGAGCCGTCCTTTTTCCTTTACTGTATAAATTTCCTTATTTCCATGTTCTTTATTCCAAATGGCTCCCGTATGCCCTCGTGTGATGCAAATAAATTTTTTGCCGTATTATAAATTGTCACCTCGCAAAGGGCTGAACTGTCTATGTTAAAAAGCTCCATAAGCGGTGAATCAGTGTAAACAAATTCCCTTTTCCCTATTTTAATTCTGCATACATCAAACTCCCCGTCAACGGCAAGCAGGCAATCACGCAGCTCCCCGTCGGGAAGGCGCATTCCATACTTCAATGCACCATAGTAATCAGGCATTGGCCCGTCAGATACATTTTCGCCATATTCGCCGCATACCGTAAGCGTATTCCCCTTGCAGTCAAAATCTCCCGAAAGATAAACAGGCTCAAAGGAGGTAAGATTATATACGCCGTAATAGGCAGGTGCCCTGCTTGTGAAATCGGGATTGTAGTTGTTGTATTTTTTGAATTCAACATGGATTGTGTTTTTCCCCGTTGCTATCATATCCGTTATTTCAGCGGTAAAAAATCTCAAATCCCGTTGGGAAACCTTTAAATTTTCAATGGGCTTGCCGTTTATTTCAAGCACATCATAAAACTGTGCATTCTCAAAATGTGCAAATACCCTGCCTATGCCCTTTTCCGCATAAAAAGCATATTTTGCGCTGACCGATTCCCCGTCTTTCAGTGAATAAAAGGCTTTATGCAAATCATCTATGGGCGTTTCCCGATAGGCTTTTTTCCCAAAAAGGGCACTGACAGTTCTGAGCACATAAATATTTTCATCCGATTCGGTAATTGCAAACAAGGCATCACAAATTTTTTCGGATTTTCTTATTTCAAGCCCCCCTGCAAGAGGCGGTGCCTCGTCATAGCTTATGTCCTCGGAAATTATGAGAGTTGCCGTTTTCCCTTTTCTTAAAAGAAATTCCCCAACTGTGGGAAGGGCGTAAATTTCACCGTTTTCGGGAGCAAATACAAATATATTTTCCCCTCCCGAAATTGTAACATCTTCAAGTGCCGTTATAAAAACATACTCGCACCTTTCGTCAGTACGCCTGTTTATATAACATTTACCCTTAATATCCATTTTTTTGAAGGCAAAGCGTTCCTTAACATCTTCAAGGGTTTTCTCCTCTGTATTTAAAAATTCCGCCGACCTGCCTATTGCCCACACATCGCTTACTGCGGCGGCAAAATCGGCAGCATTCTTTGAAAAATGCGGTGCATCGGGGAAAAGCAGTGTTTTGTATTTTATATTTCCCATACATATGCCTTCTCCGTCAGATTTTCCATATTCTGAAAGAGCGCATTCCTCCGCAATATGAAAATTTACTCCCCAGCCTGCAAGCTTCTCCGCAAGAAGGGAAAATTTTTCGTAAGTATCTTTTTCATCACAGTTTACAGAGGCTTGGGGATATACTAAAAGAAGCTCTGCCTCATCACAGGTTGATTGAGAAATTGTACAAAGACGGGAAATCTGTGCAGAAATATCCTTTTGAGCATGCACCGACAAAATCATGTTTGAATTTTCATATTTTCTCCTGTCTGTAAGAGACATTGCCACACTGTCAAAGCAAATACTGTCTGCTCCGAATGCCGCACACATATATGCCCCATTTTGTATATTGAAGCATTTTGAATAAGACGGCTCCTTAAGGGCGAAAACAGAGCTTTTCCCAAACTGCGCACAAACCGAAGCGGCAAGCTTTATTTCCACAATATCCGCATTTTCTCCATCCACTAAAACAAAGGGCGTATCAGCTTGTATATATGCAAGCTGACGGCTTATTTTTTTATTTCCGCAAACGCAGGCGGCATGCTTCACATTCATTGCTTCGCACTTATTTTTAATACGCCTTGTAAAGCCCTCTGAAACCAGTCTGCTCATGTTTTCAAAATATGTGTTTTTAAGGCTTTGTGCTTCCGGGGCATTTGATAAAACGGCACTACAAACGGACTTCTCCTCCCCTGAAAGGCGCATTGCCTCTTTTGAAAAAACGGGCGCATCAGGAAGGTTTACAGTTGATACAAAGCCTGATATTTCATAGCCCATAAAACGCCTGCAGTTTTTTAAATAAGCGTCATAAACCGTTTCTTCAAAGCACTGAGCAACAAAGTCATCAGATATATCGGAAACGGCGTTTCTTCCGCTTCCTCGTACAGAGGACATATCTCTCAGCACTGTTTTTTCATTTTCGTCAATAACTATATCGCCCTTTTCAATAGTTTTAGCTTTTAAAATGTCCTTCATTCGGTAATCGGGAACACTTATTATTTCCTCACCGCCGCAGCCGCTGCACTTTCCGCTTTCGTCAAATATGTAAAGCTTTAAGCCGTACCTTGCGCTTCGCCTGATTGCCGTACGGACAAGCTCAAAATAATCCTCCGACAAATACTTTTGCACAAGCCCCTCGGAAGGGCGTAAATACACTGCGCTTATACAAAGGTCGGAAAATTTTTGAAGAGCAAAATCAATTTCCTCCGCCGTTGGCTTTGAGCACCAATCCCATATAACGGCAGGGAATTTTTCCTCATTCACATTTTTAAGAGAACGGATATCCATATACAAAAACCTCATTTCCTTATATTAAGTATAACTAATATTAAAAAAAAGGTCAATAAAAACTTGTCTATATTCTTTTGTGATGTTATAATGTAGTTACAGTATATTTGGGAGGCAGGCATTAAAGGTGACAAAGGCAAAAATATCTGCAAGGGATTTTTATGAATATATATATGGTCTGATAGGCACGCTTACACCCCTTAAGGCAGACTGCGGGGGGTTATGCGGCGGTGCCTGCTGTGCCGTGACCGATGAAATAACGGGGATGTATCTTTTCCCTTATGAAAATGAAATATACTCCCCCATGCCTTCTTGGGGAAAAATTTATGATACGGATTTTAAATACGGCGAAAAAAAGTATGTTGATTTATTTACCTGTGACGGAGTGTGTGAGCGCACCTTAAGGCCTCTTTCGTGCAGGATTTTCCCCCTTGTACCATATGCCCGCCCCGGCGAAAGGCTGAGCATTATTATGGACCCCAGGGGCAAAGGCTTGTGCCCACTTGCGTCTGCGGCAGATATTTCCGATTTGGACAAGGACTTTGTAAAGGCAGTAAGGCGGGCAATGCTTGCTTGTATGCAGGTAAAAGAGTGCAGGGAATTTATCTATGCCCTCACCGAAGCTATTGACGAAAGCAGAAATATTATTTAGCCGGCTGGTGCCTTAATTTAGCCGTTTAAGGCATTGCCGAGCCAGGAAAGGTTGGCATTTTTATGGATTTTTTGTTTGCGGTTATTGATCTCGGTTCCAATTCAGTAAGAATGAGCATCAATCGGCTTTGCAGCGGTAAATCATGGAGAGTTGAAAAAAAGCTCCGTGAAACAGTACGCCTCAGTGAAGGTATGGGAAAGGATAATTACCTTAAGGAGGAGGCTATGGAGCGTGTTATTGATGCCCTTGGCAGATTCTGTAAAATAGCAGCTGAGTACCAGTGCGTTTCAATAGCTGCTATTGCAACTGCGGCAGTGAGAAATGCGGCAAACAAGGATTTATTCCTCGCCCGTGTAAAGGAGAGAACGAATATCAGCCTTGAGGTTATAAGCGGTGAGGAGGAGGCTTATTACAGCTATCTTGCTGTCCGTGAGACCATAGGCATTACAGACGGTGTTATTTTTGATACCGGCGGTGGCAGTACGGAAATTGCCCTTGTTAAAGGCGGTGATATTCAAGAGAGAATAAGCCTGCCCCTGGGTGCCGTTGTTTTAACCGAAAGAATGGCTCATAGCACGCAAACCCAGCTTTACAAATATGTTTCTTCATACATAGGGGCCATAAGCTGGCTTGACAAGTGCCAGTCTCTGCCCTTTTATGCAATAGGCGGCAGTGCACGCACCCTTGCCATGATATATAAAAAAAGGCTCCTCACAAATGAAGAGCTTGACGGGCTTAAAATTCCTTATTCCTCCGTTTGCAAGGTTTATCAAAGCATATTTAACACTTCCCCCGAACAGCGGCGTGATATTAAGGGCATGGATGTATCCCGTGCGGATATTATACTTGCAGGGCTTACCCCTGCCAAGGTTCTGATGGATATGACAGGCAGTGAAAAACTGATTGTGTGCGCTTCAGGTGTTAAAGAGGGCGTATTTTTCAGAATGAAAGACGAAATTTCCGGCAGGTGACAAATTTTTATGAGTTTTAATATAGTTTTGGTTGAGCCTGAGATACCGCAAAACACGGGCAACATTGTGCGTACCTGTGCGGCAACCGGCAGCAGACTTCATATTGTAAAGCCCATGGGCTTTGAAATTGACGATAAGAAGCTTAAGCGTGCGGGGCTTGATTACTGGCATTTTTTGAATATTCAGTATTATGAAGGTCTTGATGATTTTTTTGAAAAGACAAAGGGCGGCAGATATTTCTATCTCAGCTCAAAAGCACCCTGCTCATACACTGATATAGCCTTTAAAGAGGGTGATTATCTGTTGTTCGGCAAGGAAACACGGGGGCTTCCCGAAAGCTTGCTTGCAGAGCACCCCGAAAGGAGCATCAGAATCCCCATGATAAGTGAGGCACGCTGTCTTAACCTTTCAAATTCCGTTGCAATAGTCGTTTATGAGGCCTTGCGCCAGGGAGATTTTAAAGCACTCTCAAAGGAATCGGACTATTTATTTGGTATCATCGACTGATTCATAGGCAAAAATTATTTTGTCCTTATGTGTAAATTCAGTAAAACTCCCCTTTAAAGAGAAAATATCGGTTGATTCAAGGCAGCTTATGCCCTCACCCGTATATTTAACGAAGGCCTCTTTTTTCACCCATATTTCAATAAATCTTTCATCTGCGCCTTGTTTTTCGCAGAAAATATAATCATATTCACGGGGAGAGAAAAACCTCTCCCCTATTTTTTCTTTATTTTGCACCCTTCTGGTGCGCCTTTCCATATCTATGCCAAAATTTTTTTCGCTTAAAGCAATAAGCACCTCATCATCAGTATGACTCACCCCTACATAACAACCCTCTATACCGGGCTTTCCGTTTTTGTCACGGATAACGGTGCCCTTATATGGTGCGTTAAAATAGTCACAAGCACTTTTTATTATAAGCACATCTGTATCTTTTGAGGTGTGTTTTTTGTTTTTTGAATAAAAATATAGCTTCATAGGATTACCCTCGTTTTTTCTTATTGTAGCATTGTAATATTTAAAAGTCAATGAGGCTATTTAGCAAAAATCGTTATTTACTTTGTGCATATTAAGGTATATAATGCTTTCGGAGGCGGTTTCATGAATAAGGATTTAACTGTTGGCTCGGTGAGAAGTGTTTTGTGGAAATTTTGCATTCCCCTTTTTGCAAGCATAATTTTTCAGCAGTTTTACAATCTTGCCGATAGCTTTGTGGCAGGAAAATATATAGGTGAAGAGGCTCTTGCCGCAGTAGGTAACAGTTATGAAATAACCCTTATCTACCTTGCCTTTGCCTTTGGGTGCAACATAGGCTGCTCCGTTGTTTCCGCACAATACTTCGGTGCGAAGCGATACGGTGAGCTTAAAACGGCAGTTTACACAACATTTATTGCAAGCGGCATTGTGTGCTTAACGCTTATGCTTATAGGCTTTATATTCGGAGATAGTCTTCTGCATATGATTAACACTCCCGAAAATGTGTTTCGGGATTCAAAGCTTTATCTTGACATATATGTGCTTGGCTTGCTGTTTGTATTTTTCTATAATATTGCCACGGGTATTTTTTCTGCCCTCGGCGATTCAAAAACGCCGTTTTATTTTCTTGCAGTATCCTCTGTTGCCAATATATTTGCCGATGTTGTCTTTGTAACGGTATTTAAAATGGGTGTTGCAGGCGTTGCATGGGCAACCTTTATCTGCCAGGGCATAAGCTGCGTGCTGGCAATGGCAGTTGTTTTAAAAAGACTGTTTTGTATAAATACAGATGAAAAAGTCTCTCTGTTTTCCTTTCCTATCTTCGTTAAATTTTCAAAGATAGCGGCGGCAGGCATTTTGCAGCAAAGCTCCATTTCAATAGGAAATATAATTATTCAAGGCATTATAAACAGCTTCGGTTCAGCCGTTATGGCGGGCTACAGTGCTTCGGTTAAGCTTAACAACCTTGTTATAACCTCATTTTCAACAATAGGCAACGGTGTTTCAAGCTTTACGGCACAAAACATAGGTGCCGAAAAAAATGACCGTGTGCGTGAGGGCTTAAAGGAAGGAAGATATATGGTATGGATTATTGCTCTTCCCCTTTTTATTGCATACTGCTTTTTCGGAAAGCACCTGACAAGTGCCTTTCTTAACAATCCCAGTGCAGAGGCTATCCATTCGGGCACAATGTTCTTAAGGATTGTTTCTCCCTTTTATTTTATAGTATCAGTGAAGCTTGTTGCTGACGGCATTCTTCGGGGTGCAGGTCTTATGAAGGAATTTATGGCAGGCACAATTACTGACCTTATTTTGCGTGTGATACTTTCATATGTAATCTCTCGCTATCTTGGATATATAGGAATATGGTTGTCGTGGCCCATTGGTTGGATTGTTGGCTGCGCCATCTCTGTGACATTCTATTATAAGAGAATTTATAAAAATCAAAACCAAAAATTATAAGCATATAAAAATCCGAACCCATATAACGGTTCGGATTTTTTGTATATTTATTATTTACC
>JAXJXW010000048.1:0-7164 GCA_036307325.1 Clostridia bacterium
GCAAATACTATGCGTATTTGCGAGCATTTTAACAAAGATAGATCGGAAATTTACCTTTCAAAATCGGTGTTCAAATTGGAATCGTCAGGCTAGCTGTGCCGTAATTCTTTTTGCCGCTTCCGCAACCTTTTTGCCTTCGTCTATTGTATTATACCTTGAAAAGCTGAATCTTATTGCACTGTCAGGCAGGGGAGCCTTCATTGCGTCAAGCACATGGCTTCCATGGTGGCCTGACGCACACGCAGAACCGCTGGACACATAAATTCCCTCGTTTGAAAATGCGTTGAGAAGAATTTCCGACCGTATTTTCCCGAAAGAAATATTCAGAATATACGGGCTGTCATTTTCACCGCCGTTTAAGACTGTGCCTTCAATTTCAAGAAGACTGCTTTTCAAAAAATTTTTTATTTCAAGCACCTTTTGCGCCTCGGTGTAATCAATAAGCTCACACGCTTTGGCAAAGGCGCATATTGCACCCACATTTTCCGTTCCGCTGCGCAAATTCTTCTCCTGACCGCCGCCGAAAACACAGGGCTTTAAAGAAACGCCTTTTCTTACATAAAGGGCGCCCACACCCTTAGGCCCGTGAATTTTGTGACTGCTTACGCTTGCGGTATCAACGTCCCACGCCGAAGGCTTAAATAAAATATGACCGAAGGACTGCACCGCATCCACATGAAAAATTGCTCTGGGTGCAATTCTCTTTATTGCCTTGCCGATTTTGTCAACAGGCATTATTGCCCCTGTTTCATTGTTGACATGCATTATGCTCACAAGAGAGGTTTTCTCGTTCACGGCATTTAAAATTTCACTTGGGGAAATACTTCCGTCAGATTGGGGCATAATCCGCACAACCTCATATCCGCTGCTTTCAAGATAGTCCATTGCCCGAAGCACCGCAGGGTGTTCAACCGCCGTTGTGACAACCCTGCCGCCTTTTTTAATATTTGCGCCGCCCAGCACCGCAATATTATCCCCTTCCGTACCACCTGATGTAAAGTATATTTCGTCAGTGGATGCGCCCATTTTTTTTGCAATCGTTTCACGGGCTGCGCCAAGCCTTTTAGCGGCGTCAAGCCCCAGTGCATGGCGGCTTGAGGGGTTACCGAAGCTTTCATTCATATATTGTGTAAATTCGTCAATTGCCTGAGGGGCCATTGGCGTTGTTGCAGAATTGTCAAAATATATCAACCAAAAATCATTCCTTTTCAAAAAGTGAAAGCTGAACTGCCGAGCTGTCCTCATCCTTTAAATAATAGCCTGATGATGGAATTGAGTGCGCCTCATATCCTTGAGGGCTGTTTAAGCAATCCTCAGGAAATGCCATTTTTTCAAGAAGGGATTTGCGCCTCATGGTCATAACCTGAACGCCCTGGGTTGAACGGCTTGTCTTTAAAAGAATATCCTTTGTGTCAAAAACAACGCATTTTTCTATGTTGCTTATGAGAGCAATCTTTCTTTCCTCCCTGCAGTAAAGGGCACCCACAAGCTCCCCTTTGCCGTAAGCTCCCGTAAGCCTTTTGCGGTTTGTCTTTGTTTCATAGCTTTTCATGTCAACCTTTGCAATTTTTCCGCTTTTGAACGCAAAGAGCATAAATCCGCCATAATCATAAGCAGGCGTTGCATACACAACCCTTTCACCCTGCTCCATATCTAAAATATTAGGCAAATAATCTCCCAAAAGACTTGCTTTCGTATCGGAAATGTCATAAAGACGCATCTTGTACACATTTTGCATATCCGTAAAGAAAAGCATGTCCATTTTATTTGACGCATCAGCCTCGCAGATAATCCCATCGCCCTCCTTCAGCTTTTGCTTATCTGCCGCACGAAGGGATGCCGGTGTGATTTTTTTGAAATAGTTGTCACGGGTCATAAACACACGCAGGGCATAATCGTCAATATAGCTTTCCGTGGGAAGAGCAGACTCTTCCTCTGTATCAATGAGCACGGTGCGCCTGTCTGCTCCGTATTTATTTGCAATTTCTTCAAGCTGCTTTGCTATAAGCTTTTTTATTCTGGCGTCACTCTGAGCCGTTTTATTAAGGTCGGCAATTTCTTCAATGAGCTTTTCAATTTCACCTGTTCTTTTTATTATATAATCCTTGTTAAGGTTACGCAGCTTTATTTCAGCCACAAATTCCGCCTGAATTTCATCTATTCCGAAGCCTTCGCAAAGGTTGGGAATAACCATTGAATCATCAGGAGTATTGCGGACAATGTAAATTGCCTTATCTATGTCCAGAAGGATTTTTTCAAGACCCTTAAGCAAATGAAGCCTTGCGCTCTTCTTTTCAATGTCAAAAAGAACTCTGCGGCGGATGCAATCAATTCTGAAATCAATCCACTGCTCCAAAATGCTTCTGACCCCAAGCACCATAGGCTCGGAATTTATGAGAACATTGAAATTACAACTGAACGCATCCTCCAGGGGCGTTTGTTTATAAAGGCGTGTCATAAGCTTATCAGGGTCAACGCCGCGCTTTAATTCAAGGGTTATTTTAAGGCCTGTCTTATCCGTTTCATCCCTGACATCATTTATTTCTCTCAGCTTACCGCCCTTTATAAGCTCCGCAAGCTTATCAATAATCGCCTCCACAGTTGTACTGTAGGGAATTTCAACGATTTCAATTATATTCTGTTTTTTGTCATATGTGTATTTTGCACGGACACGAAGGCTTCCCCTTCCCGTTTCAAATATCTTTTGGAGAGCCTCATTATCTCTTATTAAAAATCCGCCCGTTGAAAAATCGGGGCCTTCTATATATTCCTCAAGCGGTGAATTTTTGTCCTTCATCAGTGCAACGGTTGCACTGCATATTTCACGAAGGTTAAAGCTTGCAATATTGCTTGCCATACCTACTGCAATACCCTGGTTTGGATTGACAAGGATATTTGGGAAAGCCGTTGGCAAAAGCTTAGGCTCCTTCAGTGTTCCGTCATAATTATCCGTAAATTCTACAGTATTTTTATCTATATCTCCGAAAATTTCGGCGCATATGGGTGCAAGCTTCACCTCAGTATAACGGGAGGCCGCAAATGCCATGTCACGGCTGTACTGCTTACCGAAGTTACCCTTTGAGTTGACAAAAGGGTGCAAAAGGGCCATATTACCTTCCGTCAAACGGACCATGGTTTCATAAATTGCCATATCTCCGTGGGGATTAAGCTTCATTGTCTGCCCCACAACATTTGCACTTTTCGTTCTTGCGCCGTTTAAAAGCCCCATTTTATACATAGTGTAAAGAAGTTTTCTGTGTGATGGCTTAAATCCGTCTATCTCCGGAATAGCTCTGGAAATAATTACGCTCATTGCGTAAGGCATATAATTTTTTTCAAGGGTTTGGGTTATTCCTTCAAGGGATAAAGACAAATTTTCCTCATTCATCCTAAGCTTCCTCCGTTTTATATAGTCAGGCACTGCTTGTATATTTCAAAGCAAATACCTATACCATTTTATTATATCATAATAATATTCAAAAATCAAACGGCAGTTAAAATTTTTTTGCATATTATGTGTATTGACTTATCACTTTTTTAAATGTATAATATACTCATTGAAAAAAAGACCTGGGGGGCTTTTATGAAAACCAAAAGCATTATTTTTACTATAATACTTCTTTTTATTTTTACAGCCTCATCGTATGCCCTGGATCTTGAGGCAGTCGGCGGAGATGAAAGCTCCCTTGCGGAAAATCTTGTGGAAGCGGAAGAAAATACGCAAGATGAAGCTGTGCCTGACTATAGCACCCCTGCACCATCTGATTTTTCCGAAGCACCTTTGCCCGATAAGTGCATTATAACGCTTCCGGGAAGTGAAAACACCGTTTTTAAAACGGCAGTCCGCAGTGGAAAGGCTTTTATCTCGGAGGATTTAATAAAGGCTTTGGGCATTACATACGGCGACAATACAAAAGAAAGCTTCCCCAATGTGTTTTTAAGCACGAAAGACGGTCACTGTATGCAGTTTTACATAGATAATATCTACGCAACAAAGGGCGGTGAAGGATATAATCTTGAGGCGGCTCCGTTTATTGATAACGGCTCTGTTTATCTGCCTTTGGATGATATTGCCGTTTATTTTGCGTGCAACCTTCAAAGCTCCGTTTCGGAAGATACTATTTATGCCGCACTTACAACATCTGTTTATACCTGCAAAAACTATAATTATGTAAATTCTCAGGATATAACAAGCAAAACGGACTACCTCGTATGGGTTTCAAAATCCGATTACCGTGTGAATGTTTATTTAGGCAGCTCAGGCGCATGGCGGTATGTTACCTCATTTCCCTGTGCCATAGGTGCCCCGTCAACTCCTACGGTGGAAGGTTCCTTTGAATATCATCAGTATCAGCCCAGATGGACATACGATAGCTATTACTGTGGCCCCATAATGCGTTTTTATAACGGATATGCCCTTCATTCAACGCTTATTCGTTATGACGGCACCTTCTACGATAATCGTGTTGAGTGCAAAATTTCTCACGGCTGTGTAAGAATCCGCCCTGAGGGTATAAATTGGCTTGCCGCATATGTACCCCTTGGAACCAGGATTCTTGTAACTGCATAAGATGCGCCTGTAGCTCAGCTGGATAGAGTGTCAGACTCCGACTCTGAAGGTCGCGCGTTCGAATCGCGTCAGGCGTACCAAAAATCGTGGACAATATAGATGGCATCTATATTGTCCCATTTTTATAAGGTCAACAGAAGAGAAAAAACACGAAATTCAAATCGTGTACAATATGGATGACGCTCCGTTTGTTCTTAGATACGAACAGGAGACAATACAACTAAATACGATAAAGAGGACAGCAGTTTCTATAACAGAGATTGCTGTCTTTTTTACTACCATAAAAGTGTAGTTGTTAGAGAGTAACATTGTTGTTTTCAGTTAATAGATAAGAGAATTTTAATTTATAATATAATCAATATCTTTTACATTGATTAAATTATATGGTGCATTCAAGCCTTCTTTGTCTTTGGTATGTAAAAAAACCTTTTTGGAGCAAGTTTTAAATACTTCTTTTCTTAAAGCAGTTTCTGCAAAAGAGGTATCTACTACAATCCCTCTTTCGTTAATGCCGTATGAAGAAAAAAACACTAAATTATAATTGAATTTCGTAACAATATCTTCGGATAGGATACCGCCACATCCCAAAGATTGAGGAAAAACTTCTCCGCCTATAAAATATGTTTTGATGTTCTTTTTTGCAAGCAATATAGCCACAGGCATACCATTGGTTATAACGGTTATATTTTTAGCTGTTATAAAATCTGCAATATGCATTGTAGATGTAGATGCATCAATAAAAATAACATCACCATCAGAAATAAGTTTTGCCGCTTTGCGGCACATCTCGATTTTTTCATGAGTATTACGACCTGTTCTAAAGTCCAAAGGAATTTGATACGAGCCATCTGATAAAATCATAGCACCACCGTGACTCCGGGTAATCAAACCATCTTTTTGAAGTTCGGTTAAGTCTCGCCTAATTGTCGGCAAGCTTGCATATAATAATTTGCTTAGTGTAGAAACACTTGCATATTGTTTTTCTTTAATAATATCAAGTATTTTTTGCTGTCTTTCTTTTTTTAGCACAAAACCCCTCCTATTATGAGCGAAAATGATTGTTTATATAGTTTATCGCCAAATATTGACTTTTTTCAATCATATTATATAATAAATGTATGAGAAAGTCAAGAAACAATAGTTCTTAAATGTTTTCAGAAGGGATAATAACATGAAATTTGCAACAGAGAATAAAATACTGGTTGCAGGTCATCGAGGTAATCCTTCGGAATTTCCGGAAAATACAATGGCATCTTTTCAAAGTGCAGTTGAAGTTGGTGTTGATATGATTGAAACCGATATTCATCTGACAAAAGATGGTGTACTTGTTTTGATGCGTATGTACTTGAATACATATATAAAACTTACGGAAAAAAATATCTTATACATGGATATTATCCATATTCAATTATGGAAAATGTCAAGCTCGATCCGAATGAATATCTTGATTATGCTTGCTATTGGGCAAGCGGAGAAGATGGCAAAAAGAAATGCGACGACCTTTTGAACTTAAATATAAATCCTTGCACAGGAAGTAATACACAGGAAAAAGATTTTTTTGAGTCAGTTTCGTTTGGTTGCACAATGTTTACGGAAAACAACCCTGCATGTGTAATTGAATGGAGAAAATATCTTTAAGGAGGACAAAGATGTACGATATTATAATTCAGTCAATAGGGGGTATTGGATTATTATGTGCGGTAATTGCTTTTCAGTGCAAGCAACATAAAAATGTTATGTTATTTAGAACTTTAAACGAAATATTTTTTGCTATCCAATATTTTTGTCTTGCATCTTATACAGGTGTAGCAATGAATCTTATTGGTTCTGCAAGAAATATAATTTTTGCAATACGTGTTAAAAAAGAAAAATCCACATTGATTTGGCAAATTTTATTTTCGTTTATGTTTATTGTAATAGGGATATTGACAACAAACGGAATTGTTTCCGTAATGGTTATTTTGGCAAAAGTTGTAACAACCATTGCATACAGCTTAAAAAACACAAAGTATATAAGGTTTTTGACTTTACCGACAAGCATTTGCTGGCTTGTATATAATATTGTATGTAATTCTTTTGCAGGAATATTATGCGAGGCATTTACAATATGTTCGATTATAACAGCAATTATAAGAATTGATATTATTAAGAAATAAAATTCTATGGGAATATTAAAGTATCGGTTTCATTTTTACAACAGCAATATTCGAAGGGGTAAATCAATCGGTAAAAAATAAGAGTCATTTTTTTACGCTCACGGAAAAGTAGATTTTATTGCAAAGCTAAAAATATTTAAAAAAATGTAGTGAAATGAATTTTGACTCGAACCATCGATTGAAAGCAGATATTGTGAGGACAAAACAATTCTCGAAAATTGTATTGAATTAAAGAAAATACTTATAGAATATATCGAAATCTAATAAATAAGTCGGATATCTAAATTGTTCGCCTTTTCCAGAAAAAAGGGCGTGTCTCAATAAGTGAATTTTCACTAAATTGAGGCATCGCCCTCTTTTTCCGCCCAAAATGTGGATAACTTTTAAAATTTTTCTGAATTTGACGGCGCGGAAAATGTTGTGTAAATAGTATAAAAA
>JAXJXW010000049.1:0-4899 GCA_036307325.1 Clostridia bacterium
AAATCCTGGAACACAACGCCCTGCGCCCTGCGAAGATAGGGTATTTTTGAGCGTCTGAGAGAATTTACCACAATTCCGTCAACTATAACATCGCCGCTTGTGGGCCTGATTTCCCCCGTTAAGAGCTTAATTGCCGAGCTTTTTCCTGCGCCTGTCTTACCAACCAAAAAAACAAATTCTCCGTCATTGATTTTAAAAGACACCCTGTCAAGTCCGACAATATCCTTATCATATACGACTGTAACATCTCTGAATTCTATCACGGGAATTCTTCCTTTCAACTTTAGTTTATATGCTCATCGGCTTTGATACAAGATACTTTTTAACCATAAGCGCAACCTTGAAAACAATTGCATGGTCAAATATTCTCAGGTCAAGCCCCGTCATTTTACGAACCTTATCGAGCCTGTAAACAAGAGTATTGCGGTGAACATAAAGCTGCCTTGATGTTTCGGAAACATTAAGGTTATTTTCAAAGAATTTCTGAATTGTGTAAAGGGTTTCCGAATCCAGTGAATCTATAGAATCCTTTTTGAACACCTCAGACAAGAAAAGCTCACATAAAGTAGTAGGAAGCTGGTAAATAAGGCGTGCTATTCCCAGGTTGTCATAATTCATAATATACTTTTCTCCGTCAAACACCTTCCCTACCTCAAGGGCAATTCTCGCTTCCCTATAGCTTTTTGCAATATCGCGTATGTTTTGTGCCACCGTGCCGATGCCCACACGGACATTAACCATCGCCTCAGATGCAACGGTATTTGTTATCTGTGTTGCTATTTCCTCAAGCTCTTTGGCTTTTATGCTCTCCTTAATCTCACGCACAACTACAACGGTGTTGTTTTCAAGGTCTATTACAAAATCCTTTCCGTTGTCGGGGAAAATCCCGCTTACAATATCATAAACATCAACGCCGTGGGTATCGTCATAATGAAGGGCAAAAACAACCCTGCAGGCGTCATAAGCAAGATGAAGCTCCTTACTCTTCAGGAAAACATCTCTGGGCAAAATACTGTCGGCAAGGATATTTTTTATAAAGCTTACCTTATCATACTTGTCATTATGCATTTGTCTGACGCTGTAAACAGAGCTTGAAAGGAGCTGAACATATTTTTCCGCATCCTCCCCCGTATCGTGCACAAACACAACATAATCCATTTTGTCCCTTGACACAGCGGCAAAATAGGTAAATCCGTCAGAAGCATACATATGATTTTTGTCCTCAAGACACAGAGTAATGATTTCCGCAGCCTTTTCTTCAATTCCTGCTGCCATGCCTGATGAGACAACAGAACCGCTGTTTTCTATTATACCAACTTCAAATCCGAGAATTCTGCTCATTTGAACCAACATATTGTTAATATATTTGTTAACCATTTGCATCCCTTCCTTCCAGTCTCTTTCTATTATATAATAACACTAAAGAAGCTTTATTTCAACATTTTTTTAATTTTGTTTACCTTTTTGTTACAAATGTTTGTCACATTTGCATATTTTTCTTGTGAACAATCGCAAATTGCGGCAGTAAATCATAAACTGGTAGTGTAAAATTCATTTGAAAGGAATAGAAGCTATGCTTGCTACAGTGGCATCAATCACTTCTGCCAATCGAATAAAAAGGCGTGCAGCGCAATTTGGCGTAAATGCAAGCGTTCTGCAGACACCCTCCGTTCTCGCTAAAGAAGGCTGCGGATACAGTCTGCGTTTTGACTCAGCTCACAAGAATTATATTTCCGCCTCTGCGGCTGAATTAGATATAAAAATACGCGCTTTTTTTGAAGAAATAGGTTCAGGAGCCGAAAAAAAATATCAAAAGGTATAAGGAGACCAAATATGATTTATCTTGACAATGCTGCAACAACATTTCCCAAGCCCGACTGCGTTATAGATGCCGTATGCTCATTTATGCGTGAAAGCGGCGGCAACCCCGGAAGGGGTGGGCACCATCTTTCCCGAAAAAGTGCCGAAGCCGTTTTTAATTGCCGTGAAAATATGGCAGCTATGATTCATGCGGATAATCCGGAAAGAATCATCTTCACAAAAAATGCAACGGAGGCTTTGAATCTGGCGATTAAAGGCAGCGTAAGTGCCGGTGATGAAATTATAATTTCCTCCATGGAGCATAACAGTGTGTTAAGAAGCGCCGTAAGCATGGAAAAGCGTGGTGTTACCGTTAAAATTGCTCGTGCCGATACAACGGGAAGAGTCAGTTCCCACGCCTTTGAGGAATTGATCACAAGCCGCACACGCCTTATTTGTGTAACCCATGCCTCAAATGTGGTGGGAACTGTCAATCCCATAGATGAAATTTGCAGCATTGCAAGAAAAAAAGGAGTGTTAACCCTTGTTGACTGTGCACAAACAGGGGGAATACTCCCTATAGATGTGAAAAACATTGATATGGCGGCATTTGCCGGGCATAAAGGGCTTTATGGTCCCTTTGGAACGGGAGCTTTGTATATCCGTGAAGGCATTTCACTTGACACGCTTATTGAAGGGGGAACCGGGAGCATGTCGGAAAGTGCCTTAATGCCCCTTGATTTGCCTGATCGTTTTGAAGCCGGAACTGTAAACGCTTGCGGAATTGCAGGCTTGAATGAAGGCATTAAATTCGTTATGCGGGAGGGTGTTTATGAAAAAGAACGCTATCTGACCACGCTTCTTCGAGAAGAGCTGTCGGATATAAGGGGGCTTAAAATTTTAGGCACTTCAGATGTGGGCGTGGTGGGAATGGTTTTTACTTCACACGACTGCGTTGATATTGCATCACAGCTTGACAGTGATTTTGATATTGCCTCCCGTGCGGGGCTTCACTGCGCTCCAATGGCGCACAGAACCTTAGGCACAATTTCCAGCGGACTGTTAAGGCTTTCCCCCGGTTATTTTAACACCAAGGAGGACATTTACGAGGCGGTAAGGGCACTGAAAACCATTTTGCAATAAAAAATTTTAAAGATTTATAAAAAAAAACTTTAATTACCTTTCTTTTTATTGTATAATAATTATACAGTTATGTTGGAAAGGTGGTTTGAGCTGTGTTTTCAGACATAATAAACAATTTGCCAAGCTCGGTTTTTTCTTTCAGGTTGACCGACATATTGGATATACTTATAGTTGCCTATTTGTTTTTCAAAATTTCATCGCTTGTCCGTGAAACCCGTGCAGGAACACTTATAAAGGGTATAGTGTTGCTCCTTATTTTTATGTGGGCAAGTAATGTTTTGCAGCTTAATACCATAAGCTATTTGCTGAGGAATTTCGCACAATTCGGTATCATTGCGGTTCTGATTGTGTTTCAGCCGGAGCTTCGCCGTGCACTTGAAAGGGTCGGCAGAACAAACTTTTCCTCACTGTTTGGCACCCAAAGGGATTCTGTGGAAGCTCTTGCAGGTGAAATAGCTACGGCTGCGGCTGCAATGTCAAGCAGGCGTATCGGCGCACTTATAGTGCTTGAAAGAGATACTAAAATCGGTGATATTGTGCGAACGGGCTGCGAAATAGATTCTAAAGTTTCAAGCGAGCTTTTAATTAACATATTTATCCCCAACACACCTCTTCATGACGGTGCGGTTATAATCCGCGATAACAGAATTGTAGCCGCAAGGTGCATCCTTCCCCTTACTCACAACGATATGCTCAGCCGTGAATTCGGAACAAGGCACCGTGCGGCGCTGGGTCTTTCCGAAAGCTCTGATGCGGCAGTAATTGTTGTCAGTGAGGAAACGGGGAAAATAAGCTTTGCCCTTAACGGAAATATGAGCAGAAATTATACGGAGGAAACGCTGAAAAAAGCAATAATGAAGGTGCTCTCCTCAGACAGTAATAAAGCTGAAAGCGGCAAGTTCTTTGCCAGATGGAAGGAGCGTTTTGCATGGAGAAAATGAAGCGTGAAAAGCTTGTCATTCAAATTATTTGTATAGCGCTGGCAACGATTTTGTGGTTTTATGTTTCTTACCAGGAGAATCCAAGCATGTCAAAGACAGTCAGGAATGTTCCCCTTGCAATTACCGGTGAACAGGCTCTTAAAGAAAACGGATTTTCAGTCTATTCCCTTTCTAAGCAAAGCGTTGATGTAAAGGTAACGGCAAAGAGATTATCCCTTGCGAGAATTACGAATAAAACCCTTT
This sequence comes from Clostridia bacterium, assembly GCA_036307325.1. GTDB lineage: Bacteria > Bacillota > Clostridia > UMGS1883 > UMGS1883 > UMGS1883. The sequence goes on from JAXJXW010000049.1 coordinate 4,128, forward strand.
CTGCCGTAATAAATGTTTCCTCAATAAAGCAAAGCGGAGAATATGTAATCCCTGCTACAATAAGCGCAACAGATTCTTCAAACGCTTCCTTCTATGTCAAAGGGCGTGACATTACTGTTATTATAGAGCCAATTGTAGAAAAAACTTTTGATATTGAAGCCGATATTGCACCGGGAGATGATTCTTCTCTTTTCGTAAAGAATTATGAGCTTTCATCAAAAACCGTTACCGTATCAGCACCTGAAAGCGTAATAAACGATATTGTATCGGTAAAAACATCACAAATTGTTCCCTCTGAAAAAAATTCAAATGTCGTTGACGACATCAACCTTATAGTAATCGGCTCCAACGGTAAGCCCCTTGAAAGTGCTCAATGCACCCCGTCAAGCATAGATGTTACTTATAGCTTTTATGATGTCAAGGATGTTCCCGTAAGACTTAAAACAAATAACGGCGGCTCTTTCACCCTTCCGTCAAAGTATGATGTGACAATATACGGAAGCGGTTCCGAATTCAATTCAATTGACTATCTTGAAACGGAGCCTATAGACATGCAGTCCTATTCCGCAGGGAAAACGGTAAAAGTTAAACTCGTGGCTCAAAATGGTTGCAATCTGGCAAGTGACTCTTCTATTGATGTGGTTTTAAATAAAGATTTTTTTGAATAAATAAATTTTATTTCTTTTATTCTGGCTAACAACTATAAAACAAACGGGCTGTCTCACTAACAAAGTGAGATAGCCCTAAAAAATTGCACACAAAAAGCCGCTAA
>JAXJXW010000050.1:0-6745 GCA_036307325.1 Clostridia bacterium
ATGCGGTAACATAATAGCATAAATTTCCGTATATGTCAACCTTTTAAACGCAAATAAATACATAAATACAGGCAAAAAAGCAGGATTTATTAAAAAGCCGTGGGGAAACGACAACCAAAAACATTTACAAATTTTATAATTTATGTTATACTGTCAGTATTTATTGGGTATCTGCCAAAAATAGTAACAAGAGATAAAGCTGAAACATATAACTAAAACGGAGAAGATAAAGAAATGAAATTAAAAGAATTATTTGCACAGAAAAAACCCACGATTTCTTTTGAGGTATTTCCGCCGAAAACGGGTGATGATTACGAAAGCGTAAAATACGCAACAGAGCATATTGCAGAGCTTAAGCCTGACTTTATGAGCGTGACCTACGGCGCAGGCGGCGGAACAAGTGAATACACCGTGTCAATTGCTTCAAATATACTAAAAAATTACGGTGTAACACCTCTTGCACACCTTACCTGCATTTCTTCTTCCAAGGAGAAGATAATGCATCAGTTGAAAGCACTTAAAGAAAACGGTATTGAAAATATACTTGCCTTAAGAGGGGATATTCCCAGAGGCGGAAGTATAGACGAGAAAAGTGAGTACCGATATGCATATCAGCTTATCAGAGAAATAAAATCAAACGGTGATTTTTGCATAGGCGGTGCGTGCTATCCCGAAAGCCATGTTGAATCGGTTAATTCAGCCGAGGATATTAAGTACCTGAAAATGAAGGTTGATTCAGGGTGCGACTTCTTAACAACTCAGATGTTTTTTGACAATAACATTCTTTACAGCTTTCTGTATAAAATAAGGGAAGCGGGAATAACGGTTCCTATTGCCGCAGGAATTATGCCCGTTACAAATAAGGCGCAAATAAAGCGTATTTGTGAGCTTTCGGGTACATATTTGCCCCAAAGGTTTAAATCCATTGTTGACAGATTCGGTGACAATCCTGCCGCAATGAAGCAAGCAGGCATAGCCTATGCTACAGAGCAGATTATAGATTTGCTTGCAAACGGCGTCAATGCCATTCATGTCTATTCAATGAACAAGCCGGAGGTGGCAGCGCAAATAAAAAGGAATCTTTCGGAAATTCTTTAACTGCAGGTAATTTATTATGATAGAAATTTATCGGGGGAACTCAAAGGAAATAGAAATACAAAAGGGTGAGGTTTATCGCTATCTTGGTTACGGCAAAAGGGAGCCTGATGAAAAGGTGCAAGCTGCCGTAGAAAAGTGCATTCTTCAAATCGGGTCAGCTCTTAATGCGAAAGCTTGCAGAGATAAATTTGAAATCCGTGAAAATGACGGGGAAAATATTGATTTAGGTTTTACCGCAGTGAAATCAAGGTCTTTGGCAAGAAATCTTAAAAATTGCAGTGAAATTATACTTTTTACCGCAACCATAGGTATAGAAACCGACAGAATTATAAACCGATATTCGCCGGTTTCCCCATCTGCCGCCGTAATCGCCCAGGCAGTGGGCACGGCATATATTGAGGCGTGGTGCGATTTGTTGTGCAGCCGTTTTGAGAAGGAGGAGCGTGAAAAGGGCAATTCACTTCGCCCGCGTTTCAGTCCGGGATACGGTGATGCGCCTTTGGAAATGCAGAAAAGTATTTTTTCGGTTCTTGATTGCAGCAGAAAGATAGGCGTTTCTTTAAGTAACAGCCTTCTTATGCTTCCGAGCAAATCGGTTTCGGCAATAATCGGGATAAGTAAAGAGCAGACAGATTGTGCAATAAACGGATGTGAGGCGTGTGCAAAAGCTGACTGCCCTTACAGAAGGAGCTAGTTTATGGATATATTAAGCAAATTAAAAAAAGAAAGAATTTATTTTGACGGCGGATACGGAACAATGCTTCAGGCAAAGGGATTGGGAGCAGGGGAGCTTCCCGAATTGTGGAATATAACCCACAGTGACATTGTTGAAGGCATACATAGAGAATATCTTGAAGCAGGCAGTGATATTATAACGGCAAATACCTTCGGTGCAAATCCTCTTAAATTCAGCGGAAATGATGAAACCCCCACACTTGAGGAAATTATTTGTGCCGCACTGACAAACGCCAAAAATGCAATACGCTCCCTGGGGGCGGAGGATAAATATGTTGCCCTTGATATAGGTCCCACGGGCAAGCTTCTTAAACCGCTGGGAGATCTGGACTTTGAAGATGCGGTGAAATTATTTGCCGAGACTGTAAAGCTTGGCGTGAAATACGGCGCAGATTTAATTATTATAGAAACCATGAACGACAGCCACGAAACAAAAGCCGCAGTGCTTGCGGCAAAGGAAAATTCAAGTCTTCCCGTTTTTGTTACCAATGTTTATGACGAAACATCAAAGCTTATGACAGGGGCTTCTCCTGAGGCAATGGTTGCAATGCTGGAGGGGCTTGGCGTTGATGCTCTTGGAATCAACTGCAGTCTGGGGCCTGACAAAATGCTTCCCATAGTTAAAAGACTGACTGAGGCTTCAAGCCTTCCCGTTATTGTAAACCCCAACGCAGGGCTTCCCGTTGTTGTTGACGGAAAAACCGTGTATGAGGTAACGCCGCAAAGCTTTGCCGAAACAATGGCAGAAATTGCCCAATTGGGAGCAAGAGTTCTCGGAGGCTGCTGCGGAACAACCCCTGAGCATATACGATGCCTGAAAATGAAAACCAAAGAGCTTCCCTTAAGCCCTATTACACCCAAAAACCGCACCGTTATTTCTTCATACACCCATGCGGTAACCTTTGACAAGCTCCCCGTACTGATTGGCGAGCGCATAAACCCCACGGGAAAGCCCTTGTTTAAAACGGCACTTCGTGAAAATAAATTTGACTATGTTCTGGAGGAGGGCGTTTCTCAGCAGGAGCTGGGGGCAAGCGTTCTTGATGTAAATGTGGGACTGCCTGAAATTGACGAAACAAAGGTGCTGGCACACTGCGTAAAGCTTATTCAGTCAGTGTCGGATTTGCCTCTTCAAATAGACACGGCAAGCCCTGAGGCTATGGAGACCGCTTTAAGGGTATATAACGGAAAACCTCTTATCAATTCTGTGAACGGAAAAGAAGAGGTGATGGAGCAGATTTTCCCTCTTGCGGCTAAATACGGCGGCGTAATAGTAGGGCTTACTCTTGACGAGGGCGGCATTCCTCAAACGGCAGAGGGAAGAATTGAAATAGCCCAAAAAATAATTGAATGGGCAAAAAAATACAATATAGGAAAAGAAGATATAATTATTGATCCCCTGGCAATGACCGTAAGCTCGGACAGTGCATCGGCACTTGTAACACTTGAATGTATAGAACGGCTTACAAAAATGGGAATAAAGACAAGCCTTGGAGTTTCAAATGTGTCCTTCGGACTTCCCCAAAGGGGAATAATAAATAAAACCTTCTTCACAATGGCACTTCGCTGCGGCTTAAGTGCGGCAATAATGAACCCCCATGGAAAAGAAATGATGGATTCATACTTCGCATTCTGCGCCCTTTCGGATTTGGACCCTGTTTGCGGAAGATATATTGAATATGCTTCAAAATTTGTGGCAGAACAAAAGGTGAGTATATCAGATGATAAAAAAACTCCCCAAGATGAATTAAAGCGAGCCGTAATAAAAGGGATGAAGGATGAAGCGGCATCAAGTGTGAAAAAGCTTTTGGGGGAGGTTAATCCCCTTGAAATAATAGACGGCTGCATTATACCTGCGCTTGAACATATTGGTAAAGCCTTCGAGGAAAAAACGGCGTTTTTGCCCCAGCTTCTCATGAGTGCAGAAGCGGCAAAGGCGGCATTTGATGAATTGAAAAAAAGCCTCCCTGCAAAAAGTGAGGATACAAAAAAATATAAAATCGTAATTGCCACCGTAAAGGGAGATATACACGATATAGGGAAAAACATTGTAAAGGTGCTTTTGGAAAACTATAATTATGATGTTATAGACCTGGGAAAGGATGTTGACCCCGAACTTATTGCACAAACGGCAATTTCCCATAATGCACCCCTTGTTGGTCTCAGTGCACTTATGACAACAACTGTTGTTTCTATGGAAGAGACGGTTAAAATCCTCAACGAAAAATTCCCCTCCTGCAAAGTGGTTGTGGGCGGCGCAGTGCTGACACAGGAATATGCTGATATGATAGGTGCGGACAAATATGCAAGAGATGCAATGGAAACCGTAAGATATGCAGAAAGCTTGCTTTAGGGAGGTAAATAATGTTAAGGTTAAGACCCTATAAAAAATGTGACGCAAAACAAATTGTATCGTGGATAAATGATGAACGGATTTTCAGGTTGTGGTGTATTGACAGATATAAGAATTATCCCATAAGTGCAGAGGATATGAATGAATACTATGAAAATACATCCTTTGAGGATAATTTTTATCCCATGACGGCATTTGATGAAACGGGCGCAGTGGGACATTTGCTTATGCGTTTTACCGATGAGAATAAGAAAATTCTTCGTTTCGGGTTTGTTATTATAAATCCCTTGGCGCGTAAAAAAGGGTATGGACAGGAAATGATACGCCTTGCCCTTAAATATGCCTTTGAAATACTTAAGACTGAAAAGGTAACAATCGGTGTAGTGGACAGTAACCTTGCGGCATACAACTGTTATATTAAGGCAGGCTTTACGCCTGTGCAAAATGCCGAAAAATTGTACTATGACTTCCATGGTGAGGATTGGTGTATTGAAGAGCTTGAATGCAGCGGCGTTAAATAGATCAGAGGAGTTGTTTAAAGATATGTGCTTTAAACAACTCCTTGCTTTTTTGGGAAAATGTAGGGGCGATTCGTGAATCGCCCCTACAAGCGGTCTGTGCATTTTCCTGAAGCCCCTATTTCATTTGTGCATATAGGGCTGTGGATCAATCTGTGTTCCGTCTTTAATTATCTCAAAATGGAGATGAGGACCGGTTGAACGCCCTGTATTACCGCTTTTGGCAATACACTGACCTGCCTTCACATTTTGCCCCACCGTTACTTCAATTTTATCAAGATGTGCATATGCCGTCTGCATTCCGTAGCCGTGGTCTATCCGCACAAGCTTTCCGTAGCCCCCGGCGTCCTCGGAAACATAGCTCACCGTTCCGCATTCCGCAGCCTTTACATCAGTTCCCACGGAAACGGCTATATCAATACCGTCATGATTTCGCCCCCATCTTGGTCCGAAGGGTGATGAAACAGTTCCCTGAAGGGGGTATATAACGCCGCTTTCCAATATGTTTTTTTGCTTGGTGCCCGTTCGTATGACTTCTGTAACGGGCTTAAGTACAATATTTTCCGAAAAAACCTTTTCCGTTTGCAAAAGCCCGTTCACATATGTACTTTCCTTTGAGATGTGTTTACTGCCTGCCTCTCCGATTACCTGCGTCACGGTTTCGCCTATATATAAGGAAGAATCTGCCTCTGTTACCGTTTCGTAGGGAACAGGCTCTTCAAAGGAGGTATCTACAACGCTAACAACAGAAACGGCACTGCTTTGAATAAGCTTCTGAGCGCACTGCTCGTCAGTATCAATCTCTTTTAAATTTATGGCCCTTGGCTTTATTTCATAATCGGTAGTGGATTTTATATCACCGTTCATTGAAAATGATGAAACATACTCGTCTAAAATTTTTTGTGCCTTTTCCTCTGTTTCTGCAGAAAAGATAACATTTGAATTAACACAAAGTGAATATGCCGTTTTATAATCGGGTAAGGCGAGCAGAAGCTTGTCTGACAATGAAAGGGAGGGGGAGCTTTCCTTTTGAGCTTTAATAATTATGGCAGGGGCAAGGGTAAAATGCGGCGCATTCTCGTGCCTTTGACTAAAAACGGCAGCGGCTTTTTCATATTCCTCGGCAGATGTGGTGATGGCTATGTAATTCCCGTTATGGTATATGGATATTCCAAATGTGAAGTATTTAAAAAACACTGCTGTGCAGCAGGCACAAATTAAAAAAGCAAGGGCACAGGCTTTAAATCTTTTATTTATTGATGCTGCACAAGCTGTATATGCGGCGAATATCTGTGATAAAAGCGTTGCAAGCCTTCCCGCACCACTCCTAACCGCCCTTTGCCAATGCTTTGAGGCTTCTATTTCCACCGTGGGCTTTGGCTTTATTGCCCCTGCGGAATCACCGTGTATTATAAAGCCTCCGGGTCTTTTGCTTATATTTTCAGTCTGCATTTTATTTCATCCCCCTTATTCCCGACCTGATGATTATACGGTTTTTTCTTCTACTATTAAAATCTCATAGCCGTTCTTTGTAATGCAGTGCTGACCTGTAAAGGAAAAGGGATTTTCGCCATTGCGGCAGGGAAAGGCAATGGCGTATTTTTCTGCACCCTTGCCAAGATAATAGTGGCCGTACTTTTTATAAAATTCAAACAGCGTCTTATTGCTGAGTATATATTTTACCTTTTCGCTCTCCGTTTCAAATTTTCGGCTTTCTACCTTTTTCCACTCAAAACCGTCTATGGCAAAGGGAGGAATGGAATCAGAAGCGTTTTTATATCTCCCGATAAGCATTTGGCGGCCGCACTGGGTTATTAAAATTCCGCTATGCGCCGTGGTGTCAATTTCACGGTGAATTCTTCCGTCTACAAGGTTGCCGATAGGCGTAGATTCCCCTCCTATAAGCCATGCCTTGAGAGCACCGTTGATACCGCTTGTAAAAATACTTACGCTTTCATCTGTTATTTCGGCACTGCCTTCGCCAAGCTCGGCAAGTGCTTTCAGCTTTATAATTTGTCTTTGCATTGTTTTCTCCAATCCG
>JAXJXW010000051.1:0-17720 GCA_036307325.1 Clostridia bacterium
CTGGGAATTTTGAAAGAGTAAATTTTTGATATATCAAGGCAAAAGCGGAGCAAATACTATGCGTATTTGCGAGCATTTTAACAAAGATAGATCGGAAATTTACCTTTCAAAATCGGTGTTCAAATTGGAATCGTCAGGCTAGCCCCACGGGCTTTGGAAAAATGCACAGACCGCTAAGGGCAATGTAATATGTATTTTTTGCAAGACCATCTTAATTTGTATTAAAAGTTAAGTAAAGTGCAGTTATAGGAGGAAATTTGCTTTTGAGGCAAATTTCCTCTTTTTTTATCGCCCATAGCTATCGGCGAACTTCGCCTCTACGATATAATGTGTGCGTGATACAAATCTGTTTTTCGGGAAACACTATATTTATAATGAGTAAAGGAATGGTATAAATGAGAAAAACTAAAATCGTATGCACGATTGGTCCTGCCAGCAGCAGTGAAAAGGTTTTTACACAGATGTGCCTTAACGGATTAAATGTGGCAAGAATCAATTTTTCCCACGGCACTCATGAAGAGCATAAAAAACAGTTTGATATGATAAAAAGTGTTCGGGACAGGCTCAATCTTCCCATTGCAATAATGCTTGATACAAAGGGCCCCGAATATAGGATAAAAACATTTAAAAACGGAAAAATAAAGCTTAATGACGGGGATATATTTACCTTCACCACGAAAGATACAGAGGGTGACGAAACCCGTGTTTCGGTAAATTATGAAAAGCTTACGGAGGATTTGTCAACAGGTGACAGAATTCTTGTAAATAACGGGCTGGTAACCTTTGAGGTTACGGAAATTAAGGGCGAAGATATTATTTGCCGCACGGTTATAGGCGGGGAGCTTTCAAACAGAAAAAGCATGAGCTTCCCAAATAAAATCCTGCATCAGACTTATCTCAGTGGGCAGGACAAACAGGATTTGCTTTTCGGTATTCAAAACGGCGTTGATTTTGTTGCGGCATCCTTTGTTTCCACAAGGGAGGAGATTTTGACAATCAAAAAATTCCTTTATGAAAACGGCGGTGAGGATATAGGAATAATTGCAAAGATTGAAAACCGTGCAGGGGTTGATAACATTGAAGAGATATGCCGTGAGTGTGAGGGCATAATGATTGGCAGGGGTGACCTTGGGGTTGAGGTTCCCTTTGCGGAGCTTCCCGCAATTCAAAAATATATAATAACCAAGTGCCGTATGCTTGGCAAAAGGGTGATTACTGCTACAGAAATGCTTGAATCCATGATCTATAACCCAAGACCTACCAGAGCAGAAATTTCAGATGTGGCAAACGCCGTCTATGACGGAACAAGTGCCGTAATGCTTTCGGGAGAATCGGCGGCAGGTAAATATCCGTCGGAAACGGTAAAAATAATGGCAGAAATTGTTGAAGAAACGGAAAAGCATATAAATTATGAAAAACGCTTCCGTACAAGCGATTTTAAAATAAAAACACAGATAGATGCCGTTTCCCATTCAACCTGCGGCATGGCTATAGATATTGGCGCAAAAGCCGTTGTAGCCTGCTCAATGTCGGGAATGACCGTCAGAATGGTGTCGCGTTTTCGGGCACCTGTTGATATTATCGGCATGACGGTAAATAAACGGGTGTGGTATAAGCTTGCCCTTTCCTGGGGTGTGCTTCCTGTTTTAAGTGAGAAATTTTCTTCAAGTGATGTGCTTTTTTACCATGCTTTAATGACTGCAAAAACCCATTTTAATCTTAAGCAGGGGGATACAATTGTAATGACCGCAGGTATGACCTCAAAATTATCATCGGGAACCACCGGAATAATAAGGGTTGAAACAATATAAACGCTATGGGTGCACTTTTCACAAGAAAAATGGATATAATTTTTAAAAATCTTGACAGATAATGAATGTTAGATTATAATAAGGCTAATGAATATTAGCCTGAATGGCGGTGCTGTATGAAAAGAAAAACCACAAAGGATAAAATCTTACAAGAGGCACTTAGGCTCTTTGCCTGTGAAGGATATGGTGATGTGAGCGTGGAGCAGATTGCATCTGCCGTTGGTATAAAAGCGCCGTCATTATACAAGCACTACAAGAGCAAGCGCGATATATTCGATTCCATTCTTGCCCGTATGGTGGAAATGGATGCTGAGGGAGCAAGAGAGCACAGTATGCCAGAGACAACTGTAGACAATGACGAGGAAGCTTATAAAAAAACATCTGTCCGACAAATTAAGACCTATACCAAGGCACAGTTTTTGCATTGGACTCAGGATGAATTTTCTTCATGCTTCCGAAGGCTGCTCACTATAGAAAAATACCGTAACCCTGAAATGAAGGAGTTGTATCATCAGTATCTTGCCGGCGGTCCGCTTGATTATATGAAGGATATATTCGCTTCGTTAACAGGTAAATCGGAAGGGGCAGAGGAGACCGCACTGGAATTTTACGCTCCGATTTTCATGCTCTATTATATCTATGACGCGGCAGAGGATAAAGAAGCGGTTATAAAAGCCGCAGATAGTCATATTGAACGCTTTTTTTGTAGGTTTGAAGAGAGAAAGGGTAGAAATTAGATGAAATATCCCAGAAGTGAAAAGTACAATACACCTGAGCTTATGGCAAAAATTATGGGACCAAACCCCGTAAAGCTGGAAGAAGAGCTTATGTTGGGAAATAAAATTCCCGAAAATGCCGTTGTTTGCGATTTGGGAAGCGGTCAGGGACTTACATCGGTATTTCTGGCAAAGGAGTACGGATTCACCGTTTACGCCGCAGATTTATGGAGCAATCCTGAGGATAACCGCAGGTTCTTTGATGAAATGGGGCTTGGGGAAGAACAAATTGTGCCTGTAAAAGCCGATGCCGAAAAGCTTCCTTTTGAAAAAGAATTTTTTGATGCAGTAATCAGCACCGACTCTTATAATTATTTCGGCCGTGACCCAAGGTATCTTGATGAAAAGCTTTTGCCCTTTGTTAAAAAGGGTGGGTACATATATATTGCTATTCCCGGAATGAAAAAGGATTGTCATGACAGTCTTCCCTCCGAGCTTTTGCTTTCGTGGACTCCTGAACAGCTTGAATACATGCATGACACTTCCTACTGGACAGATATGGTCGAAAAGTGCAGTGGCGCAAATGTGATTGAAGTGTCGGAAATGGAATCAAATGATGAGGTCTGGGAAGATTGGCTGAAGCAGGAAAACGAATACGCCGTAGGTGACCGTAAATCCATGGAAGCAGGCGGTGGAAGGTATCTGAATTTTATAAAAATTGTTCTTCAGAAAAAGTAAAAGCTTCCACGATATTGCAATGCAAAAAAAGACGGAGCAAACTCACACACCAGTGAGCTTGCCCCGTCTTTTAATGCATTAAACCGAAGTATCAAAAACCTTGCGTATTTCGATTATCTCGCCGATTATTTCTGCTTTCCCGGTCGCCAAGTCATCGCGGGAAAAGTACTTAAAATCGTCTAAGCTATTGTTTATGGGTACAACATAGTCTGTGCCTGTAATTGCATTGCATAAATAAAAATTATCCATGTGCCGTATCAGCATCGGCAATTTTTCTGAAAATTGTGAAATCCTCTTCAGTATGAAAATATTGTTTATAAAATCGGAGTGCCTGAATTTTTCCGAATCAATTTTAAGGCAAAACAAATCGGTATTGTCCTGTGCAAAATAATTTATATAAGCAATGTTTTCTGCAGGGGTGGTAAAATTATCCAAACTGTAAACAGGAATTTGTTTAAAATCAGAATCAGACACAACAATTCTGCCCGTCAAAATATAGTCAATCGTTTCACCAAATATTTCGGACATTTTTACCAGGGCGGAAACATCAGGCTCAAATTTTCCCGTTTCCCAGCCTGAAAGAGTGCCCTGTGCAATATTTAAAAGTCTGCACAATTCAATTTGCTTCATGCCATGCTTTTTTCGGAGCTGTTTAATATTATTCATACGCATGTCCACTTTCAATTAAAAATTACATATAAATCTTTCCCTCATATGTGATTTTATATCAATTTTGTCGATTTAACAATGATAACAAAAACGATAAAATTGATATTTTCTATTGACAATTGAAAAATAATGTAGTAAACTATGCAATATATCAAGTTTATTGATATATTGCATAGTGCATTCTGCCAAAATTCGAGAAAATTTATATTTAAAGTATGCTTAAATGGTGGCGGCGCTTTTAAGAGCTTTAAAAAATTTGTTATCTCGTTTCTTGGCGTGCATCTAAAATTTAATATTTTCGAGGAGGAATATAAAACATGGCAAAAAAAATCAGAAGAGTTGCTGCAGGAGCAGTCGCAGTGCTTATGCTTGCTGCTTCGATGGCGTCAGCTCATTCGGAAATGGATAACATGGTTTTTGCAGGCTATGATACAACTGACCCTTATAATCCCAACAAAATTTATAATGAGGTTATAAACGGCCGCTACACAAACAAGCAGGTGCTTGTTCCCGTTGAAGCAGAATGGAAATTCGCAGGTTATGAAAATGCATATCCTCACGCAGGGTACAGCGTAATGTATCTCGAAGGGAAAAAGCAGGCAGATATAGCTGCGTATAACAATCTCTTCCCTCAGTGGGAAACACGCCGCCGTGATTATGAATGGGAAATTCAAAGCCCCCATTATATTTGGGAAAGACAGCAGACTAAGATAAACAACAAGACTTGGACTTGGGATTTTGGCTGTGAAGATTCGCGCGGAAATGCTAAATTCAAAATTCCTGACGCAACTCTTAAAACAAAGACTGCAAGAACTGCCGTTAATGTTTCTTATGATATGAAAAATTACGGCTTTGGCTATTATAACAATCAGGGTCAGGTTCTTTCTCTTGAAGAACAGGCAATGTATAAGGCATTTGGCGTTGACAGTGCTATAGCAAATTGGAAGAAATTTGTTGCAAATTATGATGTTAATAAGCTGAGTGCGGTTGATGAAAATAACCGTTATGTAGTAAGTGACACGGAAATTGCGGCAAATATCCCCGTTGTAAGAAGCAAGTATGTTACGGCGCAGCTTAACAAAAGCGGTGCAGGCAAGCAGACAAAGAGCGTTGCTTCCGAATATCTTGTTCACGGAGATAGCTGGAAGTGGGACAGCGATTCATTTGACATTGTAAATACTGCAAAAATAAGCTGGAGCGCACCCTTATATGAAGCAAAAGAACCTTATAATCAGTATCAGTACCTTATTGTAAACGGTGTTGTTCTTGACGGTCAAGACGGAAAGGACAGAATTTACCGTTATACACACGGTATTGCTACTCCAAAGGTTGAGTGGAAGTTTGCATTCTTCCATGAAAGCCAGCCGGGAGTATATGAAGTTGTTGAACAGAAGTTCCTTGACGGTACTGCAGCACTTGTGGATAATGCTTATGTATACAGATTCCCTGCAGGCAAGTTCGGAAAGACTTATTTTGTAACTACAAATGATGCTATTCAGTATTGGGTTGCAGATGAAGACGGACACAAGGCTCTTTTGAAGGAATTTGACAAATATGAAGGAAATCTCGGCGGTAATATTGACGGCTATGATACTGCTTCATATCATATAAATGTTCAGATTCCGGCACAGCCGTAAAAACATCAGACTGACAAAAGGTCCGATTCCTGCTTGAAAAAGGGGGATTATACATGAAAAGGGCGATAATTTCAGCGCTTTTGGTATTTACCATTTTAGTTTCTTCTTCTGCCGCATTTGCAATGTCAGAGCTTTCGGATATTCCAACGGTTACAATGGGCGGGCAAACCGTTCATTCACGAAATGAAATTTTAAAATATGTGAATGATTCTGCCCGTGCAGAAATGAAAGCAGTGAAACAAAACAGTGCGCCGGAAACAGTTGAGCTGCCGGGCTTATATAAGCTTTCAGAAAACTCAATAAAATCTGTTATAAACAGAAATTCATTCTGAGTTTAAAAAACTGCCGCTTCAGGGTGGATTATTGTCATAAAAAGGCAGTAGCAAAGCAATAATCAAAATGCTGTGCTACTGCCTTTTTTATCTTATTACAGGCTGGAGCTGCTTTCCTGAAAGAGCACTTTCCACTGCGGGAATAAGACTATCCCACTTGGCAACAAGAGAATTGTTTTTTTCATGGGGGTCATCCTGCCCAAAGGGTACAAAATAAATATTTTTTGTGTTAAGTAAAAGACCTATATTTTTTGCGCTTGCACCCAGCCCATCATTTGTTGACGGTGCAATTATAACAGGGCGGTTATTCCTGAGCGTTGCTTTGGCCGCAAGGGGTACACAGCCGTCATTGATTCCGTTTGCCAGCTTTGCCAGCGTATTTCCCGTGCAGGGGGCAATCACAAGAGCGTCAAGAAGCTTTTTCGGACCAATTGGTTCGGCTTCGGTAATGGATTTTATAATTTTTCTTCCGCAAATATTCTCAACCTCGTCAATAAAATACTCCTTGGAACCGAAGCGTGTATCGGTGGAATATACAACCTCACTCATTATGGGAACAAGGCTGAAGCCCATGTCGCTCATATGGCGCATAACGCCCACAACCGTTTTTAATGTGCAAAAGGAGCCTGTAAGTGCAAATCCTAATTGCATCGCAGATATATCCATAAACATCACCTTACTTGCAAAATAATAAAAATAGAGAACACCTCTGTAACATATTATTATTTTTGCGGCAAAAAGGTGAATCGCAGACCGCCACTCATGTATTATAAAAGCAAAAAAATGTTCGATTTACTTGACTAATGATAGTAAAATAGTATATTATTAAAGTATTGTGAGGAGGCTGACAGAATTGAATGGTGCCGCATATATAATGGTTGTATTGGGAATATTGCTTGCTAAGGGGCTGGGCTTTTACAGGGAGCTTGTTTTTGCTTCGGTTTTCGGCGCAACAACCGTGACAGATGTGTACTTTCAGGTATTCGGGCTTGTCAATCTTATTTTTACGGGAATAGGTGTTGCTCTTTCAACGCTGGTTATAAAAAATCTGAATAAGCCCTTGTATGCTTTGCTGGAGAAAAAGCGTGAATATGTTTCATCATTTATAACAAAAACCACATTGTGGGTTTTGCTGGCGTCGGCGTTTATGTATGTTTTTTCGGGCAGTATTGTAAATATACTTCTCCCCGGAATAAGCGGAAATGACTATGCGGTGGCGGTTGACATAATGCATATAATGCTGCCGTCGTTTCTGTTTGTAATAATAGCATATATTATATCGGGGGTTTTGCAGAATTGTGGAGTGTTCTTCATCACTTCCATTATGAGCTTGCCCTTTAACTGCATAATAATCGCATCGCTTTTGTTTGAAAATGTAAATATTATGATGGTTAGTGTTGTTACAACAATAGGCTGGCTTCTGCATATTGTTATTCAGCTGCCGTCATTTTATAAAAAGGGGTACAGGCTTTTCTCACTGCCCCGCAGAAGTGAGCCAAAGGCAGGGCTTAATCCTGAAATTGTATTTATTTTCATTTCAAATATGATGTTTCAGCTGTGCTTCATGCTTGATAAGGCGGCAGTAAGCGCAGACAGCGGCATTGCGTCAACAATTACCTATGCGTCAAATCTGTTTGTTACCATTTCAAGTGTTTTCGTTGTTGCAATGAGCAATGTTGTATTCCCCTCCATAAGCAAAAATTATGAGGAGGGCAATATTGATTATGTTCGGTCTTTGGTGCAGTACATAATTACCGTAATGTTCGCAATCTTTATCCCTTTTATTCTTACGGTGTGCTGCTTTGGCAAAAATATTATAGGGCTATTGTATGAACGGGGTGAATTCACTGCCGATTTAACGGCGACAACTGCCGTTTTCTTCGCAGTTTATACCCTTGGTGCCTTCGGATATATATGCCAGGAACTGTTTAATAAAATTTTGTATCTTGATTCAAAATATGTTTATACCGTATCCGGAACCGCAGCGGTTGTGGCACTTAAAATGATTTTAAACAAAATTTTTATGAATAGCGGAAATGCTTTTTTGATAAGTGCAAGCACAACGGTGCTTTTTACCGCTTATGCAATAATGATTGCCGTAGCCATGAGTAAAACAATAGGGAGATATATAGATGCCGCACTGATGAAGAAGGTTGCAAAAATTGTTGCGGGCGGAGTTGGAGCCATTATAGTTTTTTCCCTGTTTAAGTCCTTCGCACCGAAGCTTTTTGAAGGCAAAGCACTTTTCCTTGTTCCTCTTGGCCTTTGCGGAGCAGTCTACATAGGAATACTTGTTCTCAATAATACAGTTAAGGATATTTTAAACGGCAGAAATACAAAGTGATAATTCACAAGGAAAGGGGTCCTGTCTATTATGAAAAAACGCAGCATGATTATCCGCGCCGTATGTGCAGTTGTTATTATTGCGCTTATGGTGCCCACCTTTTTAACAAGAATAAAAAGCGAAGCTAAAAACAACAATGTTGTTTTGGCACTCAGCTTAAATAATACAAAAATGGCTCTCAGCAGCAATGAGCTTAATACCGTGCTCAAGGAAAATCTTGATATAGGCGTAAACACCGCCATAATCGGGGAAGAAAGCGGAAACACCCTTATCAATACAGGTATGGTAACAATTATTCAGTACAATGTTTTGTGCCACAAATATGATGATGAGAGCGAGGTTATTGTTGAGGCTCTCAAGAAAAATAAGCGTGTTCACAATAACAGCCTTGTTATTATAACACGCCGTGACGAAGCAAAGGAATATCTTGCAAAATGGATTCCCGCAAGGTATAACAGTGATGAATATCTGCACCTTACAACGCCCTATGGGGGAGATGTATATGTGCTTTATGATGAAACGGGAACCGAATGGCAAATGATGATAGGCTTTGATGAGGAAAAGCTTGAAATTGCAAAGGAAAGCGGCTTTGAGATTGCACTTGCCATGCTTGTTGCCGATTACAAAAATACGGAATATATATCACTGGTTGAGGATTTGATAAAGAAATATGATGTTAAGTACCTTAATCTGAAAAACAATTCAAAATGTAAGGACCCTGAATCAAAGGACGCCAAGAAGAATTACAAGGCCTTCTGCAAGCTTATAGAAAAATACAAGCTTACGCTTATACTCACGGAAAATCTTGACCAGCTTTCAAATAATAAGCCCAACGGCTATGAAAAGCTGATTGAAAGCGCAGACGGCAGAGTTGTAAGAAATTACGATACGGTTGATTATGTTAAGGGCAATACAGGGGTAACCCAGTATGAAACCCGCTATTACCAGATTTTGAATTCGGTTATGGATAGAAATATCCGCTTTGTAAGTATTACTCAGCTTACAAACGGTAACAGCTCCGCCCTGGAAAAGGCACAGATAACAAATAAAGCAACAAGGCTTGTGAAGGATAAGCTTACCTCAGCGGGCTTTAATATAACAAATGAACAAACCTGTGTTTCGGGATATAGTGTACACAGAAGATTTGTAAGTGCTCTTGCTCTTTTGCTTATGATTTTAATGTGGCTCACAATAATAGAGCTATTGGCAAGGCGTGAAATTAAGCCTCTTCAGATTGCGGCGGCAATTTGCGGTGTGTTGGGGGCAATTGCAACCTTTGTAATGCCTGAAGCCCTTGTACTTTTGTATTCGTCTTTGTTTGCACTTACTGCGCCGTGTTTTGCAATCACCGTACTGTTTTTGGGGATTGAAGCTCTTAAGGACAAAATGGGAAGTGCGCTTCTTTGTGCGTTTTCAATGGCTGCTTCCCTTTTGCTGGTAATTGTGAACGGATTTGTTCAGAGTGCTCTTTTAAGCGGGCATGACTATTATATAAACACGCTTATTTTCCGAGGAATTAAGCTTTCGTTGATAGTTCCCATACTGTTTGCGGTTGCGACATTTGCAATTTATTCGCTTACGGACAGTCATGAAAGCCTCCTTGGCAAGATTAAAAAAATACTCACGGCGGACATTAAGGTATACTGGGTAATATTATTCCTTATTGCGGCACTTGTGGGGGGAATATATATCATGCGCAGCGGTAATGTGGAAAGCATTTCGGGAGTGGAGGCGTTTATGCGCAACAAAATAACGCAGTTTATGCCGGCCCGCCCCAGAACAAAGGAATTTCTTATAGGCTGGCCCTGCGTTCTGCTTTTGGCGTACTTTATTAAAAATACAAATAACCGTCTCGTTCATGGGGTGTTCATGGGAGGCGCATCTATTTTGTTTGCATCTGCAATAAACAGCTTCTGCCATGTGTTCACAAATGCCCTTACAATATACAGCCGAACAATTAACGGCTTTGTAATAGGTGTGGTTTGCGCCGTGATTGCATTAGCGGCAGTAATGTTTTTAATTGCATTTTATAAAAGAATTAAAAAGGTTTTGAACAATGAAGCAGTTTCTGAATAAACAAAATGCGCTATTAAGGCTTCTTTCAAATGTATATGACTCTTCTGTGGGGCATGCATACATTTTTGAGGGAATGAAGGGTATTGGCAAATATACGGCATCGCTTATTTTTGCGGCGGCAATTCACTGTACAGGGGAGAAAAAACCCTGCTGGGAATGCCCCGACTGTAAAAAGCATATGGCAGGCACTCACCCCGATTTATATATAATGGGCGATAATGCAAATATTAAGGTTGACGATATTCGTGCCATGGCGTCGGAGCTTTATATACGCCCTGCCATCGCAAAGAAAAAGATATGTATAATAAAAAATGCAGATACAATGAATGATAAGGCGCAGAATGCTCTTTTAAAATCTTTTGAAGAGCCGCCGCCATACGGCGTCATTATACTTTTATCGGAAAATGCACAAAATCTTCTTATGACTGTGCGTTCACGGGGAACAAAGGTTGTGTTTGAGCCGTTTGCCGAAAAAGATATAGAGGAATTTATAAAAAGTGCATATCCGCAAAAGGAAGGTCAGGCCGAATTTGTTGCCAAATACAGCGGCGGGATAATAGGCAAGGCCATAGAAATATGTGAAAATGAAGACTTTTTCAGACTTCGCAGGGATATGTTTGAGGCTATATTTGCGCTTACGGGAAACCGCCTTGCCATATTTCAGGCGGCAGAGCTTTTCGGTATAAAAAAGCCAAAGGGTGCCGTAAATGAATGCGGTGTTTATTTCGACTTGTTTTTAAGCTTTATGCGTGATGTGGCAGTGCTTAAAACAGGTTCTCAAATAATAAATGAGGATATGCGCAGTATTATAGAGGCGTTTTCTTCAAAGGTAACGCTTACCGCCGCCACTGAGATAATAACAAAGGTTGCACAAACAAGAATGCAGCTTAATGTTTCGATGAAATATGATTTGTGGATAATAAATATGCTTATAAGCTGTTGGGAGGACATTCATGGTAAAAGTAGTAGGAGTTAAATTTAAGGATACGGGAAAGTCATATTATTTTGCCCCCGGTGAATATGATCCCAAGCAGGGAGAAGCAGTAATTGTAGAAACTGCACGGGGTCTGGAATATGGAACGGTATCCATTCCCATAAAGGAAATTACTGATGAGGAGATTGTAACTCCTCTTAAGGAAATAGTAAGAATAGCAACTGCACAGGACACTAAAAAGCTTGCTGAAAACAAACAGAAGGAAAAAGAGGCATTTGTTATCTGCGAAGAAAAAATTGCCAAGCACAAGCTGGATATGAAGCTTGTGGATGTGGAATATACCTTTGACGCAAACAAAATTCTGTTTTATTTCACTTCTGACGGCAGAGTTGATTTCCGTGAGCTGGTAAAGGAGCTTGCTTCCGTTTTTAAAACAAGAATAGAGCTTCGCCAGATAGGCATTCGTGATGAGGCAAAAATGCTTGGCGGTATAGGCATTTGCGGAAGAGGGCTTTGCTGCTCCACCTTCCTTGACGGATTTCACCCTGTATCTATCAAAATGGCAAAGGAGCAGGGGCTTAGTCTTAATCCCACAAAAATTTCAGGAAATTGCGGCAGACTTATGTGCTGCCTTAAGTATGAGCAAAACTGCTATGACGAATATGCGAAGAAAATACCCTCACCGGGAGCAGTTGTTATGACACCCAAGGGTAAAGGCGTGGTGCAAAGTGCGGTTGTCCTTCAGGGTCTTGTAAAGGTAAAGCTTGAAAATGAACAAGAATCCGAGATTGCAGATTTTAATGTTGAAGAAATTAAAATTCTCAAAAATGTAAGATCACAAAATCAAGAGATAGATATGAATGAGCTTAAAAAGTTGGAGGACAATTAAATGAAGATAGTGATTCTTGATGGGGATACAATGGGCGAAGATATTGATTTTTCGCCCATTAAAAATATAGGGGAAACGGTGGTATACGGCTCATCAACGGCGGAGGAATGTGCGGAGCGCATTTGTGATGCCGATGTTGTAATATTAAACAAAATTCAGCTTACCTCCGAAATATTGGAAAGAGGAAAAAAGCTTAAGCTTGTTTGTATTTTTGCGGTTGGGTATAATAACATAGATGTTGATTATTGCAAAAGGAAAAATATCCGTGTACGCAATGTGCCGGGATATTGCAGTCAAAGCGTTTGTCAGCATACCTTTGCCCTGCTCTTTGCATTGATGGAGAATCTCCGTTATTATGATGATTTTGTCAAATCCGGCAAATATTCAAAATGCGGCACGGCAAACCATTTGGGAAAGCCCTTTGGAGAGGTGGCGGGTAAAAAGTGGGGTATTATCGGCATGGGCGCAATAGGGCGAAGCATTGGTGACTGTGCGGCGGCTTTCGGGGCGGAGGTTCGCTATGCCACTGTAAGCGGTGCCAAAAGAACAGAAAAATATCCGCAAATTCCCATGGAGGAGATTTTGAGAACAAGCGATATTATAACTCTCTCAACGCCTCTCAATGAAAAAACATATCATTTGATAGGTGAAAAAGAGCTTGCAAGCCTTAAAGACGGAGCTTATATAATAAATGTCAGCCGTGGCGCCGTCATTGACGAAGACGCCCTTGCCTATGCAATTGATAATGGCAATATAGGTGGCGTGGGCATTGATGTATATTCTCAGGAACCTCCTTTGCCCGATATGAAGCTTCTGAATGTGAAAAACAGTCATAAGGTTATTTTCACGCCCCATATTGCGTGGGCCTCCGTTGAGGCAAGACGGCGCAATATTCAAATGACGGCAGACAATATTAAAGCATTTATAAATGGGGAAAAGCTTAATGATGTTTGGTAAAAAAAGGTGGCTGCTGCTTTATCTTACAGCGGTGTTTGTGTTTTTGTTTTCATATTCCGTATATGCAAATGCGGCAGTGCAAATTTATATAGACGGCGAAAAGCTTGAATGTGAGGCGGAGCCTGTTATAGAAGACGGTGCGGTGCTTGTTCCCATGCGCAGCATTTTTGAGGCGGTGAACGCCCAAGTTTCGTGGGATGAGGCGTTTCTCACCGCCAATGCAATAAAAGGGGAACGGACAATAAGTATTACTGCCAATAAGGAAGCTATGCAAAGTGGCAGCAAAGAGGTGGCACTGAACCATGTGGCGGTAATCCGTGACGGAACGATGTTTGTTCCAATCCGTGCCGTGGCGGAATTTGGGTTCAATATTTCCTGGGATAACAAAAATCGCCGTGTTAATATTACAAGTGCGCCGCCCCTTAAGGTTTATTTTCTGGACTGCGGCCAGGGAGACTGTTCGTTTCTGGAATTTCCCAACGGTCAGTGCATGCTTATAGACTCAGGATTAAGCTCCTTTGGTGAAAGCCTTGTGGACTTTATCCGTGAAAAGGGCTATAACAAAATAGATTATGTTGTTGCAACGCACCCCCACAGAGACCATATAGGCTCTATGGAAAAAATCCTTAATACCTTTGAAGTAGGTGCATTTTATATGCCCAATGTTGAGCATACAACAAAGACCTTTGAAAAAATGCTTCTGGCTCTTGAGAAAAATGGTTGTAAATGCGGGTATATTTCAAAGGGAAGCGTAATTGAGGCTGACAAGGTTGTGTTTGCCGTGCTTGCGCCTGACGGCAATGAATATACAAGTCTTAATGACTATTCTGCAGTTTTGCGGATGAATTATCTTGATATGTCAATTTTGTTTTCGGCAGACGCTCAGGCAGCTTCGGAATATGCAATGCTTTCTTCGGGTGTGCTCCTTGAGGCAGATGTTTTAAAGGTAGGCCATCATGGAAGTGACAGTTCAACAAGCCTTCCGTATCTTAGTGCAGTATCGCCCTCTGATGGGGTAATATCGGTCGGAAGGGATAATCCTTACGGCTTCCCGAAGCAGTCTGTACTTGAAAATCTTAAACTGCATGGGGTGCAAATACACCGCACTGATATTGAAGGAACTATTGAGCTAATATCTGACGGATATGTTTATTGCTTTGAAAAGTAAAAGTGAACGGACAGTGGATAGAATCATTTGATTTTTGGGCGTAAGCACAAACTCACTGCTTTCGGGAAATCTTGACAAAAATAAAAAAGACAGCGGAAATTTAAAAAAGACAAAATTCTATGTATGCCCCCATTGCGGAAGCGTCATGGAGGGTACGGGAGAAGGTCAGATTATTTGCTGCGGAAAGAGGCTTTTACCCCTTGAACCCATGGGAGACTCCCATAGTCACACATTTGAAGTTTCGGAAATTGAAAATGATTTTTACATCACTTTTAACCATGAAATGACAAAGGAGCATTTTATACAGTTTGCTGCGTATGTAACCTTTGATAGGGTTTTGGTGATAAGATTGTATCCCCAGCAGGATCCAAGCGTTACATTTCCGAAAATGTACGGCGGTAAATTTTATTATTACTGCAATAAACATGGTTTGTTTGAAGGGAAGATATGCAATAAATAAAAATCATTGTACGGGCGATTCATGAATCGCCCGTACAAATTTTTTAGAAATTTTTTTAAAATTGTTGACAAATAAAACCAAGTGTGCTAGTATATAAAACATATTAAACAGATAGGCATTATAAGAAATTACAGCAAAGGAAGATGACTATGAGTAAAAATATTGCAGAGGTCAGGTTTTCTCTTTTGCGCCACAGTCGGACAAACGGCCGAATGTGACGATAAATAAAATTGTAGGGGCGATTTAAGAATTGCCCGCTTTAAGGACTATAAAAAAGCTTTAAATAATTTTAGAAAAGAGGAATTTAAAATGGCAAAAATAAAAGATACTTCAAATTGGGGCTTTGAAACAAAGCAGTTACATATAGGGCAGGAAAATCCCGACCCTGCAAGTGATGCAAGGGCAGTACCGATTTATCAGACAACATCATATGTATTCAGAGATTCTGCCCATGCGGCGGCACGCTTCGGTTTAGCTGATGCAGGCAATATATACGGCAGGCTCACCAATTCAACTCAGGATGTTTTTGAAAAGAGAGTTGCGGCACTTGAAGGCGGAGTTGCCGCTTTGGCAGTAGCTTCAGGTGCGGCAGCCATCACCTATACAATAGAAAATCTTGCAGAGGGCGGCGGCCATATTGTTGCACAAAAGACTATTTACGGCGGAACCTACAATCTTCTTGCACATACTCTGTCTAAGTACGGCATTACAACAACCTTTGTGGACATTCACAATCTTGATGAGGTAAAGGCGGCAATTCTTCCCGAAACAAAAGCTATATTTATTGAAGCTTTGGGCAATCCCAACAGTGATATTCCCAATGTTGAAGCCCTTGCTGAAATTGCACATAAGGAAAAGCTTCCCCTTGTGATTGATTCCACCTTTGCAACGCCATATCTATTCAGACCCATTGAACACGGGGCAGATATTGTGGTTCACTCTGCAACAAAATTTATCGGCGGTCATGGAACAACCCTTGGTGGAGTCATTGTAGACAGTGGCAAGTTTGATTGGGAGGAAAGCGGAAAATTCCCCTCTCTTGTTGAACCGAATCCCAGTTATCACGGTGTATCCTTTACAAAGGCAGTGGGTGCCGGGGCGTTTGTAACAAAAATTCGTGCAATACTTCTGCGGGATACGGGAGCATCAATTTCTCCCTTTAACGCATTTTTGCTTCTTCAGGGGCTTGAAACGCTGTCGCTTCGTGTGGAACGCCACGCTGAAAATACAAAAAAGGTTCTTGGGTTCTTAACAAATCATCCCCTTGTTGAAAAGGTTAATCATCCCGCTCTTTCAGACCATCCCGACCACGAGCTTTACGAGAAGTATTATCCTAACGGAGGAGGTTCAATCTTCACCTTTGAAATTAAGGGCGGCGCAAAGGAAGCACAGGCTTTTATTGACAGATTGCAGATTTTCTCGCTTCTTGCAAATGTGGCAGATGTAAAATCGCTGGTTATTCACCCTGCCAGCACTACACATTCCCAGCTTTCAGAGGAGGAATTGCTTGATCAGGGTATTAAGCCCAACACAATCAGGCTTTCTATAGGCACGGAAAGTATAAAGGACATTATAGGTGATTTGGAGCAGGCTTTTAATGCTTAAGGTTTAAAGGAGCACAAAAATCTATTGACAAATAAAAACAGAAATGATACAATAACTCCTATGAAATAGGTAGGCATTATAGGCAATACGGCGGCGTATTATATTCATATACATAATAACGGGGAAAACAGTATGATTTATTTAAAATAAGAAGGAGCGATTTTTATGAAAACATATGAAAGTATTACAGATTTAGTAGGCGGCACACCGCTGCTTGAACTGAAAAACTATGAAAAAAACAGCGGCTTGTCAGCTACAATATTGGCAAAGCTGGAATATTTTAACCCTGCGGGAAGCGTAAAGGACAGAATTGCCAGGGAAATGATTTATGATGCGGAGGCGAAGGGGCTTTTAAATGAAAAATCCGTTATTATAGAGCCAACCAGCGGCAACACGGGGATTGGTCTTGCGGCAATTGCGGCGGCAAGGGGCTACAAGGTTATTCTTACCATGCCTGAAACAATGAGTGTTGAACGCAGAAACCTTCTCAAGGCGTATGGGGCAGAGCTTGTTTTAACGGAAGGTGCAAAAGGAATGAAGGGTGCTATTGAAAAAGCTCAGGAGCTGGCTGAAAAAACTCCGGGCAGCTTTATTCCCGGTCAGTTTACCAACGCTGCAAACCCGACGGCACACAGAAAAACAACAGGTCCTGAAATCTGGAAGGATACAGACGGAAGGGTTGATATATTTGTTGCAGGTGTAGGCACAGGCGGAACAATAACGGGCGTAGGTGAATATTTAAAATCTCAAAACCCCAATGTTAAGGTCGTTGCGGTTGAACCGGCAGGCTCTCCCGTTCTTTCAAAGGGAACGGCAGGCCCCCATAAGATACAGGGTATCGGCGCAGGCTTTGTGCCTGACACACTCAATACCGAAATTTATGATGAAATAATAGCGGTTGAAAATGAAGATGCTTTTAAGACCGGAAGGGCACTTGCAAAGGGCGAGGGGCTTCTTGTGGGAATATCCTCAGGTGCGGCGGTATTTGCCGCAACGGAGCTTGCAAAACGCCCCGAAAACAAAGGGAAGATTATTGTGGCACTCCTTCCCGATACGGGTGACAGATATTTATCTACCCCAATGTTCTCAGAATAAATAATTAACGGGCGATTCATGAATCGCCCGTTAATTATTTATGCGGTCTATGCATTTTTCTGCAGCCGGAGGCAAAAGAAAAATAGTGCAGAATGGACAAACTGAGCCAAAGCCGCAGGCTTTGGGTTACCCGAAGGTGTACAAAGGTACACCGAGAGGCGAAGCTTGTTCGTAGCAAAAAGCGTCTTTCGTTTCTTCCGCCATTGTCTGATAACAGAAAAAACCAAAATTTTTTTAAAAAGCTTTTTGCGTTCTGTGCGTTTTATCGCAGTCCAAAGAATTAAAGTTC
>JAXJXW010000052.1:0-2637 GCA_036307325.1 Clostridia bacterium
AAATCCTCGAACTTTGTTCCGGGAGCGATGCCTTCTTCGGGGCAGCCGACTTCTTCGTCATACTCCCAGCCGCATAAATCGCATACATATTTCATTTTATTAAACCTCCTTTCATATATTTAACTCTTTTTTAATCTCCTCATCTGTGTGATAACCGATAAGTGTTTGGACAACTTTCCCGTTTTTAAAATATAACAAAGTAGGAATGCTGCTTACTTTATATGCCGCAGCAAGGGGAAATTGCTCGTCAATATTAACCTTACATACCTTTATTGTGCCCGCATAGTCTTTGCTGAGCTTTTCTATATGCGGAGCTATCATTTTGCATGGTCCGCACCATGTTGCCCAAAAATCCACAAGAACGGGCAAGGGACTTTTCAAAACCTCTTCTTCAAAGTTTTCCATTGTAATCGTAAGCTCCATCACAATCACTCCTTAGTTTTTAAATATAATCGGCAATGACAAAAGCCCACAAAATCCGGGTCTTTAATTTGTCTGCGAAATTCCTCACATATACACTTGTTTTCCTCTGTCCTTTCAAGTCTGCAGGGGCAGTAACCTCCGCTTTTTTTAAGCCCTTCTTTTACCATATCAACGATTTCTTTATCAGGATTGAATTTAATCATACAACCACCTAAATTACTATTTGCAAAATCTGACCATAATATGTATTGACTTCACAGTGTCAGTTTACTATAATAAAGAAAAAATGTATGTTGGAAAAACAACAAAAGGAGGAAGCCATGGATAAAATTATCAGTTTTTTATCGGAAATTCCATTGTTTTGTGGCATTGATGAGGATAAATTGATGCTTTTATTGAAGCAATTTGATGCCGAAATAAAAAGGTTTGGCAAAGATAATATTATTTACAATGAGGGTGAAGAAATTACAAAAATAGGTATAATTGTATCAGGCAGTGTTCAGTTGATGCGAAATGATTTTTACGGCAATGCAGATATTCTGGACAGGCTGAACAGGGGAGACATCTTTGGAGAAGCGTTCTGCTGTCTCAGAGATAAGCACCTCACAATCAGCATTGTGGCGGAAAGCGAATGCGAAATTCTCTTTATTGAAGGGGAGAAGCTGATGAATGCCAACCACACCTCATGTGAATTACACAACAAGCTGCTTAACAATCTTCTTAGCGATATTGCAAATAAAAATGTTGCGTTAAACAGAAAAATTGAGTTTATATCAAAAAGAAGCACACGGGAAAAGCTTATGGCGTATCTTAATGCAGAGTCGCAAAGAAGCGGTACGCCCGTATTTTCAATCCCCTACGACAGGCAGGCACTTGCTGATTTTCTGTGTGTTGAAAGAAGTGCAATGTCAGCGGTTTTAAGTAAACTCAAAAAAGAAGGCATAATTGATTTTCACAAGCAAAATTTTAAAATCTTAAAACAGAGCTTGTAAAAAACATTATGCCCGTCACGGTTTTGTGCTATATTTGCCAGTTTATCGGTGATTTTGCGTTTGATATAAGTATTTCATTCGCTTTTTTAAAGTGGTTACATCCAAAAAATCCTCGTGATGCCGAAAGGGGGCTTGGATGTGCCGCTTCAAGAACATAGTGCTGAGGTGATGTTATAAGCTCCTTCTTTTTTCTTGCGTTATTACCCCACAAAAGGAAAATAACGCCGTCCCTGCGATTGTTTAAAACACGGATAATTTCGTCGGTGAAAAGCTCCCAACCCTTGTTCTGATGACTGTTAGCTTCCCCTGCACGAACGGTGAGCACCGCGTTTAAAAGTAAAACCCCCTGCTTTGCCCAAGGCAAAAGGTAGCCTGTGGAGGGAATTGTACAGCCAAGTTCGTTATTTAGTTCTTTATACATGTTGAGAAGAGACGGGGGAATCGGAACAGACGGTTTTACCGAAAATGCCATTCCGTGCGCCTGATTCGGCTCGTGATACGGGTCTTGCCCCAAAATTACTACCTTAACTTGTGAATACGGAGTTTCCTTGAGGGCTGAAAAAAGGTCGTACATATCCGGATAGACAGTGTGGCTTGCGTATTCCTCCTTCAAAAACCTTCTCAGCTTGAGGTAATAGTCTTTTTCAAATTCTTTCCCTATGTATTTATCCCAGTCATTTCCAAGCTTGACCATTATAAAATCACCTTCTTCATTGTACTGCTTTTAAAAATAACGCCTTCCCGCTCCATGACGGAAACGCCGCTTTTGACGAAGCCTTTGTGGATATAAAAGCCCTCTGCCGTTTTGCTGGAATCCAGTGAAAGCGCTGACAGCCTTTTCTTTTTTGCCCATAGCTCCGCTTCTTCAAGAAGCCTTGTGGCAATGCCACGCCCTTGATAGTCCTTATGAGTGAAAAGTCTGTTTATAAAACCGCTTTTGTCAACGCTTATAAACCCAACTATTTTGCCGGAGTCCGTTGCGACAAGGTTCAGGCATCCGCTTAGGGATTCCCAAAGACGCATGGCATTCATTTTATGGGGAATCCAGGCGTTTATTTCTTCCTCTGTATAATCGTTGCGGCATATTGCGTGAACCGTATCGCTGATAAGCTCTATAACCCGATAAATTTCGCCGTCATACATTTTTCTGATAATCATAATACTTCCCGCCTTAGCCTGACGATTCCAATTTGAACACCGATTTTGAAAGGTAAATTTCCGA
>JAXJXW010000053.1:0-3925 GCA_036307325.1 Clostridia bacterium
AGAAATAAGAAGAGGAAATACATATGATGCAATTTTAATGGACCCTCCCTCATATGGCCGTGGGCCGGGGGGAGAGGTCTGGAAAATAGAGGACAGTATTTGCGCCTTTGTCAGAAGGTGTGCCTTATTGCTGAGTGATACTCCGTTGTTTTTTATTATAAATTCCTACACAACGGGATTATCTCCTACGGTGCTTACAAATCTGATGAAGCTTTGCTTGCCTGAAGGAAGGGTAGAATCAAGCGAAATAGGTCTTAAAATTACAAGCTCTTCAATGGTACTTCCGTGCGGAGCTACAGGGCGTTGGGAGAAATAAATGAATATAATTGAGGCAAAGGAATTGAAATTTTCCTACAAAAGCGAAGATAGTGAATCCATTGTTCTGGATGGCTTGAATCTGAATATAGAAAAGGGAAGCTTTACTGCCGTAATAGGGCACAACGGAAGCGGTAAAAGTACATTTGCAAAGCATATAAATGCAATTCTTCTGCCAAGCGGCGGAAGTATAAGTGTTTGCGGAATTGATACCACTGACGAAAAAAAGCTTTACGAGCTTAGAAAAAGAGCCGGAATGGTATTTCAAAATCCTGATAACCAGATTGTGGCAACAATAGTTGAAGAGGATGTTGCTTTTGGACTTGAAAACATAGGCATTGAGCAGGAGGAAATGCACCGAAGAGTTAAAGAAGCCCTTATTGCGGTTGATATGTGCGAATATCGTAAGCGTGCGCCTCATTTGCTTTCAGGTGGGCAGAAGCAGCGTGTTGCAATAGCGGGAATTTTAGCTATGCGCCCTGAGTGTATTATTCTGGATGAGCCTACGGCAATGCTTGACCCCAGCGGAAGGCGGGAGGTTATTGATACCATCACACGGTTAAACCGTGATATGGGTATTACTATAGTTCTTATCACTCATTATATGGACGAGGTAACCCGTGCTGACAGAGTTATAGTTTTAAACGGCGGCAAAATAGAAATGGATGCACCGCCGAGGGAAATATTCAGGGAAGAACAAAAGCTAAATGAATTGGGACTTGATGTACCCCAGTCGGTGTCTTTAATGCACCGCTTGCAGAAAAAGGGTCTTAAACTCAGTGAAGATGTACTTAACCCATATGAATGTGCCGCGGCAATTTTAAAAGCAGCAAAGGAAAATTCAAAATGATAAAGCTTGAAGATATTTCATATTTTTATAAACAAAACAGTGCTGAACAAAACACTGCACTTAATAAAGTGAACTTTGAAATTAAAAAAGGTGAATTTATCGGCATAGCAGGTCATACGGGAAGCGGAAAAACAACACTGGCACAAATAATTGCAGGTCTTATTTTGCCGTCAGAGGGAAAAATAACCGTAGACGGCGAAGGATATACAAACTATAAGGAAGCGGCAAAGACACTGAGAAGCAAGGTTGGAATTGTTTTTCAGTATCCTGAGCATCAGCTTTTTGAAGAAACTGTTTACCGTGATATAGCATTTGGTCCTAAAAATAAGGGGCTGAGTGATGAAGAAACTGATATGTGCGTACGAGAGAGTGCAAAGCTTGCACATCTTGATGAAGCTCTCTTTGAAAAATCCCCCTTTGAGCTTTCGGGAGGTCAAAAAAGGCGAGTTGCAATAGCGGGAGTTCTGGCAATGAAGCCTTCGCTTTTAATACTTGACGAGCCTGCCGCAGGGCTTGACCCGTCGGGAAGGAAGCAGCTTCTTTCAGAACTGCGGCAGATTCATAAAAATTCAGATACTAGCCTTGTTTTGATTTCCCACAGTATGGAGGATTTGGCAGAAAACGCCGACAGGATTGTGATTTTAAAAAACGGCCAAAAAATTAAGGATGATTCTTCGAGAAATGTTTTTGCGGATTATGACGCTCTTAAAAAGTGCGGGCTTGATATGCCTGAAGTTACTAAGATTGTTCGCATTCTCCGAGAAAACGGACTTGATTTGCCTTCCGATATTTTTACCGTTGATGAAGCGTGTGAGTATATTGCAAAGGCTTTGGGGGTGAAAGCATGATAAGAGATATAACAATAGGGCAATATTACAGTGCCGATTCTCCGCTGCATAAAATGGATGCCCGTACAAAGATTCTTTGGACTGTATTTTATATGGCGATTTTATTTTCTATCAATTCGCCCCTTATGTATGGGATTGTTATTGTGTACACTCTTTTTATTATAAAGCTTTCCAAGATTCCCATAAGCTTTATGCTTCGCGGAATTAAGCCCATACTTATTCTTGTTGTATTAACGGCAGTATTGAATCTGTTTTTAACACCGGGAGATGCAGTGTTTTTCTCCCTATGGAAGCTTAAAATCACCTATGCAGGACTGCAATTGGCAATAAAAATGGCAGTGAGAATTGTTCTTTTAATTATCGGAACTTCACTTTTAACTCTCACAACAACGCCTACCGTTCTCACAGGCGGTCTTGAAATTTTGCTTTCTCCGCTGAAAAAAATCGGGGTGCCTGTATCGGTGTTTGTAATGATGATGAGTATAGCACTCCGCTTTATTCCCACACTGCTTGATGAAACAGATAAAATAATTAAGGCACAAACCTCAAGAGGTGCCGATTTTGAATCGGGTGGGCTGATAAAAAGAGTAAAGGCAATGCTCCCCATATTTATACCGCTTTTTATAAGTGCGTTCAGGCGTGCAGACGAGCTTGCAGTTGCTATGGAATGCAGATGCTATAACTGTGATGCAAACAGGACAAGCTTCAGAAAATATGAATTTAAAAAAAGAGATTTTTATGCACTGCTTAGTTCAATTTTACTATGCGTTGTGCTGATTATAATAAGGATTGTGCAGTAATGAATTACAAATTAACGCTTTCATATGACGGAACCGATTATCACGGATGGCAGCGCCAGCACAACTCAATAACCGTACAGGAAATACTGGAGGATAAGCTTTCGGAAATTTTCGGGAGTCAGATTACGGTAACGGGGTGTTCAAGAACCGATGCAGGTGTTCACGCAAAAACATATGTCTGTAATTTTCACGGTGAAACCGCTATACCCACGGATAAAATCCATATTGTATTAAACACGGTGCTTCCCGAAGACATCAGGGCATACAAGTGTGAAGTGGCTGACAAAGAATTTAACGCACGGTTTGATACTGTAAAAAAAGCTTATGAATATAAAATCTTAAACGGCGAGGTGTGTGACCCGCTTTTGCGGAGATTTGTCTGGCACTATCCAATAAAGCTTGATTTTGAAAAAATGCTTCAAGCGTCAAAGCTTATATGCGGAAGGCATGATTTTAAATCCTTTTGCGCCGCAGGTTCAAGTGTAAAAACCACAGTGCGTAATGTGATGAAATTGGAGCTTTATAAAAACGATAATCTTATTACAATGAGAATTGAAGCCGACGGCTTTTTATATAACATGGTAAGGATAATTGCGGGAACGCTTGTTTATGTGGGGAACGGGAAGTTAACCACAGAAAATGTAAAGGAGTTTCTCGAAAAAGGCGATAGGCGTTTGATGGGTATTACTGCACCGCCCCAGGGATTGTCGCTTGTGGAGGTATCTTATGAATAAACAAAAGCTATTAAAAATTTTAAAAAATGCCGCAGCCATTGTGGTAATGCTTGCGCTTTTTATAATCATCTATTATCAGAACCGTGACAGGGGATTTGTGAAGCTTATGAAAAACGAAGAAACAGAATCCGTAGAGGTAAACGGAAATCTGTCTCGTGCTTTTGAAGGATTCACAAACGGAGATGTGTTTGCAATTGAAGATAAGGTTGTGTTTGTTACATCAAATACATACGGCTTTATTGACGCCGAAGGAAAAGGCACATACACAAGCATTGCCGTTTCTTCTCCATTGCTTCACGGTGAAGGTGAGTTTGTAATTTATTACGGTGAGGATGCAAAGGAAGCGTTTGTTTGCCGAAAGGATAAGGCATATTACAA
>JAXJXW010000054.1:0-9919 GCA_036307325.1 Clostridia bacterium
CAAAGATAGATCGGAAATTTACCTTTCAAAATCGGTGTTCAAATTGGAATCGTCAGGCTAATCGGTGTTCAAATACCGAAGGAGGCACTTGAACCAAGCTCTTTTTCAATGCGGAGGAGACGGTTGTATTTTGCGGTTCTGTCCGTTCGTGACGGTGCACCCGTTTTAATCTGACCGCTGTTTACGGCAACGGCAATATCAGCAATGGTGGTGTCCTCGGTTTCTCCGCTTCTGTGTGATACAATTGATTTGTAGCCTGCGTTTTGTGCGGTGGAAATTGCATCAAGAGTTTCTGAAAGAGTGCCTATCTGGTTTGCCTTTATAAGGATTGAGTTTGCACTGCCAAGCTCAATCCCTTTTTTCAGCCTTTTTGTGTTGGTAACAAATAAATCATCGCCCACAAGGTTAATTCTGCTCCCAAGCTTTTGTGTAATTTCCTTCCAGCCGGTCCAGTCCTCTTCCGCCATGGCATCCTCAATGGACAAAATGGGGTATTTGTTTACCCAATCCTCCCAGAAGGAAATCATCTCACTGCGGGAGAGTATTTCGCCCCGCTTCCAGAAGCTATAGCTACCCTCTTTGCCCTGCTTTTTGGCTTCTTCAAACATTTCGGTACTTGCAGGGTCAAGGGCAATTTTAAAATCATCCCCAAGTCTGTAGCCTGCTTTCTCAATTGCTTCACAAATTGCCTTAAGGGCTTCCTCGTCATTTTCAAGATTAGGCGCAAATCCGCCCTCGTCACCCACGGCGGTTGAAAATCCCTTGGATTTTAAAACCTCCTTCAAGGTGTGAAAAACCTGGGCACAGTCGGCAAGCCCCTTGCTGAAGGTTTCTGCACCAACAGGCATTATCATAAATTCCTGGCAACAGATAGAGTTATCGGCGTGTTTTCCGCCGTTTATTATATTCATCATAGGCATGGGAAGTACATGGGCGTTTACTCCGCCGATATAACGGTACAGGCTCAATCCTGCGCTCTGAGCTGCTGCCTTCGCTGCGGCAAGTGAAACGCTCAGTATGGCGTTTGCACCAAGATTTTGCTTATTATCCGTTCCGTCAAGTGATATAAGAAGCTTGTCAAGCCTGATTTGGTCGAAAGCGTCTATGCCGATAATCGCATCTCTGATTACCGTATTGACATTTTCAACCGCTTTAAGTGTTCCTCGCCCCATATACCGTGACGGGTTTCCGTCACGAAGCTCGCAGGCTTCAAACGCCCCCGTTGACGCTCCCGAGGGAACAGCCGCCCTTCCAAAGCTTCCGTCTTCAAGGAAAACATCTGCCTCAACAGTGGGATTCCCCCGTGAATCCAATATTTCACAGGCACGAACATCAGTTATACAAGAAAAACAATTCATCGAAAAAAACCTCCCTTTTTGAAAAAGTATTTCCAAAAAGAGAGGCTTATATTCATTTAACTCTGTTATATACCTGGCCGCTTGCAGCAACACCTTTTTTCATGGCAATAAGCTCGCTTACGGTAACAAGCTGATAGCCGCTTTTCAGAAGATGCGTAACCACGCCGGGAACTGCTTCAGCGGTGGGTGCATGAATGTCATGCATCAGAATAATATCGCCGTCACGGGTGTTTTCCTTAACCGATTGAAGTGTTTTTTCGGCACTGCGGGTTTTCCAATCCAAAGTATCCACTGACCACATTATTGCAGGCATTGAAATACCGGCAATAACACTTGAATTATATGCCCCGTAGGGAGGTCTGTAAACTGCCGGATAAACGCCCGTTGCGTTAAATACGGCAATATTTGTTGAATTTATCTGACTGGAAATCTGAGCACTTGAGGAGCTTTTCAAATTCACATGGCTCCAGGTGTGGTTGCCTATTTCGCAACCAAGCTTCACCGCCCGTGCAAGAGTATCCTTATACCCGTTTACATTTTTGCCCTGAACAAAAAATGTTGCTTTAACGCCGTATTTTTCAAGGCATGAAAGAATAGTGTCGGTATATTTGCCGGGACCGTCATCAAAGGTTACGGCAACCATGGGGCGAGCAGGGTCAATCCTTCCGCCGCCTCGGTACCAGCCAACCTTTTCGTAGGCTTCAACATCGGCGTACTTAACATACATTGTTCTGCCGTCATCAGCAAACATAAGCTGCATAACATCTTTTTTGTTCTCACTGAGACCGCTTTTATAGGCGTCTTCAATATTGTCACGGAAAATAGTATGTTCATTTCCATCGGTATCATACATTTTAACGGAAACATCAGAAAGATTATAATACCAGCCAACTTCGTTATGAGCAGGGGCTGAATCCTTGTAAACCGTAAGGGTGCGCCCGTCCATTGAATACATGGTTATGGTTACTTCGTCAATAGTATCATACCAGCCAACGGCACGGTAGGCGTCATGCTGGGCATTGGGAATTTCAATGGTTCTGCCGTCTGTTGCATACATGGTAATAATGCGGGCATCTTCCGGAGAATCATACCAGCCCACCTGCCGATAAGCGTCTGCCACTGTATCAAGAACCGTTATTGTCCGCCCGTCAGAGGCATAAAGAGTACAATCTGCCGAAGCAAACGGTATAAATGATGTGAGCAAAAGACATGATGCCAAAATGAGACAAAATATTTTTTTGTTCATATTTATAACCATTCCTTTCTCTGCGTTTCAAGTGAAAATAAATATTACACATTAAACCTGAAAAGCACTATATCGCCGTCTTGCATTACATATTCCTTGCCTTCGCTGCGAACAAGACCCTTTTCCTTGGCAGCGGCATGTGACCCGCATTCTATAAGGTCACTATAGCTTACAACCTCGGCACGGATAAAGCCTTTTTCAAAATCAGTGTGAATTTTTCCTGCCGCCTGGGGAGCTTTTGTGCCTTTTGTGATAGTCCATGCACGCACTTCGGGCGCACCTGCTGTCAGATAGCTGATAAGCCCCAAAAGCTTGTAGCTTTTCTTAACAAGTCTGTCAAGACCGGATTCCTTAAGTCCCAATTCTTCAAGAAACATTTGCTTTTCTTCCCCTTCAAGAGTGCTGATTTCCTCTTCAATTCTTGCGGAAATGGGGAGAACCTCAGCATTTTCGCCGGAAGCAAGCTCCTGAACGATTGAAACATATTTATTATTTTCAATTCCGTTTTCAAAATCTGTTTCGGCAACATTTGCGGCGTATAAAACGGGCTTCATTGTAAGAAGCGAAAGCTCCTTAACAATAACTGCCTCATCTTCTGTAATTTCAACGCTTCGTGCGCTTTTGCCCGCCTCAAGAGCCTCTTTATAACGCTTCCACAACTCAAGCTCAGCGTTATACTTCTTATCGCCGGATTTCATCATTTTAAGCGTTCTGTCAATCCTTTTGTCAACGCTTTCAAGGTCGGCAAAAATAAGCTCAAGATTTATTGTTTCAATATCTCTCTTAGGGTCAACACTGCCGTCAACATGAACAATATTAGTATCTTCAAAACAGCGAACAACATGTACAATCGCATCAACTTCGCGAATATGTGAAAGGAATTTATTTCCCAATCCTTCGCCGCGGCTTGCACCGCGAACAAGCCCTGCTATATCAACAAATTCAACTATTGCAGGTGTTACCTTTTCAGGATTATACATTTCCTTTAACACATCAAGTCTTTCGTCGGGAACTGCAACAACGCCCACATTCGGCTCTATTGTGCAGAAAGGATAGTTTGCACTTTCGGCACCTGCCTTTGTAATTGCATTAAAAAGCGTGCTTTTTCCAACATTAGGAAGCCCCACTATTCCAAGTTTCATATTACTTCATTCTCCTTTAAAAAATCCTTATATTTCAAGGTTTTTAGGTGTTTTCCATTATTGGCCTGACACCAATTTGACACCATTTTGATCTTGATTATTTTTCTCAAATTGCTGCACACCTTTTCTCAATGAATCATCAGTAACGTGTACGTATCTATCCATTGTTGTTTGAAGTGAGTTATGTCCAAGAAGTTTTTGCAACACTTTAGGTTGCATTCCTTTTTCGATAGCTCGCGTAGCATATGTATGTCTCAAGGCATGCATACAAAAACGTTTAATTGTAGCTTCATCACAAAGCTTATACAAATGGGTATCATAAGAACTGTTTTTTGCAGGTTCACCGGTTCGCCAATTTATAAACACAAGGTCTTTCATTATAAGAGAAGCCTTTTCTCCTGTACGCCTATCCATAAACTCCAGAACTTGATTCAATGCGGGCGATTGCTTGCGGGTATCCTTTGTAGCATATACACTTTGTAGAATCTCGTAAGCACGATTGGTAAGAGGTATCGTTCTATAACTTGATGGTGTTTTTGGTGGACCAGCTCTCCAATAACCTTGTTTATGCCTATATTCCAAAGTCTTATTAATAGTTATTGTACGCTTCTCAAAATTCACCGAGTCCCATGTCAAGCCTATTAGTTCCCCGGTTCTTAGCCCGGTTTCTAAAATTAAGGCGTATTGGTTATAGTTGTGTGACCTTCTTGCAGTTTCTAAAAAAGTTTCCTGTTCTTCAACTGTAAGGAATTTAATATCATTAACCGCACGCACGGGTTTGGTGTATCTGACACCATCCATAGGATGTTTCGGTATCAGGTCATTCATCAATGCCGACTTAAACATTGTTCCCATTGCTATAAAAGTTTGTCTTATAGTAGAGCCTGCGTAATCAGCATCCATTTTATTCAACACCATTTTACAATGAAGTGGTTTAACATCTGCAATAGGTAATTTGCCTATGATTGGCTGAATATTGAAGAAATATCTTTCCTTATAATTGCGTATTGTGTTTGGAGCTAAATCTCCAACAATATTGTTTATCCAATATTCAAACCAATTATCGACAGTCATTTGAGTAGAAACAATACATTTCTTATTATGTTCATCCTCATACTTTGCTTCTGCCAACCATTTCTTCGCCTCGTTAACCTTATAAAAGTACTTCTCGACACGCTTTCCGGAAACCTTACTGATGTACCTTGCTACGTATCTCTTATCCTTTCTCTGGACAATACCAGCACCTAATTCTTTACCTTTTAGATCTTTACCCAAGTTATCAACTCCTTCCGAAAAAAGAGTTTGACACAGTGTTATATTATATCATAATACCGCCGAATAGTCAATTATTCTGCATGATTTTGTATTATTTTTGTGTCAAATCTCTTAAATCTCTAATGTTTTTTCTATATATTTTTCAAATTCTTTTCTCTTAACTAATCTTTTTTTGCCAACATGTAAAACAAACTCACATAATGGGTTATTTAACAGTTCGCTTATTTTATTAACACCTATATTACTGTAGCTGGCAGCTTCTTCAACGGTAAGCAATACCTTTTCAGATATAGGCACGTAATATTTATTATTCACTCTGTTTGCACCTCACTCTAATAATATTTTTGATTAAAGATTTTCTGAACATCCAAAATATTATGTTAAAGTACAAAACACAGAAATAAATTCCAAATCGCTGTAAGTGTCTTTCAACTTTAATTTTATAATATTTATGTACTTATCCTTTATCAACAATAGATTTATCATAGGATGGAGGCAACGAGCCAAAAACAGCAATAATCTTTTGGCTTTTCTCATCCCATAAAGTCAAATATGATTTATCTGCGTCTACATCATCCGCCTGTAACATTTTTATGAAATTGATTTTTTCATTTTCATTAGGTGGCTTATGCATACCAAATATTTCAGCAATTCCACTCTTGTATGTTACATGTGCAACTCCATAGCCTTGCGTTTCCTTCTCAAAATTACCATTTTTATAATAACTCCATCCGCATCTCTCACAGCAAGCGGTCATATGTCCTCTTCTGTAATAAGAATCTACAATACAAACTCCATCACATTGAGGGCATTTATCTGCATATATAACACTAGCCATTATTATTCACCATCCTTATCTATTCCAAAATAATTTTCTAACTCTTCTACGAACTCTTCAAACGATATGAACTCAAGTTCAGTTATATAATCAACAGCATCTTCTTCGATGTACTTCTCAAATTCTTCATCCGTTTCAAAGTCATCTCTATATTCACCAACATACAGTGGCTGACACGAATTCTCTAACAGATGTATCTTATGAGACATATACACCTCTGATGGTAAACTTGTATCAGAAATCCAAGGCAAATCATAATAGTGGAAAATCTCATTATCTTCATTTACACAAATCATACTAATAAGCCCACCGAACCTCTCACTTTGATCGTATCTGCTGATACCATCTCCGTTAGGACCATACCATCTTTCTTTGGTGTCCTTAACAGCCTCATCATAGATAGCCTTCAATTCTTCCATACTATAACCTTTTACAACTTCTAAATTTTTCATTACGAAAAACCTCCTTAAAATTATTTATTTTAGCAAATATTTTCTGAAAGCAAAATCGCCAGCCGGAGTTGAAAAAATACCGATTGGCGATTCTGTTAGAGCCAATATTCACTTGTTTATATTAAAATTATATCACGTAATTTTTGAAATCGTGATAATTCGTCATTTGACGATTTTTATTTTTTCTTCTCAATAGTTATCATTAGTTTGAACCAATGTAAACTATATGTTGAATTTCCATTCTATGCCACCAACTGATATGTAATCATATGCATTATCCCAATCTTCTTGGGTAAATTTTGTACCACAGAGTTTGTTTAATTCTTCTACATCCTCGTAGTCTTCGAGAAAGTATTCTGCATAATCTACAACTTCATCTACAATAAGTTCTCCATATTTTATAAGATAATGCTCCATAAACTCATAAACAGGCTCAGAAGAATACACCTCGATTTCAAGGTCCAGTTTTGCACTTTCTTGTAGTAATGTTGTTCCATTACCATCAGGGTGGCGCGACTGTTCGGTGCCTTTTCCATCAAACATACAAGAATATACAGAGTATGCGCAATCTCCCCTTATATCAATAGTAATTACGCCATCTTCCAACTCATCAACTGTAGCAAAAATAAGGTTGTCCAGGCTCCATAGATGTCTATCACTCTTACCTTCGCATTCATAGTAGGTTTTACCTACGCCATTTTTGGATGAATAAGTAACCAAACATTCTGTTTCTACAACATCAATAAATTCTTCTACATTCTCTTTTTTACCTTTAACTCTCATTAAAAAATAACAATATTCCATAGAAAATCCTCCTAATTTTTACAAACAGGGCACCGGCACTCAACGGTGCCCTATTAAACTTTCTATTATTCTGCTTTATGTCTTTCACAGCAACTCAAGCAGCAATACTTATCAAGGCTATCACACCAATCAAAATGATCGGTATAATATAAGCCACCACATACCTCACAAGCCTTAACATAAGTATCTGCATTATTCTTGCAAATTACAATTGGCTCATTTGTGTGAGGGATAGTTTCACTTAATTCAACCATTTCACTTATGGGTATAAAACAACCAAAGCTATCTTCACCACAACCAAAACACACGTCATAGTCTGTTGTGTTAGTTATGCAGTCTTCGCATATATGCTCTTCAGAAAGTTGATAATACAAGTGTGTGAACTCTGCATAATTGTCTTCTGTCATAGCCTTGCCACAGATAGGACAATGGCCTATCACATCATACTCATCCGGGTAAGGAACTATATATCCAGCATTGGCGTCGTCAATAACTCTTTTGAAAGCCTTTTCAAATGCGCCAATTCCGGCAAATAAGTCTATAATTTGCACGTCCTCAAAGAGTTCAGGCATTACCTTAAACAATTCCTGTAACACCTTTTCAACAACGGGTACAACAATAGAATTTCCACACTGCTTGTACAACTGTGTCTTACATGTAACCTTTGATGCTTTTTCATAATCCTCGTCATCAAAGCCCATAAATCTAAAAGCCTCAAGCGGTGTCAATCTTTTTATGTAGTACTTCTTACCTTCAGAAGTGTTGAATGTTTGAAGAGCAAGTGTACTTGAATTTTTTGCTCTCAAAGCAGGTACAAACCTAATGCCTACTGCATTATCATTGAAACCAGTTGTACACTTCATACGGAAGATGCCTTTAGTTGAAGTGATGATTTCGGTGACATCTCTCTCAACATTCTTTTTTAAGTAAGGAGAAATCTTATCATCGATGATTACATTTGAAGCTGTACTCTTGAATATATCAAGGTTCTTTTCAAGCAAATCATTAATGGTTAACACTTCACCACAGGGGTCGGGAAACTTAAATTTACCATTATCTACATCTTTTCTGATAGCGAGAAATATAATTCTTTCTCGATTCTGTGGAACTCCATAGTCTTTAGCATTCATACATTTATAATAAGTATTATAGCCTAAACTTTGAATTCTGCTTTCAAACAATCTGAATGAGTGTTCAAACTTCTTACTGAGAAGATTCTTCACGTTCTCAAAGATTGCAAGTTTAGGATTCACTTCCTTAAAAATTCTCAACCAATCTACTATTAAAGAAGATTCTGTTTTTATCAGATCAGTTGATTTACAATCAGGGCAACAACAATTGTCAAGATCGTCAATCTCCAAAGGATCAAATTTTTTACCACAATTATTACAATTCCAAATTGAACCGGATCTTAAACCGGCCGCACTGAAGTTTGTACAAGGACTACCACCAACAAGAACAGTTATATCCTTAGAAAGCTTCTTTGGATCAACTTTGGTGATATCACCGAGATTCAAAGCCTCGCTCACACCGTGAATTGCGGTATATGAAGCAACTGCTGGTTTATCAATTTCCGAAAAATTAACTATATTTAAATTATAAAGAGATTTCATCTCTATACCTCCTAAAAAATTATTTTTTTAGAAGGTATGGCCATACCATTTCCAAAGAGGGGCCTATTTTCTTTGGTCTAATCTATTTAACTACGGATGCCGCGAACATCCTATTTGTGTGGTCGGGAGTTTAGATAAAGTTGTAACTAGACACTCCCTCGAACCTGAAACAACTGTGTATGTTTAATAGTTAGTAATTAGAACTTCCACATCTGGTGATGTCTTGTCCTTCTTGTGGTAATTGCAATTACTGTAATTTGCATTGAGATAATGTACTGTGTACTTTTGCATCCACACTGTAAGAAGTGGGTTATTGTACTTCAGGTTATTACTCAAAGCAAATTTGATTCCCTTATTATCAAGGTCATCTAAAATGGAAAGCAGCGCTTTCTCGTGTTCTTCCGTCCAACCACCGTTTTCATTATAAGCTGCCACGGAGTTAAAATACGGTGGATCGGCGTAAACGAAATCGTCTGTTCCAAGCTCCGAAAAGTCGAAGTCTCGAAAATCTTTGTTGGAGAAGATGCAATCTTTATTATGTAATGCTTCAACAAACTCAACAAACTTCTTCCTCAATGTAGGATTAAAGCTACTACGGTCTTTGCCGAAAGGCATATTAAATTGGCCAGCTCTGTTGTACCTAATCTGATTGTTGAAAGCGTAACATACAAGGGTGTAAAATACCATTGGATCACTTGGATCCTGATTATAAAAATCTCTTAGAGAGTTATAACCTTCTGCATTTGTTTTAGAGAGGTCATACTTCTCTATAAGTGTATCGATTGCTGTAACTGCCTCATTAACATCTGTAGTATGAAGATGTTGTAAAAGGTCAACTACGTGAGTTTCTATGTCGTTATAGACAACTTTGTTGCATTTTGCATTGATAGAGACGTTCATACCGCCCCCAAACAAATCTGTAAAAGTATTTACCTCTGGAAAGAGAGGCAAAATTTCATTTAATAATTTGTACTTACCGCCCACATAGTTGAGAGGCGATTTAATTAAATTTTGTTTCATTGTATTTCAGAGGAAAAGCGCTTTTTCTGGTTAACCAACCCTTTCCCCTTATTTAA
Source organism: Clostridia bacterium (assembly GCA_036307325.1). Lineage (GTDB taxonomy): Bacteria > Bacillota > Clostridia > UMGS1883 > UMGS1883 > UMGS1883. Next base: position 9,805 of record JAXJXW010000054.1, read on the forward strand.
TTATTTATATATGAACCCTGCCGTTGTACACCGGTGGGGTTATAGCAAAATTAATTTAGTAGGCTTTGAGCTACCTCTTTTTCAAAGGTGTAAGCTTCGTCACACTGTGCTAATA
>JAXJXW010000055.1:0-2340 GCA_036307325.1 Clostridia bacterium
ATGATAATCTCTTCTCCGATGATTCAGACTTTAAAATGGGAATGTTTGCCCCTGAGGCATACGGCGGTTTTGAGAAGATGGAAGAGTTTGAAGAAACCTTAAATTATAAATTCTGTGCATTCTTAGTTTATACGGAATTTCCTGACAGGCATGCCACAAACTCCTTGACTTATGCCGCCGTGGTTTCCAACTACATTTCAAAAATTGAGCAGAATTTCATTTATGCAAGAAATACAGGCCGTGCCATTGAGCTTACCCTTCAGACGCCTCTTTCAAGGCTGAGTGACTCAAACATGATATATGAAATTCTGAACGGAGAGTATGAGCAATTCATTAACGCATATGCAAAAATGATTGCCAAGTACCAGGATGTTACGGTTCTTTTCCGCCCCTTTAATGAAATGAACTGCGATTGGTGTAATTACAGTGCATACTTTACATCTCGTGACCCATCACTTTATGTTGAACTGTACAAATATTTGTATAACCAGTTTAAAGCGGCAGGCTGTACAAATACCATATGGGTATGGAATCCCAATGAAAAAAGCTTCCCCGGTTATAAGTGGAACAGTGAGTCTCTCTATTACCCCGGTGATGAATATGTGGATGTTTACGGGCTTACGGGCTATAATACGGGAACTTACTATTCTGCCGAAATATGGCGCAGCTTTGATGAAATATACGAGCCTATATATAAACGCGCTTTGAGAATAAATGAAAAGCCCATTATGATTACGGAATTTTCATGTTCCTCCGTGGGCGGAGATAAAATTGCCTGGATAGATGACATGTTTAATTCTCTTCACAAATATGATAAGATAAAGGTGGGTATTTGGTGGCATGCCGCCGATTATGACGGAAGCAATCTCGCCCGACCCTATTTTATGGATACGCCTGACGGCACACTGTCCGTATTTAAAGAATATTTACAGTAAGGGAGCGATATTTATGACTCTGTTTTGGATGGTTCTGACGGTACTTCTTGCCACAGTTGAAGCACTTACAGTTCAGCTTGTGTGTATATGGCTGGCATGCGGTTCGCTGATTGCCATGATTTGTGCTGCTTTAAATCTGAATATAACTGTGCAGATAGTGGCATTTATAATTGCCTCAACCCTTCTTCTTATTTGTACCCGACCTCTTGTAAAACGGCTTATGAAAAATTCAACCGAAAAAACAAATGTTGATGCGATTATAGGTAAAACCGCAGTTGTTACCGATGATATAGATAATTTGAAGGAGAACGGCACTGTCAAGCTTGGCGGAGTTATATGGACTGCAAGAAGTGCAGATAATACAGTTATAAATAAAGACAGTGTTGTAACCATAGAAAAGGTTGAAGGCGTTAAGGTGTATGTAAGACAGTCTGATGTCTTAAAATAAAAGGAGGAATTGAAAATGGAAGTTATTTTGGTTTTAATTGTTCTGGTGATTATTGGAATTATATCCAATATTAAGATTGTTCCCCAGGCATACGCTTATATAATTGAGCGTTTCGGCGGATACCACCAGACATGGTCTGTGGGGCTTCATATTAAAGTTCCGTTTATAGACCGCATTTCAAAGCGTGTAAACTTAAAAGAGCAGGTTGTGGATTTTCCGCCTCAGCCCGTTATAACAAAAGATAATGTATCTATGCAGATTGACACAGTTGTGTATTTTCAGATTACCGACCCCAAGCTGTATACCTACGGTGTTGAACGGCCAATGATGGCTATTGAAAATCTTACTGCAACAACTCTTCGTAATATTATAGGTGATCTTGACCTTGACGGAACACTCACCTCCCGTGATACCATAAATACTAAAATGCGGGCAATCCTTGATGAAGCAACCGACCCTTGGGGCATTAAGGTAAACCGTGTGGAATTAAAGAATATTATTCCGCCGAAGGAAATACAAAATGCCATGGAAAAGCAGATGAAGGCAGAAAGAGAACGCCGTGAATCCATACTTCGTGCAGAAGGCGAAAAGAAATCAGCAATACTTCTTGCTGAGGGTGAAAAAGAATCTGCAATTTTAAGAGCTGAAGCGAAAAAGCAAGCTGCCATTCGTGAAGCCGAAGGTGAGGCTGAAGCTATTATTGCAGTGCAAACTGCAGTTGCAGAAGGTATTCGCCGTATCAATGAGGCAAATCCCTCCGATGCATATATTGCAATGAAATCCTTGGAAAGTCTGCAGAAAATGGCAGACGGACAGGCAACAAAAATTGTTATTCCCTCGGAAATTCAATCCCTTGCTGGTCTTGCAACCTCGGTAAAGGAGCTTCTTTCGGATAAATAAAAAGCGGGCGATTCACTAAATCGCCCGAAAATGCACAGAACGCCAGAATTGTACGGG
>JAXJXW010000056.1:0-6756 GCA_036307325.1 Clostridia bacterium
AACCATGCCGCCGCCGCAAGATGTGTTCCGAAATCACTGTCCTGAGGTGCTCCGCCGAGAGAGTCAATCAGAAATGCCAGGGCAATGAAAATACCTCCTGCTACGGTAAACGGAAGCATATTGGAAACGCCGTTCATCAAGTGTTTATATATCTTTCTGCCAAAGCTTTCCCCGTCATCTGAGGAGGCTGTGCCCTTTTCTACGCCGCCTTCATGGTGGTATACGGGAGCATCCCCTGCTTCAATACGGTTTATCAGCTCTTCGGGCTTCTTTATACCGTCAGACACCTTTGTGCGTATAACCTTCTTTCCGTTAAAGCGTGCCATATCCACGCTTTTGTCAGCTGCTACAATAATACCGTCACATTCTGCAATTTCTTCGTCAGTGAGAAGGTTTTTTGCGCCGCCTGAGCCGTTAGTTTCTACTTTTATGGATATGCCCAGCTTTTTGCCTGCCTTTTCCAAAGCCTCAGCCGCCATGTATGTGTGAGCGATGCCCGTGGGGCAAGCGGTGACTGCAAGCACCTTATAGCCCGTTGACGGTGTTGCTTCTTCTTTTACTTCATCGGGATATTTTTCATTTTCCATTTGGTCAATGATGTTCAAAAATTCCTCATCGCTTTTTGCATTAAGAAGATTATTTCTGAAATCCTCATCCATAAGTATTGTCATCAGCCTTGACAACACATCAAGGTGAACATCTCCGTCATTGGGAGCCGCTATCATAAATAACAGATTTGAAGGCTCCTCATCAAGGGCCTCATAATCAACGCCTGCAGGTACTGTCATTGCAGATAAAGACGGAGCTTTTACCGCTTCGCTTTTCGCATGGGGAATGGCAATGCCTTCTCCAACTGCCGTGGAGCCTTTGCTCTCACGGGCAAGGATTCCCTTTTTATACTCCTCCTTGTCGGCTATGCATCCGCCCTTTACCTGAAGCTCTACCAGCATATCAATCGCTTCGCTTTTAGATGAGGGTGAAGCATTGAGCCATATGCTTTCCTTTTTTAACAAATCAACTATTCTCATTACTATTCCTCCTTTATTTTTGTCAGAGCGTTTTTAAAAGCTCTGAAATTTTTTCTTTTTTTGCAAGCCCGTCTGAAAAGGCGGTTGCACCCCCTGCAGCTGTTCCCAGCTTTAATGCATATTCGTAAGTTCCCCTTTGCAAGCCGGCAATGAAGCCTGCCACCATTGAATCGCCTGCTCCCACGGAGTTTTTCACCTTGCCCTTGCACACTCCGCAGCGGTGGGTGACGCCGTTTTCATCAATTAGCATTGCCCCGTCACCTGCCATTGAAACCAGCACATTTACCGCACCCATCTTTTGAAGCTTTCTTGCATATTTTTCAATCTCTGCATCTGTTTCAAGCTCCACGCCAAACATCTCTCCCAGCTCGTGGTTGTTAGGCTTTATCAAAAAGGGCTTATATTTAAGTACATTCAGCAGTAAATCCTTTGTAGCATCAACAACGGTTTTAACCTTTTTACAAGAAATTCTTTGAAGTATTCTCTCATAAATATCCGAAGGGAGCGAAAAAGGAATACTGCCTGCCAGTATGAGCATATCCCCGTCTGACAAGCTATCAAGCTTTTCAAAAAGAGCTGATACGGCATTATCATCTATATCAGGGCCTTGGCAGTTCAGTTCTGTTTCTTCTTCAGACTTTATCTTTATGTTTATTCGCGAATTTCCTTCCTTCAGCCGCACAAAATCTGTTTCAATGCCCATATCTGCAAGTCCGTTTTCAATGGCTTCCCCGGTGAAGCCTGCCGTAAATCCCAGTATTTTAGAGCCTATACCAAGCTCTTTTAACACGATTGATACATTTATTCCCTTACCGCCGAAATATATTTCCTCTTTTTCGGAACGGTTTGTGGCTCCGAATTTCAGCTCCTTTGCATGGACAATATAGTCTATTGCAGGGTTGAAGGTCACTGTATATACCATTATCACATAACCTCCTTTATATTTGCCTTTGATATATATTCTCTGTCTGTAAGCTTATCAGTTATTATTTTAACACGGCTGAGCTGCGAAAATGTAACTGAAGCTATCTGATTGAATTTGGAATGGTCTGCCAAAACATACACGGTCTGACTGTTTTGCACGGCCGTCATCTTAACGCTTGCCTCTTTGCGGTCGGGCGTTGTTAATCCCCTTGACAGTGATATGCCGTTTGTACCCATAAAGCTTTTGGTAAAATTATAGCTTTGCAGACTGAGGACACATTCCGTGCCCACTATTGCCTCGGTGTTTCCTTTAATCTCCCCTGCGGGAATGTATACCTTAAAGCCTCTCTGTGCAAGCTTTTTGGCGTGAACAAATCCGCTTGTAACAAATGTAACCTTTTTTTCAGGGAGAAAATCTATCAGCTTTTCGGTGGTTGTTCCTGCGTCAATGAAAACAAAATCACCATCCTCCACAAGGGATGATGCGTATTTTGCAATAGCAGTCTTTTCTTCATTAAACATTTTAGATTTTTCTTCTACATTCTGTTCCGCTAAATTCCAGGAACGCTCGTCAAGTGAGATTGCTCCCCCATGTACCTTTTTGATAAGTCCCCTGTCATCAAGAGATGACAAATCACGCCGTACGGTAGATTCGGAAGCCCCCAGCAGCTCGCATAAATCGGGAAGCTTCACACTTTTGTATTGTTTTACCTTTTCAAGTATTATTGCATGCCTTTCCTCGGTAAGCACATAATCACCTCCACATTCAATATATTGACTGATTTTGAAATGTTATGACTGTTTCTGAAATAATAATACCATGATTTTGCTTATGTGTCAAGAAAATCGTTCAAAAACTTTCAAAACAAGTCATTTTTGTGTGATTATACAAATATAGTTTTTCCTCTTTGTGTATTTTTTACAATAAAAATATTTAAAAAGTCTAAAAAAAAAGCTGTTTAAAAACAACTAAGTTCCTAAACAGCCACTTCTGATTTTGCTTTTTTATTGGTCTATATAGACTTTCTTGCTGAGTATTTCTTCCAAACGGGATATGTTATCAAAAAGTGATGCAACCTTTACAGAGTCAATATCATCAAACAAAAGCCCGCTTTCGGATGCCGACTCTCTTGCACACTCAGCCAGCTCTTCACAACCTATGGCAGAGTCTGCTTTTCTGCTTGCCTTTGCGTACACTACGCCGTATTCGTCAACAACCTCTGATGTAATATTTGTGCCCTCAAGAGCAATGTTTACAAAATACTTCGGCTGATTCGTTGTCAAAAGAACTGTTGCCTCTCCCTTAAGTGAGTACTCCCCAAGTCCTGCAGGGATAAACACCGTCTCCCCTGCTTTCATTTTTTCGGAGCAGTCTGCTGACTCAAGCATTGCTTCACCCTCTGTTACCATAAGCGCATGATAGCTCTTTTCATCTGCCAAAAGCGTTCTGCTGCCTGAAAGCTTAATTTCCTTCACCGCAAAATATTCGCAGCTTCCAAGAAGCCTTGTTCCGTCAGAGCACAGGGGAATTTTTCTGGCTGCCGTCTTTTTACAGTTTGAAGCTTTTACGCCTTTTTCAATATGCAGCTCTCTGGGGTTGCCGTTCTTGTCACGCCTGTCATAATCATAAAGGCGGTATGTAACATTGGAATTCTGCTGAATTTCAGCAATGACATTGCCCTTGCCTATGGCGTGTATCGTTCCGGCCTCCACAAAGAACACATCGCCTTTTTTTGAAGGCACGGTGTTAAGAAGCTCCTCCACCTTATTTTCAACAATGGCGTTTTCAAGTTCTGTTTTCGTAATATCCTTCTTTACGCCGCAGGTCATCTTAGAGCCTTCATCAGCCTGCACAACATACCACATTTCTGTTTTACCGTTCTGATTTTCCCATTCATGTGCCTGTTCATTATTGGGATGCACCTGCACACTGAGATTATCCGCTGCGTCAATAAGCTTAATCAGTATGGGAAGCTGATTTTCCCGACACAAAGTGCCCAAGCACCCGTGATTTTCCTTGATATAAGCTTCAAGGGTTTTCCCGTCATATTCTCCGCCGAATATGGTGCTTAATCCGTCTTTGTGGCAGCTAAGCTCCCAGCTTTCGGCAAGAGGCGACATGTCCGTATCCTTCCCATATTTTGTGCGGAGCTTTTCACCGCCCCATATATAATCCTTATATACTGCTTTTAATTTTAACGGTTTCATTCCGATCCATCCTTAAATTAGTTTTTTGTTCAAAAGTATTATTATGCTCTCATACCAGTAAAATATATCACCGATTTTCAGCCTTGTCAAGCCGCCTTGCAAGAAATATTATGTAATAGATCTGCGTCTTTCGCCGCAGATCGATTTTTATATATTCTCCGTCACAAATTGGCAGATAAAAATTCCTCTATTGCTTTTAATGAAGCCTCCTCGTTTCCGCCCTCAACGGAGATTTTGACAGTATCTCCGCTTTTTATGCCAAGCCCCATAATGGCAAATAGCTTGGAGGCATCTGCACTCTTTCCGTCCTTTTCTATTGTTACCCTGCTATCAAGGGCTTTAACCGCTTTCACTAGGAGTCCGGCAGGTCTTGCGTGAATACCGAGAGCGTCTTTAATAGTATAATCAAATGTTTTCATAATAAAATTCCCCTCTATCTTATTTTTAAAATATTTTTCCCCGCTTGAACATTTCCCGTAGCTACCGGAATTATATCGGTGTAATCATCACTGTTACATATAATCATGGGAGTTGTCAGCTTATATCCGGCACTGCGTATTCCATCAAGGTCACAGGTGAGCAGAAGGTCACCTTTTTTAACACTCTGCCCGCTTTTTACAACCGTTTTGAAAAACTTTCCCCCAAGCTTTACCGTGTCAATTCCCACATGCAAAAGAATTTCACAGCCTTCATTTGAGGTAATATGAATTGCGTGCTTCGTATCGGTTATGCTCTCAACAATGCCGCTGCAGGGAGCGTAAAGCTTTCCCTCAGAAGGCTCAATGGCAATACCGTCACCGAGAATTTTACCCGCAAACACCTCATCCTCCACGCTTTCAAGGGGAACAATGCTTCCCGTAAAATGCGCTCCGAGGGTGATACCTGCTTTTTGAGGCTTCTTTCCTTCTGCCGTGCTTTCCGCTTTTTCCCCTTCACTGCCTAAAATTTCATCAAGCCTGTCTGATGCCTCAGAATCTATAAAATCCTCCAGATGTGATTTCACCACTGCAACACGGGGGCCGTATATTACCTGTACACCGTTACCCTTATGCACAACTCCCGATGCTCCGCTTTCCTTCAGAAATTCATCAGCTACCATATGGGGATTTTTAACCGTTACACGAAGCCTTGTGGCACAGCAATCAATATCGGAAATGTTATCCTTTCCCCCAAGACCCTTTAAAATCATTGCGCTTACAGTATCAATCCCCGCTTTTGAGGCTTTGCCGGCCTTTCTTGCATTCACATCCTCACGGGTATAGAGCTTTGTTTCCTCTCCCTCCGTTTCTCTTCCCGGAGTTTTAAGGTTAAGCTTTGTTATCATAAGCCTAAATACAAGATAGTATATTGCGGCGTATACCAAGCCAACAATTACAATCCATATCCAGTTAGTTTTTGCATTGCCCTGCAATATACCAAACAGCGTCAGGTCAATAAGCCCTCCTGAAAAGGTCATGCCCACGCCCACATTAAATATGTGCATAAGCATATATGATAGCCCTGCAAGCACACAGTGCACGCCATACATAACCGGTGCCACAAACAGGAAGGTAAATTCAATAGGCTCGGTAATACCTGTCAGCATTGCGGTAAGTGCCGCAGAAAGAAGCAGTCCGCCCACAACTTTTTTCTTTTCAGGTCTTGCCGTCTGATACATTGCATATGCGGCGGCAGGAAGCCCGAAAATCATAAACGGGAACTTGCCCGACATAAAACGAGTTGCCGAAACGGAGAATTGCTCCGTTGATTTTGAGGCAAGCTCTGCAAAAAATATATTCTGCGCCCCCTGCACCAACTTTCCGTCAATCATCATGGAGCCGCCGATTTCCGTCTGCCAGAATGGCATATAGAACACATGGTGAAGCCCGAAGGGAATAAGTGCACGCTCAATAATTCCGTAAATCCATGTTCCCGCATAGCCTGACGCAAGAACCAAATTGCCGAGACCGGCTATCCAGCCTTGTACAACAGGCCATACAAAAAACATCACAACACCCACAAGAAGGTATACAACACTGCTGATTATGGGCACAAATCTTGTGCCACCGAAAAAGGAGAGCACCTGGGGAAGCTGAATTTTATAAAATCTGTTGTGAAGTGCCGCAACGCCCAAGCCTACAATAATACCGCCGAACACACCCATTTGAAGTGTTGTTATTCCCAGCACCTTAGTGGTGGAGTTTGCCGCCATAGCCTCTGCTCCGCCTTTTGCGGTAATAAGCGCACTGATGGCGGTGTTCATAATAAGAAAGGCTATTGCTCCCGACAGTGCGGCAACCTCTTTTTCCTTCTTCGCCATGCCTATAGCGACACCCATGGCAAACAGTAATGCCAGATTTTCAAAAACAACATTTCCTGTCTTACTCATAATGTCGAGAATTGTGTATAAAATACCACCTTCGTAAATTATCCCTGTAAGACCATATGTTTCAAGTGTGGTTGCGTTTGTGAATGAGCTTCCTATTCCCAGAAGCAGACCTGCCACAGGCAGCAGCGCAATCGGAAGCATAAAAGAACGGCCTACACGCTGCAGGACACCAAAAATCTTATCTTTCATTACATTTCCCCCAATTAAACCTTCTTACAAATATTAAAG
>JAXJXW010000057.1:0-10345 GCA_036307325.1 Clostridia bacterium
AAACTTCGCCTCTCGGTGTACCTTTGTACACCTTCGGGTTCGCAAAAACTCTCAGTTTTTCCATTCTGAACGATTTTTCCTATCCCCTTAAAACGGGCTGTTTAAAAACTGAAGTTTTTAAACAGCCCCTATTTTTAAGGGTGGATTTCATGATTATACCAATTTTTATCCCTCATGAGGGTTGCAGGAATGAATGCACATATTGTAATCAGAGAAGTATCAGCGGAAGTGTTAAGCCTCCCACCATATATGAGGCGGAGCAGCTTATAAACGAATATTTAGCTTCCGCAGATGGACACGGGCAGCAAATTGCCTTCTTTGGGGGAAGCTTCACGGGAATAGAAATTGAAAAGCAAAATGAATATTTGGCGTTGGCAAAAAAATATATTTCGTCGGGAAATATTGAAAGTATAAGACTTTCTACAAGGCCTGATTATATTGATGAAGACTGCGTGAAAAGACTGTGTGAATTTGGTGTTAAAAACATAGAGCTTGGAGCACAATCTCTTGATTCAGAAGTGCTTTTAAAGGCTAATAGGGGGCACAGTGTACATGATGTTGAAAAAGCATCGGAAATTATTTTGAGGCATAACATAACCCTTGGTCTTCAGATGATGACAGGACTAAGAGGAGATACAAATGAAAAATGCCTGCATACCGCAAGAAAAATATTTGAGCTTGGATCTGGTGAAACAAGGATTTATCCCACTATCGTATTAAAAAATACAACACTTGAAAAAGAATTCCAAAATGGGGAATATAAGGCGCAGTCAATAGAAGAAGCGGTAAATATTTCCGCCATGCTGTATGCTTATTTTGTAAAGCACAACATAAAGGTTTTGAGAATCGGACTTCCGTACAGTGAAAATTTAGAAAAAAATTATGTTGCAGGGCCTCTGCATCCTTCCTTTGGGGAGCTTGTAATCAGCCGAGTGTTCAGAAATGAAATAGAAAGCCTTATGGGAAGTTGTAAAAATGTAGAAATATTCGCTCCAAAAAGACTTATATCAAAAATCAACGGCAACAGAAAATGTAATATTTTATATTTTAAAAATAAAAATATAAACATCTCTGTTACCGTTGATGATAGTTTGACGCATATGAAGGTTAATGTATATTAGGGAAGAATTCGCACAACTGTACCTATGGGCGCCACATCAAACAACGCCTCCACATCCTCGTTATACATTCTGATACATCCGTTTGATGCGGCAGTTCCGATTGATTCCGGTGCATTAGTGCCGTGTATTCCGTACCCGCGGATTGAAAGCCCCAGCCAACGGGTGCCGTATGGCCCGCCGGGGTCCACCTCTTTATTTACTATTGTGAAAGTGCCGATGGGTGTCGGCGTTTCGGGCTTTCCCGTGGCAACAATGTATTCCTTGTTCAGCCTGCCGTTTCTGAAAACAGAAAGCCTTTTCCCCGACACACTGATTATGATTTCAATAGGTGATGGAGCAAGCGGAATACAAATGATTTCACCTATGGTAAGATTTCTCGGATTCAGCCCCTCGTTCAATTCCAGAATGCTTCTTACCGTTACATCAAAAGACTGTGCTATTTTGGAGAGGGTGTCTCCTTTTTTTATTGTGTAAAGATTTCCCGAAGTGCATTCAGGTACATTTTCACTTCCCTGGGGGATGCAAATTCTCTGACCGACCTGCAGGTTTTGTGGGTTTATTCCGGGATTGGCAATCATTATGGCAGCGATACTTGAACCGAATCTGTCGGCAATTATTTTAAGAGTATCACCGTTATTTATATTATACGGTAATGTTCCAAACGGGCATTGAACATTCTGTTCCGTTGCGGAAATAACACAAATTCTTCCTCCTACAGGTAAATTATCGGGGTCAAGCCACGGGTTCAGCCTTAAAATATTGTCAGGTGTTGTGAAATAGGTTGAAGCAATAGCGAAAAGAGTGTCACTCTCTTGGATTATATGAAACTGAGCACATGCCATTATACTATTGCCACCTCCGTGCCAACGGGAGCGAGGTTAAATACATAGTCCATTGCATCGTTGGAAAGTATAATATCGGAACGATATAATTTAGCGCTCTCACTGCAAATTGATATATCGGGAATAAGAAGATTCAGGCGTTTTTTTCCGCCGTCGGAAGAATCAAGCTGTTTTTGTATTATTACAGAATCCAGCTTTTCATTTTGGTTTATGCAGCTAAATGTTTTTCTGTCTCCGTCATTAAATAGAAGTGTTAATTCAGAGCCGTCAATCATAATCCGAAGCGGCGGCGGTGCTATGGGAATGCACAGAATCATTCCGTCATATATGTTTTCAGGCTCAATACCTATGTTGGAATATAAAATTTGTCGGGGCGTGACGCCGAAATAATCTGCTATGGAAGAAATTGTATCTCCCGCACGCACAACATAATAATTTGTTGTTCTGCAGGAAGGATACTGCTGAAACTGCTGGGGAATACATATTTTTGAGCCGATTTGCAAATTCTCTGCGGAAAGGTCCGCATTTACTTCTAAAAGTCTCTGCCATGTTGTATTATATCGTGTGGCAATACTGTAAAGTGTATCGCCTTGGCGAATTGTGTAAGGGAAACTACCCGCTGGGCAATTTCGTGTAATCGACATATTATCACCTCATATTTATATTATGAGGAAAACAAAAAAGTGTTATTTTATTGTTTTTGCATAAAAAATCCGAACCCTGTACCTGTTGGCAGTGGGTTCGGATTATAAATTTACCCGATTATATCTCAATTTCTAAGGGGTCTATTCCCAACGCCAAATAAGGCACTTCACATATATTTTACGCATTTACCTGCCCATTGTCAATATATTTGCATTTGTAGAATATTGTTGATTTTTATTTTTCCAAAGATTTTATTTCCTTGACGCACATTTCCTCTTATGGTATAATACATGCATAAAGGCTTGCGCAGCAAGCCTTGCGGTTATACCGCCTGTGCTGTGGGCGCAGATACAATATCGTAAGTGAGTGATTTTTGTTATTCAGGTTTAGTCCGAGAGGTGTTTTTATGATAAATTCAGTTGTAAGATTGCTGGATAAGGCGGCAGAGCAGTACCCCGATAAAACCGCCGTTATTGATGAAAATTCAAGTGTTTCCTACGCTAAGCTGCAGACGGCGGCAAAAAGCGTGGGAACATATTTAATACAAAATTCAACTGTTTCAGGGATTTCTCCCGTTATTGTTTATATGAAAAAAAGCCTTAAATGCCTTGTTTCATTTATGGGAATTTTGTATAGCGGCAACCCATATGTTCCCGTGGCGGCTGATATGCCGATTTCAAGAATTAAAAAAATTGTTGAAAATCTGAAACCTGAATTTATCATTACCGACGAGCAGGGGCTTGAAAATTTGTCGGAAAGTGATATTGAAGGGGTTAAACCGCTTCTTTATGAGGATATTGTAAAAACCTGCCCCGATATGGAGATTGTTGAAAAAAGGGTTAATGAAACAATAGATACCGACCCTGTGTACATTATGTATACATCAGGCTCAACAGGTACGCCCAAGGGCGTTGTTGTATCACATAAGGGCGTGTATGACTATGTTTTGTGGACAAGCACCGAATTCGGCTTTACAAAAGACGATATTTTTGGAAATCAGGCCCCCTTTTACTTTGACAACTCCATTTTTGACATATACGGCTGTCTTATTACAGGTGCAACCCTTGTAATAATTCCGGAGGTGCTTTTCAATTTTCCCCTTAAGCTCCCCGAATATGTAAATGATATGAATATAACGGTTATTTTCTGGGTTCCTACCGTTATGATAAATATTGCTAATTCCGGCGTTCTTGAAACGGCGCAGATGAATGCTCTGAAAAAGGTTCTTTTTTGTGGTGAGGTTATGCCCAATACTCAGCTCAATATATGGAGAAGGTATTTCCCAGGCCTTATGTATGCAAATCTTTACGGACCGACGGAAATAACCGATGTATGCACATACTATGTTGTGGACAGAGAATTTAAAAACAGTGACCCCCTTCCCATAGGGCGTGCGTGCAGAAACATGAGAACAATTATTCTTACAGATGACAATAAAGCGGCGGCGGTAGGTGAATGCGGCGAGCTTTGTATTGCCGGAACGGGCGTTTCCTTAGGCTATTGGAATAATCCCGAAATAACGGACAGAGCGTTTGTGCAAAATCCCCTTAATGATAAATATTTTGAAAGAATTTACCGCACAGGAGACCTTGCCTATTACAACGAGGAGGGGCTTATTATCTTTGTGGGAAGAAAGGATTCCCAGATAAAGATAAAGGGCAACAGGGTAGAGCTTGGTGAAATTGAAAATGCGGCAATGTGCATTGATGAAATAAAAGGTGCCTGCGCCGTGTTTAATGCAGAGCGTGGTGTTATTGTGCTTTTTGTTGAATCTGATAAAGAGCTGCGCCTTCGTTTGGTAAACAATCAGCTTAAAGCATATATCCCAAAATACATGCTTCCCGGTGAGCTTTGTGTTATGGAAAAATTCCCACACACGGCAAATGATAAGATTGATAGGGTGGCACTTAGAAAAATGACTGAAAAAACGGGTGAATGAGATGAATTCTGTTTTAAGATATATTGAAAAAACCTCTATTGAGCTTCCTGATAATATTGCCATAGATGATGGTGATGTAACTGTAAGCTACCGGGAGTTCAGGGAGAAATATACATCAGTTGCATCGGCAATTATGAAGCTTTACGGCGGCATGAATAAGCCTGTTATGGTTTATTTGCCTAAATCGGCGGCAAGCGTAATTTCTTTTATGGGAATACTTGCATCGGGAAACATGTATGTTCCCATTGATTTCAAGGTGCCTTTAAAAAGATTTTTGATGATGATTGAAAAAATTGACCCCGTTATTATAATAACAGATAATGAAGGTGCAGAAAATCTTAAGGATTGCACTGTAAATTCTCAAATTTGTCTGTATGATGAGCTTGTAGGGGAGAAGGCTGATTACAGCGCAGTAGAAAGGCGCATTGATAAGGTGATAGATACCGACCCCGCCTATATTATGCACACATCAGGGTCAACGGGCGTTCCTAAGGGCGTGGTGATTGCTCATCGGGGAATTGAAAACTATGCTAACTGGCTTATAAGGGATTTTAAAATTACCGAAAAATCCGTTTTGGGATTGCAGTCGGGCTTCCATTTTGACAATTCCGTTTTTGATATGTACACCTGCTTCTTTACGGGGGCTACCCTTGTAATAATTCCTGAGGTTTTGTTCATGTATCCCCAGCAGCTTTTGAGATATATTAAGGAAAAGCATGTAAGCTGTATTTTCTGGGTGCCTACGGTTATGATAAATGTTGCAAATTCAGGCGCACTTTCGGAGGTTGATTTGCCTGAGCTTCAAACCGTTACCTTCGCAGGGGAGGTTATGCCCAATAAGCAGCTCAACATTTGGAGAAGGGCACTGCCCGGCAGAGTGTTTGCAAATCTGTACGGCCCTACGGAAATTACCGTTGACTGCACATTTTATGTGGTTGACCGTGAGTTTGATGATTCGGACAAGCTTCCCATAGGCATTGCCGTTCCCAATACAAAAATTCTTATACTAAATGAGAAAAACGAGCTTGCAAAGGTGGGAGAAGAGGGTGAGCTTTGCGTGGCGGGCTGCTGCCTGGCACTGGGGTATTACAATGATAAGGAGCTTACAGACAAGGTTTTTGTTCAGAATCCTCTTAACACAAAATATCATGAGCTTATTTACCGCACGGGCGATATTGCATACACCGCCCCTGACGGATTGATAATGTATGTGGGAAGGCGTGACAATCAGTTTAAGCTGAGAGGCAACAGAATAGAGCTTGGCGATGTTGAAAGCGGGGCAATGTGTATTGGCGGAGTTGAAAAGGCGTGCGCTCTGTACGATTCCGAAAAAGAAGAGATTATTCTCGTTGTAGAATCAAAGGAAAATCTTATTTTGCGTAAGTTTAACATGGAGCTTGCAAAATATGTTCCCAAATATATGCTGCCCCAAAGGCTTGTTGTTTTAGAGGAAATGCCCCTTACGCCAAATAGGAAAACAGATAGGAAGCTATTGTTTAATGAGTATATTAACAGATAATCTGACGGGGATTAAAAATTCCGCCCTGTATATGCTTGAAGAGGCGGCAGAAAAATTCCCGAAAAACATTGCGGCAGAAGATGAGCTTGTCAGCGTTACATTTTCCGGCTTGAGGGAAACGGCGCGGAAAGTCGGAACTTATCTTGCCAAAAATTCTAAAAGTGAAAATATTGCAATTTTACTTCCCAAGCGTGTTAGCTTCATAATTTCTGAGCTTGGTACGCTATATTCGGGCAAGGCGTATGTCCCCGTTGACTATAATGACGCCCGTGACAGGCTGGTTGAAATAATCAGGGGAAGTGATGCAGAGTGTGTTATAACCGATGGAAAAAACACCTCGTGGCTAAGTGACGAAGGATTTTCGCCGATTGTTTTTGACAAAGCGGCAGAAGCTGAAATTGACGAGGAGCTTCTTTGCAACTGCCTGAAAGACAATACGGATTTGTCACCTGCTTATATTATGCACACCTCCGGGTCAACAGGTGTTCCCAAGGGCGTTGTTGTAAGTCACAGAGGCATTATTGATTTTGCACAGTGGATTGTTGATTATATGAAGCTTACGCCTGATGATGTTATCGGGCTGCAATCGCCGTTTCATTTTGACGCATCTGTTTTTGATTTGTACGGCGGACTGAAAAGCGGTTGTAAAATTACCATTCTTTCAGATGCTTTGACACATTTTCCTGCAAAAATTCCCGAATTTCTGGAGGAAAACGGCGTAACCTGCATTTTGTGGGTGCCAGGCATTCTGGCGGATATAGCCGCAAGCGGCGCACTTGAAAAATATAAGCTGCCAAAGCTCAGATTGTTTACCTTCGGTGGAGAGGTTTTGCCCACCCGTGCTCTTAATATCTGGAAAAAATACAACCCTGACAGAGAGTATATAAATCTGTACGGCCCTACGGAAGCGACCGTTGTTGCCACCGCCTTTAAAATAGAAACGGAAATCTCAGATTTTAAGCCAATCCCTATAGGAAAAGCCGTTAATAACGGGCGTATTCTTATTATTACTGAGGATAACCGGCAGGCGGAGATAAATGAGGTGGGTGAAATTTATATCACGGGCAGTATGCTTGCCTGCGGATATTATAAAAGACCCAATGAAACCATTGACGCATTCGTTCAGAATCCTCTTAATAAAAGCTATAACGAGCTTGTCTATAAAACGGGCGATTTTGGTTATATTAGTGAAAACGGCGATATTGTATTTTCAGGCAGGCGTGACAGTCAGGTTAAGCTATACGGAATAAGGGTTGAGCTTGGAGATATTGAAAATGCCGCCATGTGCGTTGACGGTATTGAGCATTGCTTTGCAGCTCTTGACGAAAACGGAAAGGTTGTGCTTTTCCTTCAAAGCAAAGAAAAGCATATTTTAAGAAAGTTCAATCTGGAGCTTATGCGTTATATTCCCAAATATATGCTGCCTCACAGTATTGTTGATATGAAAAATTTCCCCCTTAATAAAAGCGGAAAAATTGATAGAAAGAAAATATTAAATGAATGGAGAAATAAAAATGAGCATTGAAGAAATTATTGAAAATTATGTGCGTGAAACCTTTGATATTGAGGATGACCCCGATTTTTCCCGTGATGTGCATTTGTTTGACAACGGTTTTGTGGACTCTTTGGGTGCAGTTGATATAGTTACCTTCATTGAGAATGAGTTTAATATCACGGTTACACAGAAGGATATTACTCTTTATCCCATGAACACAATCAACGAAATTGCTGCAGTAGTAAAAAACAAAACAGAGGCGTAAAATATGTGGTTTATACAAAGTGAGATGCTGCCTGTTGTTCTGACGGCGGCACTGCTGTATATGGCAGGTGTTTTCATTTCAGATAAACTTAATATGAAAAAAGCCTTTTTGCGCTTTTGCGTAATTATAAACCTTTTTGTGCTTTACAAAAGCTCCCCTGTACTGTGTATTTTTTACATAGTATACACGGCGGCTTCTTATGTTATAGTTGAAATTATGCGAAGGGCGAAACGAGGGCGTAAAGCTTTGTTTGTGGCGTTTTGCCTACTTCTTGTGGTTCCGTTTTTCGCATACAGAATCATTGATAAAACGAATCTTGGGTTAAGCCTTCCTGTTCTTGTGGGCTTTTCGTATAATATGCTTAAAGCGGTTGATGCACTTTTCTACACCTATTATACCCAAGAAAAAATAAGTGCGCTTAACTATTTTAACTTTATTTTGTTTTTCCCGGTGCTGACTGCAGGCCCTATTTTCAGGTATCGTGATTTTTATAAGGAGCTTGATAATCTGAAGCCTGTAACACCCAATGATGCGGTGTATGCCATAAAACGGTTTATACTGGGGCTTTTTAAAAAGCTTGTGCTTGTAGCGCTTATTACAAAAACCTTTGAAAAGCTTATGGCACTGCCCGAATACACGCTTCCTTCAAGCCTTGGAATACTTGTGCTTTCATACCTTCTTCTTTATTTTGACCTTTCGGGCTACAGCGACATGGCGGTGGGCATAGGAAAACTATGCGGCTTTACCGTTCCCGAAAACTTTAAAAAGCCTTGGACAGCGGCAAGCTTTACCCAGTTTTGGCGCAAGTGGCATGTAACATTGAGTGACTGGATTCGTGAGCATATATTTGTTGTGGTAAGGGGAAAGCGCCTTAACAAATATCAGTCTGCAATAATCGGATTTATTACCATGATTGTAATGAGTCTCTGGCATGAATTCAGCGTAGCTACTATTGTGGGCGGCGTTTATATGGGCTTATTCCTTGTGATAGAAAATATATTTTCTCTTTCCACCTTCAATGTAAGAAAAGAGAAGCGGTATAAATATATTATAAGATGCACTCTGGTAAGCTTTTTCTTCGCAATAAATGCGCTTACCTTCTCGGTTGATACAATGCAGGCACTGGAAGTGCTCAAGGGCTTGATAAAAATTTAAGGGTCGGTAAATTACGATGAAAAAATATATAGGTTCAATAGTTTTTATAGTGGCGTTAATTGCCGCATGGGGGGTATCTGACTACTGTTTGACGCAGTCGGCGCCCCTTGGGAATTCGCCGTACTTTTTGAAAAATGATTACGACTTAACTCGCATGGAAAATCCCCAAAAGGTATGGGATAAGGCGTTTTTCGGAAGCTCGGTTGTGGTAACGGCATATATGCCGGAAATAAGCCAAAGCGGATATGTCAACCTGGGTATCTCATATGGAAAAGTAACGGATATTTATGAAATGCTCAAAAAAGATATTGTTAGTATAAAAAGTGATCTTGTCATAGGCTTAAATGACATATCTTTTCTTGACTCACTTCCCACTAATGAGACATACCCGTGGCATAAAAAATGGTATCAACATTATTTGTATTTTAATCGTGACACCATTTTTCCCATTGTTGACGGAGGCTTTGATAACCTTTTAGACGGAAAACCCTTCTTGGGAGAGCCGCTTCATGCAAATCAAACAAAAAATTTCACCTATGGCGCAATGTCAGAGGAGGAGCTTTTGGAAAATTATGAAAGCATGCTTGAGCGTTTTGCCGACTGCACCGTTGAGAAGGACTGTAAGGAGGGCTTTGAAGCCCTTGAAAAGCTGATTGAGCTTTGCAAGGAAAGGAATATACGCCTTCGTGCCATATGGATGCCCTGCAACCCTAAAATTCCTCTTTACGATTTCGTTTATGAGGTCATGGATTACGGAAATGAAATATTTAAAGAGAATGACATTGAAGTTTTTGATATGACAAGCATGATTGAGGCAAAATACTTTTATGACAGCGGTCATATCAGCCACGGTGAAGGCTCGGAGTATTTTACAAAAGTTGCAGATGAATTTCTTAGAAAATAGGTGAGAAAATGAAGGCTTTAAAAAATGTGCTCATATTCTTATTGTATCTGGCAATGCTGTCTGCCGTTTTAATATATTTTTCAGGTAACGGTGTATTCATTTATGAGGGCGTGTAATTTGTTGAAAAAAATACAAATTCAGGATATAATGAATTCAACGAAAAGAAGGAGGACAACAGTTGTGTATAAAACGAAATTATGCTTGGGAACAAGCGAACAATTCGCAATAACCATAGAGGAACAAATAAAACTATTTAAGGAATCCGGTTTTGAAGGGTTCTTTACTATGTGGGATAAGCATTTAAAAAAGTATAGGAAACTTGCGGATGAATTGGAATTGATTTTTCAGTCGGTTCATGCGCCTTTCGAAAATGCCGCAAAAATGTGGGGCAATGACGGAGAAGCCAAACACGCTGTTGAAGAGCTCGTTTGTTGTGTAAAGGATTGTGCGGAGGTTAATG
>JAXJXW010000058.1:0-12174 GCA_036307325.1 Clostridia bacterium
ATCTGTTATTTTTGCAATTTTTTCGTAAGCTCTGCAGGTTGTAACAACATCGCTTGACTTTATTGAAATCGCAATATCCTTAAAGCTGCATTCTTCCAAAAGAGCAGCATGATAAAGTGCGCTTTCACACAGTGCATCGGGCGTTGGAGATTTATATTTTTCCAGGATTTCTTTTTCCAAAGACCCTCCGTTTACTCCGATGCGTATTGGGATTCCCCTTTCTCCGCATGCGTCGGCAACCATTTTCACTCTTTCCTTTGAGCCGATATTACCGGGATTTATTCTTATCTTATCTGCACCGTTTTTACAACATTCCAGTGCCAAACGATAGTCAAAATGAATATCCGCAACTATGGGAACAGGTGAGCTTTTCTTAATATCCCCCAGTGCTTTAGCCGCCTCCATATCAAATATGGCAAGGCGCACTATATCACAGCCAGCTGCATAAAGCTCCTTTATTTGATTAAGAGTAGCACTTACATCCCGTGTATCTGTATTGCACATTGACTGTACACTGATAGGTGCATCTTTGCCTATTTTTATATTTCCAACGGTTATTTGCCTTGATTTTCGTCTTTTCATCATCAGAATTACTCCTATTATAAGTACTCTTTTTTATTATAAAGCTAATTTGCAAAATTGTCAAACCTAAAAAAACCGAGGAACTTTACAGTCCCTCGGTTTTCGGTCAATTATTTATTATTGATTACATAAATCCATAATGCAGGAGCATCAACAGTTACTTTTGATATAACGAGTATAGTACTCGGCGAACCGGAATCTATGTCATACACATTGTCAAGCGATTCAAGCACACTTACTCCTGACTTTGTAAGCTCAAATATCTTTGTGCTTGTGCATGTATAATCTCTTGCGTTTGATGTATCTGTCATATCTTCGTCTTCATCAAGCTCATCTGACTCAACGAACAATGTAAGTCTTATTGTCTTATTCTCCGCATCAACATCAAGCGGCATACCGTAACGAAGCTCGATACTGCTGCCTGAATCTGTTATAGAAACCATACGATTTTCCTTAGCTTCATTAAATGTAGACACACCTTCTGCCTGTGTGGGATTATCTGCATCATACCAAACCATAAGAGAAACAATCTCACCCTTATTGTCTTTGATATATCTTATAACATCGCCTTTGTCTACCACATTTGCTCTTGCTTCTGCCTTTGGTTCAACACTGCTGAGGTCCTTATATCCGTATTCAGAAACCTTAACCGTACTAAGTGAAGTTGATGTTCCAACATAGCCTTCAAAGCAAAGCTGATCGCCATCATAATACCTTCTTGATACAATCATATACGGTGATGTTGAACGATATATCAAAGTTGGGTTAATTGCATATATAAGAACAAATGCGGCTTTCTTTGTTTTTTCATCTATACCGAAAGCATCAATATAGTATGTCTTTCCTGATACAGGGAATGCATTTGAGTTTGTCATAACTGCGTATGACGAGTCATCAGTTCTGTCATCAGGCACATATAAAATTTTAGTTGAAGAATCAACTGTGAATGATACGCCTGACTGCTTAAGCTGAGTGCTTGAGGAATTGGTTGTCTGACCATATGCAACTGTTATATCATGTGAAAGAAGATCTCCGGATCCGCCTTTAATTCCAATAACGGTATCAATGGAATCCACATATGTTCCTGAAAGTGAGTATCTTACAAGCTGGCTGTATTCAGTTCCGTTAGGAGTACCGCCCCAGGCTTCAACTTTTTCCATATATCCTTCATTTGCAACTAAAGCCGACTCACGGAGTCTTTCAGCAACCTGTGTATCTTTAATTTTTTCTCCATCAAATTTCACATTGCTCTTAAGAGTATAAACAGTGTCTGTACCGCTGCTGGTAATCATTCTTATAGCCTGTGAATTATCATCATTTTCGCCTACTGCAAATATATAACCGTATTGGTATGTTCCTGCCGTTGCGGAATTATATTTCACTGCTGCAATCTGACCTGTGTAGTCGAGATAGTATATATAAGATTCACCTAATTCAAAGGGGGCTTTTTCTTCGTCATCAGATTCAGGTGTGTATTCATTATAGTCATTGGTCAAATAGAATTCCTTGTCATTCAATACAACCATACGCTCTGTATCGCTTACAGATGTAACCTTACCTGATTTTGAGCCTTTAGTAACGAACATCTTTCTTACTGCCGCACCTTCAGCATCATCGGGTGATTCATAGATGTTTACAACATCATAAGCTGATAAAGAAAGAGAAGTAAACTCTGTTGCAGTCTTTGAGGTTCCTATATAAATATCGGGCTTGTCCGCCGTTCTTGACGGGAATGTATATTCATCCTTACCATATCTGAAGAATATCTTTTCCTTATTCTTATCAAAGCTGCTTACAACACCTACGCTATAGCTTTTCACTTTAACAAGCTTTGCACCGGATGTCTCCACTATTTCAATATAACCGTTGTCAAACATAGAATCAAGAGTATCAAGATTCATTGATTCCATATATTTTCCGTTGTATATGAACGAATAGCCTGAAACGCTTATACTCTGCGTTTTATCTGATGAGTCGGTATACTTAATAGAGCTGCCTGAAAGAGGTCTTAAAAGCTGAGACTCTTCAATCTTTGTAACCTTTGTATTCTTATCTGTGTAGGAAACAATCTCTCCGTCAGCTTTTGAATAATAAGCGGTAACTCTCGTACCGAGCAAATCCTCAAGGTCAACCTTTGATAAAATACTTGATGAAAGCACATAATCGACCTTAGTACCGTCTGTCTTAGTAATTTCAATTTCATTTACCTCTAAATCAGGGGTCTGAGATGTAAGAGATGTGTAATATGTTCCTGAAACAATACCTTCAATCTTTTCCTTTGAATCGGCAACATCATCTTTATTTGTTTCACCTGAAACCTCATAAGAAACATTACCGTTTGAATCGGTTGTCTGGTTTATCTTAGGAGCATTAAGTGCATTACAAGCGAGAATTGCAACTAAACCGCGTGTTGCATTCTGGCTTACATTACCAACAATGGCATTTTTTGTAATACCGTTCTTATTGGCAGCGGCAATATAGCCGGATGACCATGTTACGCTTCCGGGATTGGTTGCCATAAGCTTATTATGTTCACTAAGTGCAATCACATCATATTTAATGGCACAAATAACCATCTTAACTGCCTGTTCATATGTTACAGGATCACCTGCTCTGAATGTACCGTCTTCAAATCCGCTTATAATTCCCGCATCATAAGCAGCCTTTACATAGGGGCGGCACCATGCGCGTGAGCTATCGGCATCAAGATCCTTAAAGCCTGTTACGGCATCTGCCGCAAGGTTTGAAGCAATACCGCTGAATCTTGCTATAACTGTTGCAAATTCAGCTCTTGTGATAGCACCATCAGGTCTGAAGGTGCCGTCGGGATAACCGGAAATAATATTATTGGCAACAAGCTCCAATACTGCCTCTCCCAAAGTTGTTCCCGATGTAATATCGGTAAAAGTGGTTGTTGCTTCCACATCGCTTGTTACGGTTGATTCAGTTGTTTCGGTTGCTTCGGTTGTTTCATCTTCCGCAAAAACTGCAAAGCATGAAAAAACAATTGTCAGCGCAACTAAAAGCGACAGAACTTTCTTTAGATTTTTCATAACGATTTCTCCTCCATTTTATTTAGACTATACCTCTTATATTGTAACCTTAATTGCACAATAAGTCAATAGGATAATACTTTTAATTTAGTTATTTTGTGGTAATTCAACCCTTTTGTCCGTTTGTTTTGTTATTTTTGCACAAAAAATACAATGCCCCTATGCCGAAAACTACACATGCAAAGGCAACAAGCTGGGAAATCCTTATATTAAAGAAATAAAGGCTGTCCGTTCTCATTCCTTCTATAAAAAATCTTCCCGTTCCGTACCATACCAGATACATAAAAAATGTAAAACCGTAGAAGGGTCTTTTTTTATTAAGCTTTGAAAGGATTAAAAATCCAATGGCATTCCAAATGGATTCGTATAAAAATGTGGGATGAACGCATTCTCCGCCGTTTATACTCATTCCCCAGGGGTACGGGCAAAATCCGCCGTGGGCTTCCCCGTTGACAAAATTGCCCCATCGCCCCACAGACTGACCTATGAGAAGCCCCAGGCAGCAAATGTCAAACATTTTTAGAACATTCATTT
Organism: Clostridia bacterium; assembly: GCA_036307325.1. GTDB lineage: Bacteria > Bacillota > Clostridia > UMGS1883 > UMGS1883 > UMGS1883. The sequence goes on from JAXJXW010000058.1 coordinate 4,170, forward strand.
TTTTGGATTTAAAATACACCCATGCGGTTAACACGGCACCGATAATTGCGCCGTATATGGCAATACCGCCCTCCCATATTTTAAATACATCAATAAGATTGTCCTTATAGCTGTCCCACGAAAAAATAACATAATATGTACGCGCGAAAATTACTGATATGGGAATGGCATAAAGAACCAAATCCATCAAGGTTTCATAATTTTCGCCCTCCCGTTTTGCTACGCTGCAGCAGTATATAACCGCAAGGATTATTCCCACTGCAATTATAATACCGTACCAGTGAACGCCTCCGTTCCCCCACGGGTAACTGAAAGCTATGGGATTTATTTTAAAATTAAGTCCAAGCTTTGGGAAAGAAATATTGTTTATCATTTACTTTTCGGCAGTACAATGGAAATACTGCTTCTCTCCTTATCAAATAAATCTTGAATTCGCTTATTTACCTCAGAGGTGGTAATGCTGCTGCATATTGCAGGATAATCCAGAAGCTCCATTCCCCTGTGATATGCAAACATGTATTCATTTCCAAGGTCCTCCACCCTGTCAAGCAGCGCCGTAAATTTGCCTATAAGAACTTTCTTTGCCCTTTCAAGCTCTTTTTCATCTACGCCGGTTTTCTTGGCGTTTTCAAGGCATTCATATATTCTTTTTTCCACTTCGTCAATATAGTTTGTTTCCGCAGAAAATGCCGCATACGCACAGCTGTCCTCATATTCATAAAAAGCGGAGAAGGTTTTGTTGATCAAGCCCTCATCATAAAGGGTTTTGTAAAATTTACTGCTTTTTCCGAAAAGCACTGCCAAAGCGCAGTTGGTTAAAATTTCCCGTTTGAGCATTTCAGCACTGTCTCCGCCTGTTTCAATATCTTTAAAACCAAGCATAAACATAGGCATGGGAATATCAAACTCTGCGGTTATTCGTTTTTCGTTTACATGTGCAGGCTCCTCCGGGAAAATCTGTTTAATTTTGCCGCCTCTGTTTTCCCCGGGAACAAGCTCATCAACAATTTTTCCCACCAAGTTTTCGTCTATATCGCCAACACATATAAGTGCCATATTGTCGGGATTATAAAAAGTGTTGTAGCATTTGTACAGAAGCTCAGGTGTTGTTTTCATTATTTCATCAACACTTCCCGCAATGTTCGTCTTTATGGGGTGATTCACATACATTCCTCTGAGGCAGTTATAAAAGCAGGTTTGCTCCGCATCATCTTCATACATTCTTATTTCTTGTGCAATAATTCCCTTTTCCTTTTCAACATTTTCCTGTGTAAAGTAAGGTTGGCGCACAAAGGACAACAGTATTTTAAGATTTTCATAAAAATGCTCAGTGCAACTGAAAAGATAATTTGTTACACCAAAGCTTGTAAAGGCATTTGCACTTGCCCCGTATTTTGAAAATTCATTGAAAGCATTGCTTCCGTCGGGCTGTTCAAAAACCTTATGCTCCAAAAAATGGGCAACGCCATCAATTACCGTGGTGGTTTCCGAATCTCCCGGTGCAACAAACATTGTGTTTATTGAGCCGTATTTTGTACTGAAGGTGGCATAGCTTTTTTTAAATCCGCTCTTTTTTATAACAATAACCTTAAGACCGCTTTCATGCTCTGCAGTGCTGACGGTTTCGCCAAGTGTTTTATTATAAACCTGTTTAAATTCCATTATTTTTCTCCTCCGAAATTATCCAGATAATACACGGTGTCAAGCTTTACAGACTTAGCAACCTCTGCCGCTTGTTCCTTAGTTACTGAGTTTATGCTATTTATCATTTCACTTATTGGAACATCGGTTTTAAGAAGGAGCTGCATTGTGTAGTACTCCTCCATTGCACCTATACTGTCATAATTTGATTGATAGGCGTTTATGATTTGCTTTTTTGCGGCGTCAAGCTCTTCATCTGTTATATTGCATCGCTTAATTTCATCAAGCTGAAGCTTAATTTCATCATACGCCGTTTGGAAATTATCAAATTCCACTCCGCTTCTTACAATCATTATTTCCTTCAGTCTGTCAATACTGCTTGAAACATAATAGCACAGAGAAAGCTTTTCTCTTACAATTTCAAAAAGCTTGCTTGTTGCAGTGCCTCCAAACAAAGCATTAAATACGCACACTCTTGCATATTTTTCTCCGCAGCTTTTCTCGAAAAGTCTGAAGCCCAGGCAAAGCTTGCCCTGGGTTACATCCATTTTATCGGTAACCTTCTTTACCTCCTGCACACTGTAGCGATTTTCCGTTACAATTTCCCCAGGCACTCTTGCGTTTAAGGCTTCAGCAATATTTTTTGCCGCTTCCTCCGCTTTTTCATTTTCAAAATTCCCCGTGAAAATTATATCAATGGAGCTTTCTCCCAGAACTTTTTTATAATGCTCATATAAGTTTTCTGCATTTATTTTTTCAAGCTCATCAATGTAACCCAGTGGGTTTATCCCGTAAGGCTCGTTTTTGCACATTTCCTCCTGAAGCCTTAAAACACTGTATGTTCGTTTATCATTTTTTTGTGCCAGTATGGCGTCACGGATATTTTTCTTCTCCGTTTCAACAAGCTTCTCATCAAAGGAGCTTCCGCTTCCGGATTTTATCACAATATCGTACAAAAGCTTCATTGCGTTGTCAAAATTATTTGTGCCTGCCGCTTCGTCACAAATTGTCTGAATACCCAGCTTAATAATCTGGTTTTCGCCGTATTTGCTTGAACGGGCAATTAAATCGGCACCGTACAGCTCCTCAAGCGCTATGGCAATTGCGCTTGAGTCAGGATAGTTACTGCTTTGCATTCTCATAACAGACGCCAATACGGAATTTTTCGTTACCTCCTGCCTTGAAAGTGGGCGGTGAAACAATACGCAGGCTCTGAACATCTTAAATTTTTTATCGTTTATAAGATAAAGATTTATACCGTCCTTAATAAATATCTTCTGCATTTTCAGTTTTCCTTTCAATAATTATGTATCAAGGGGCTACAGTAAAGAAAAAATGTTTTACCGAAGCCTCTTGTTAGCCTGACGGTGCCAATTTGAAATCGTCAGGCTATGTGGGCATTTATTTGCCGTCAACTGCGTTTTTAATACCCTTTGCAGCGTCATCCACTGCGTTTGCGGCGCCCTTTGCAGCATCATCCACTGCATCTGTAGCACCATTTACCACATCATTTGCGGCATCGGTAGCACCGTCAGCAAGGTCATTCATACCGTTTCCCACATTATCCGTTACATCTGCATTGGTATTGCCCTGGGTATTTGTTCCATTTGTGTTATTATCTGTTCCTCCGTTGGAACAGGCTGAAAACATCAATACAAATACCGCAAGCAAACAAACAAGTTTTTTCATAATACATTTCCTTTCTTTACAGTTAAAATTGCTCTGCAAATCTATTATTACCGTTTTAATGTAAAATAACAAAAAATATCGGAAACATAATTCGACATAATTCATAGTATGTTATTGTAGGGTGACCTACTTAATATAGATTGAAATTTTGAAAGGAGATCTACTATGTTTTTTGGAAATAACGGTTGTGGTTGGGGCTGCGAATGGATAATCTGGTTAATTATCATCATTCTTCTTCTTAGCTGCTGCTGCGGCGGCGGCGCAGGCTGCGGATGCAACAACAATTGTGGTTGCTAATTGACTCTTTAAAATAAACGGCCTCTTAAGGTGAGCCAAGGCAAAGCCTTGGCTCACCTTAATTTTTAATGCTGCTCACATATTCTTGCGCTCCGGACCATTTTCACATTCCCACCTTGCGTTCAAAATCCCTGAGAGCCTTACCACGATGGCTGATTGCATTTTTCTCTTCAGGAGTTGCTTCTGCAAGAGTTTTGTTATATTCCTGAACAAAAAATACAGGGTCGTAACCAAATCCGTTCTCCCCTGACGGCTCATAAGTAATAACGCCCTCACATTCTCCCCGTGCAGTAATTACCCTGGCACCGTCAACAAGAGTAATTGCACAAACAAACCTTGCGGTTCGTTCCTCCTTAGGAACTTCCTTCATATTTTTTAAAAGAAGCTCAACCCTTCCCTTATCATCAAGGCCTTCACCGCCGTAGCGTGCACTGTAAACGCCCGGTTCTCCTCCCAGAGCGTCAACCACAAGACCGCTGTCATCGGCAATGGCAGGGAGCCTACTAGCTTCATAAATTGCACGGGCCTTCAGCATGGAATTTTCTTCAAATGTACTGCCCGTTTCCTCCACTTCAATGTCAAGCCCTGCTTCTTCCTGGCTTATTATTTCAAAGCCTTTGAGAATTTCTCCGAATTCTCTGAGCTTATTTTTATTTTTTGTTGCTGCTATAATTTTCATGGACACGCCTCCTCTTAAGTATTATATCATATTTTAAGTTTTGTTTAAAGTGTTTTTTCTTCTTTAATTCGTCAGGCAGTCATAATAAGATATATTGTATATAAGACATAAAGAAGTACACAAATAAATCCTTCAGCTCTTGTAATACGCCCTTTTGATTTTCCAATTATCCATAAAAGAACGGAAACAACCAAAAGAAGCGCACAGTTGATGAGAATATCAGGTTTAATTGTCTGAGGAGTTATCATTGAAGAAGCGCCTAAAATAAACAGTACATTAAAGAGGCATGAGCCTACTGCATTTCCAAGGGAAAGGGCACTTTCTCCTTTTTTTGCCGCAACAATAGATGTGACAAGCTCCGGAAGAGATGTTCCCACGGCAACAATGGTAAGTCCGATAATGGTATCGCTCAGGTTAAAATGCTTTGCTATATCGGTTGCACTGCTAACCACTACATTTCCGCCCAGGATAATGCCGATAATTCCTCCTATTATATAAAGAATGCTCACAAGGGGCGAAAGAGTTTTTATATTTTCCCCTTCTTCCCTGCTTTTTATAGCATTTATTATAAGGACAACAATATATGCAATCATTCCTATAAAAAGAAGGGTTCCCTCAATTCTTCCAATTTGTCCGTCAATACAAAAAAGAATAAGCACTGCAATCGTTGCAGCGTTTATGGGAAGGTCCCGTTTTAAAATCTGCCTATCTGTAACGAAGGGCGTTATAAGTGCACTCACACCTATAACAACAAGCAAATTAAACATGTTTGACCCCACAATGTTACCCACAGACAGTCCGCTGCTGTGTTTCAGAGCCGCCGTAATACTTACCGAGGCTTCAGGTGCACTTGTGCCCATGGCGACAATGGTAAGCCCTATAATAAGCGAAGGAATTTTTAAAAGCCGTGCAACAGACGAGCTTCCGTCAACAAAAAAATCTGCACCCTTGACCAATAAAACAAATCCAACAATTAAAAGTAAATACATCATAATCAATCCGCCTCCACCGTTAATTATATGATTTTGCGTGCATTTCTACACATCTTCTTTATTTTAAAAAAAAAGACAATTATTGCGTAAAAGCAATAAAAGTCTTGTTACTAAGCCGCAATCCGGGTCGCCCTGAAGGCTCTCGTGTTGACGAATTGCAGAACATTTTTCAATGCAAACTACTCCCTCTTATTAGTATCATAATATCAAATTTTTCCAAAAATGTCAAACTTTTTCGCAAAAAAAAAATGACAGACGATAGAGAATCAAGGTCTGCCACTAAAAGGAGGGAAAATGAAAAAAGTTTGTACTTATCAAGTACAATGTTATTCTACATTATATTACACTATTTTGCAATATACGCTATAAACCAATTTAATAATTTATTGGGATATTTTTTGTGCAAATTGCACAAAAACCTCCATGACAAATTGTCATGGAGGCTCGTTTAGTGTTTATTAGTGCTTATCACGCACAACATAATGTGTATGAAGAAGCTCGTGAGCTTTGTGGCCGCCGGGCTCGCCGAGAAATTCCTCGTACAGTTTTTTGATGTACGGATTGTCGTGGCTCTTTCTGAAAGAAAGTGACTTATCTTCGTCATACAAAGCCTTTGCTCTTTCGGCACGAATGTCAACATCCATTTTAACCTTTGAAGGAACAATAGGCTGACCGCCGCCGTTTACGCAGCCGCCGGGACATGCCATAATTTCAATGAAGTCAACTTCAACTTCGCCGCTTTTAACTTTATTGAGAAGCTCGCGAGCGTTTCCGAGACCGTGAGCTACTGCTGCACGGATTGTTTTTCCGCCTGCCGTCACGGAAGCAATCTTGATTCCCTCAAGACCACGAACAACCTCATATTCAATTTCTGAATGGCTTGTGTTGTCAAGAATGTCTGCAACAGTTCTGATAGCAGCTTCCATAACACCGCCTGTTACACCGAAGATAACGCCTGCGCCTGTTGCTTCGTCACCGAAGGGAGCGTCAAACTTTTCATCGGGGAGCTTTTCAAAACGAATCCCTGCCTGCTTAATCATTCTTGCAAGCTCACGGGTTGTAAGGACAACATCAACATCTGCATAGCCCGTAGAAGCAAGCTCTTCACGCTGAGCCTCAAACTTCTTTGCGGTACAGGGCATGATTGAAACCACATAAATATCCTTGGGGTCAATACCCATCTTATCTGCATAATGGCTCTTGATTATTGCGCCATACATCTCATGGGGAGATTTGCAGCTTGAAAGATTATCAATCATATCAGGGAAGTTATGTTCACAGAACTTAACCCAGCCCGGTGAGCATGATGTAATCATAGGAAGCTTTCCGCCGTTTTGAATTCTTTGGATAAGCTCTGTTCCCTCTTCCATAATTGTAAGGTCTGCGCCGAAGTCTGTATCAAACACCTTATCAAATCCAAGGCGGCGAAGAGCTGCTGCCATCTTGCCTGTTACGGCAGTTCCCATAGGCATTCCGAATTCTTCACCAAGAGCTGCTCTTACTGCGGGAGCAGTCTGAACAACAACATGCTTGTCAGGATTTGCAAGAGCTGCCCATACATCATCTGTGACATCCTTTTCACGAAGGGCACCAACAGGACAAACTGCAATACACTGACCGCAGTTTACGCAGGCAACCTCACCAAGGCTCTTTTCAAAAGCACATGTAACCTTTGTCTTAAAGCCGCGCTCCATTGTATCAATTGCGCTGACAGTCTGAATATTCTTACACATATTTACACATCTGCGGCAAAGAATACACTTATTGTTATCTCTTACGATTGACGGAGAAACTTCATCAACATCATATTCAAATCTGACACCGTCAAAAGGAATATCTGTAACGCCAAGCTCATCGGCAAGTGCCTGAAGCTCACAGTTACGGTTTCTCACGCAGGTAAGACACTTTCTGTCATGGTTTGAAAGCAAAAGCTCTAAAGTAACTCGTCTTGCATCTCTTACTGCAGGAGTATTTGTCATAACCTCAAGGCCCTCGCTTACGGGATAAACGCAAGCTGCCTGAAGTGCTCTGCCGCCCTTAATTTCAACAAGACACATTCTGCAGGAACCTGTCTGGCTGACATCCTTAAGATAGCAAAGGGTCGGGATTTCTATACCGGCTGACCGTGCAGCCTCCAATACTGTTGAACCGGCAGGAACGCTTATTTCCTGACCGTTAATTTTTAAATTAACCATTTCCATGTCACTGCACCCCCTTATTTCTTCACAACAGCGCCGAATTTACATGTTTCCATACAAACACCGCACTTGATACATTTTTCTTTGTCAATAACAAACGGCTTCTTAATCTCGCCTGAAATTGCTCCAACAGGACACTTTCTGGAGCAAGCAGAACATCCCTTACACTTATCTGCTTCGATTTCATAGCTTGTGAGAGCTTTACATACGCCTGCAGGACATTTCTTATCAACAACATGAGCAACATACTCATCTCTGAAATAGCGAAGAGTTGAAAGAACCGGGTTAGGAGCAGTCTGTCCAAGTCCGCAAAGAGAAGCATTCTTTATGCTGTGGCAAAGAAGCTCAAGACGGTCAAGGTCCTCAAGAGTACCGTTACCTTTTGTAATCTTCTCAAGTATTTCAAGAAGTCTTCTTGTACCTATACGGCAGGGAGTACATTTACCGCAGGATTCATCAACGGTGAATTCAAGGAAGAACTTGGCAATATCAACCATACAGTTGTCCTC
>JAXJXW010000059.1:0-4975 GCA_036307325.1 Clostridia bacterium
GAGTTCCATTTGAATTCAATATTATCAGCCTTAAGCAGCGGTTCATGATAGATTTTGTGGGCACTTAAAGAATTTCTCCGATGAATAACATATACCTTGCCGCAAACCTTTGAAAGAAGAAGGGCATTTGATGCGGCAGAATTTCCACCGCCTACAACGGCAACCGTTTTACCACGATACAACATGCCGTCACATGAGGCACAGTAGGAGATGCCTTTTCCCAAAAGGAGCTTTTCGCCCTCAACTCCCAGGGTCTTATGCTCTGCACCTGTTGCAATAATTATTGTTTTTGCGAAAAAATCTCCCCGGTTGGAGGACACCTTCTTTGGAGAGGCTTTAAGCTCTGTCTGCAAAGCTTCAGCCTGAATCGTTTTAGCACCGAAGCGTTCAGCGCATTGCTGCATTTTCTGACCCAGCGTAAAGCCGTCAATACCCTCCTCAAAGCCGGGATAATTGTCAATCTGCGGAGTTATAATCATTTGTCCGCCTGCCGCAAACTTTTCCAGAACAAGGGTGTTAAGCCCTGAACGAACGGCATATAATGCCGCAGTGTAACCGGCAGGTCCGCCACCGATAATAATTACATCATAAATTTTGTTTTCCATAATATGTTTCCTTTCGGTATAAAGAAGCCTCACATAAAAAAGTGTGACCGATTTCCACTTTTTTATGTGAGGCTTTTTAAAATGGTTCAGATTAAATAATGCCGCTTTTGCCTACTATCTCTGCGATTTCCGCAAGCTCTTCGGCAGGCTTTACAAGTGCAAAGCGAACATATCCTTCTCCTGCCGGGCCAAAGGAGCTTCCCGGTGTGCAAAGAATACCTGCCTTATCAATAAGGACTTCCCAGAATTCTTCAGAGGATTTATACTGCTTGGGAACAGGCGCCCATACAAACATGGTGCCTTGTGAATCGGGAACATTCCAGCCAATTTTACGAAAACCTCCGCAAAGCGCATCACGGCGGCGCTGGTATTCCCTGCACTGTGCCCGCACACTGTCAGTTTCTCCGGTTAATGCCGCAACGGCACCGTACTGTATGGGAAGAAACATACCGAAATCATACTGTGAACGAATGGTTTTAATAGCGTTGACAATATGCTTGTTGCCTACGGCAAAGGAAATGCGGGCACCCGTAGTGTTGTAGGACTTGGAAAGAGAGAAAAACTCAATTCCCACTTCCTTAGCACCGGGAACGGACAGGAAGGAATATCCCTCTCTGCCGTCAAAAATAATATCGCTGTACGCATTGTCGTTAACTATGTAAAATTGGTATTTATTTGCATATTCAATAAGGGAAGCATACATTTCCCTGGGTGCAGCTGCACCGCACGGATTGGAAGGATAAGATACAATCATATACTTTGTTTTATTAAGAATCTCCTCAGGAATTGACTCCATGTTGGGAAGGAAGTTGTTTTCAGCCAAAAGCTTATAGTAATAGATTTTTGCGTCGGCAAGCTTGACACCTGCCTCAAACACAGGGTATCCAGGGTCGGGTAAAAGCACATAATCCTCAGGATTGCACAATGCAAGCCCCAAATGCCCGATACCGTCTTGAGAACCGTTTACAGAGGTAAACTCCTCCTTTGTTATGGTTACGCCATAGCGGCGATCGTAATAACCGATTAACGCATCTGCAAGCTGTGGTATATCCGTGAGCGCATACTTGAAATTTTCAGGCTTTAAAGCGGCGTCTGCAACGGCTTTGACAATATGCTCAGGCGTAGGGAAGTCAGGTGTGCCGATGTAAAGGTTATATACCTTTCTGCCCTGAGCCAAAAGTGCATCCCGCTTCGCAGTCAAGCGGGCAAAAATCCCCGTGTTGTCTTGTGATGCCTTATCTGAAAAAGTGTAGTTCATGATAACATGTCCTTTCAATAAAACAAATTAACCCAAGTATAGCACAAACAAAACAAAATGTCCATAGATTCAATATATAACATAACAAAAAAGAGACTGCAAAAAAACAAAAAGTTTTTTGAAGCCTCTTAAACTGTCGAAAAGTCGGTAGATTATTTATCCTCTACCTTGCCGTAAAGATTAAGTCTGAAAAGACGGCTCTCGTCATCTTCATTTTCGCATTCAATTGTTGCACGGCTGAGTTTACCGCCCTGAACAATGCTCATAAGACCAACTACACGGCAAAACGCTGACATGAGGTTGATTTTATCACCATCAGGCGTTGTCATCCAAACCTGGCCCTTGCAGTTGTTAAGCTCTTTTACAAATGAAGATACATCAAGGTCATGAATTTCAAAACTACCCATAAAAATTGCCTCCTTGAGATATTTTTTACAGTATCAGCATAAACCAAAATATGGATAAAGTCAATACCTGTAACAAAAATGTAATTTAATATCAATGTTGTTTTTTAAGTCTGTTTGCCTCTTTTGCACGCAAATCTGTATCAAGAATACGCTTTCTTATACGAAGGAAATTCGGGGTAACCTCTAAAAGCTCATCATCAGCCAAAAATTCAAGATTTTCTTCAAGACTGAGAAGCCTTGGCGGAGTAAGGCGAAGTGCGTCATCACTGCCTGCGGCACGCATATTTGTTGCTTGCTTACGCTTGCACACATTTACCACAATATCTTCAAGGCGGCTGCATTCACCAACAACCATACCCTGATATACCTTTTCTCCCGGTCCGATAAAGAGCTGCCCTCGGTCCTGAGAATTGAAAAGACCGTATGCCACAGATTCGCCTGTTTCGTACGCAATAAGGCTTCCTCTTGACCTTGTTGAAAATTCGCCCTGAATAAGCGGCTCGTAGCTATCGAATACATGATTTATAATACCGGTGCCTTTTGTGGCAGTGAGAAGCTCATTGCGGTAACCGATAAGTCCTCGTGAGGGTATTCTGAACTCAAGCTTTGTATAGCCCGTAGCCCCAGGTGCCATGTTTGTGAGAGTGCCCTTTCTTACGCCAATGCCCTCCATAACAACACCTGTATGCTCGTCCGGAACATCAATGGTTAAAATTTCAAACGGCTCACATAAAACACCGTCTATTTCCTTATTTATTGTCTTTGGCTTGCTTACCTGGAATTCATATCCTTCACGGCGCATGTTTTCAATAAGCACTGAAAGGTGAAGCTCTCCACGGCCTGACACAATGAAGCTATCGGGAGAATCAGTTTCTTCAACACGCAGTGCAATGTTGCTTTCAAGCTCCTTAATAAGTCTGTCACGGAGATGGCGGCTTGTTACATATTCGCCGTCTTGCCCTGCAAAGGGGCTGTTGTTTACACTGAAGGTCATTGAAAGAACAGGCTCGTCAACAGGGGTGAAGGGAAGAGGCTCAACAACGCCGTAGGCGCAAATTGTGTCACCGATATTTATTTTTTCAACACCGCTTATGGCAACTATTTCACCTGCGCCTGCTTCTTCAATGGGCTGCTTGCTTAAATCCCTGTAGCAGAAAAGCTTGGAAACACGCCCGTTATAGGGAGCAATATCTTCACGGCTTATTGTTATCTGCATATTGTTTTTTACAATGCCTCGGTTGATTCTGCCAACGGCAATTCTTCCCGTGAAGGTGTCATAGTCAATGTTTGAAACAAGCATCTGAAATTCTCCGTCACGGGTATCCTGCGGAGAGGGAATATGCTTAATTATAAGGTCAAAAAGCACCTTTAAATCATTTGTGTGCTTGTCAGGTGAAAGACTTGCCCAGCCGTCACGGCCGGAAACATAAACAACGGGAGAATCAAGCTGTTCGTCTGTTGCGTCTAAATCTATGAAAAGCTCCAGAAGCTCATCCGTAACCTCATAGGGGCGGGCGTTGGGCCTGTCTGCTTTATTTACTACCATTATAATAGAAAGATTAAGCTCAAGTGCCTTTTTAAGAACGAAACGGGTCTGGGGCATGCAGCCTTCAAAAGCGTCAACCAGAAGAAGAACGCCGTCAGCCATTTTAAGGCCACGCTCAACCTCACCGCCGAAATCCGCATGTCCGGGAGTATCAATAATATTTATTTTCACTCCGTTATACATAAGGCTGGTGTTTTTGGCAAGAATGGTAATTCCTCGTTCACGCTCAATATCGTTTGAGTCCATTATTCTTTCTTCCACCTGCTCATTTTCACGAAAAACGCCGCTTTGCTTGAGCATTGCGTCAACAAGCGTTGTTTTGCCATGGTCAACATGAGCAATAATAGCAATATTTCTTATGTTCTGTGGTTCAATCATTTATCTTACTTCCTTTCAGAGGTTTGCTTTTCTATAACGAAGGTGCTCCATGTGTCTGCATATTGAAGAAGCAGAAGCAGCGGAGTTTCTTTTGTTGCAACGGATTTGTTATCGTCAACATACTGTCCGTCATGGTACATAATGGCTTGTGCTTCGCTTTCAGAAAGGGTTATTCTGGGCAGAGCCAAATATAAGCTTCTCAGGGGAACACTCATATATACAAGCCTGTCGTTTGTACGATAGGGAACAGATGCAGGAAATCCGTATTGCTTTTGACGGGCGGTAGGCTCGTTCTCCAGATATTGAGGATTGCCGGGCATGCCTGCTTTTCCAAGGTCATGTAAAAGCGCTGTAATCACACAGCTTTCTTCATCAATTTCAGGGGCAAGTGCACTGCGTAGCCTCAGCATTGTTTCAGCAACATTCACACTATGCTCCAGAAGCCCCTGGCGTTTGCACAAATGAAATCTTGTGCTTGCGGGACTGTAAAGATAATCTGTTTCCTTTTCCATGAACTCAGTCAAACGCATAAATTCTTCTTTTCTCTTTACAACCTTTGCCTTAAGTGCCTCGTATCTTTCAATAACAGTCATACAAAAACTCTCCTTAAAATACACTATTTCTTATTATAATACAAGCAAAAGAAATTTTCAACATATTTTTCAAAAAGGTATTGACAAGTGTGATAAAAGGTGGTAATATAAGCACCGTTGCGTCGCCGGAAGGGTTTGGGCACGGCGAAAAAACTTGAAAAAAGTTTTAAAAAAGTGTTGACAAACAA
>JAXJXW010000060.1:0-7818 GCA_036307325.1 Clostridia bacterium
CTGCAGACTGAATATAATCTTCAATAATTGCCTGCAAAATCAGCTTTTTTCTTTGTGAAAGCTCCATATGCTCACCTCCCTGCGTTATTGTTAGCACTCATTATCTCCGAGTGCTAACAATAATGTAACACTGCCGAAGCCGTTTGTCAAGTATTATTTTCATTTTTTTCAAATATATCACAAAAAAATTTTCTTGACGATTACTCTTATATATGTTATAATCTCCCTGTAAAGGCTATGAAGGAAAGAGTAACCTTAGCTTTGGGCATTAAAGAGAGGTACGCATTAGCTGAAAGCGTACTGTGCGGGGCTTTGGCGAAGACCATTCCGGAGCCGCAGGGCAGAAAATAAAAGTAAGCTCTGCCGTGAACCTGCGTTAACGGTTAAGGATTTAATCCTGAGTGAAAAATTAAGGTGGAACCGTGCATTTATGCACCCTTAATAAGCGGCAAGCCGCATATTATGGGTGTTTTTTTAATTTGTACAATAAAGAAAGGTAGGAATATGTATGAAAGTTCTTTTTAATGACGGATCAGTTCAGGAATGTGCAAAAGAAGATGAGCTTCATGTTATTCGCCACAGTGCGGCTCATATAATGGCACAGGCTATCAAAAGGCTCTATCCCCATGCAGACTTCGCTTTTGGGCCTGCAACGGAAAACGGCTTCTTTTATGATGTTGACCTTGGAGATACCAAGCTCACTGATGAAGATTTACTTAAAATAGAAGACGAAATGAAAAAAATCACAAAGGAAAATCTTCCTTTCAAGACCTTTGTTCTTCCCCGTGAGGAGGCAAAGCAGCTTATGCGTGAGCGAGGTGAAATGTACAAGCTTGAGCATATAGACGATTTGCCTGAAGATGCAACCATAAGCTTTTATCAGCAGGGAGATTATATAGACATGTGCGTAGGTCCGCACATTACCTACACAAAAGCTCTTAAGGCTTTTAAAATCACCCAGCAGTCAGGTGCTTACTGGAAGGGCGAAAAATCAAACAAAATGCTTACAAGAATTAACGGCGTTGCCTTCACAAGCAAGGAGGAGCTTGAAAAGCACCTTCAGCTTCTTGAAGAGGCCGCAAAGCGTGACCACAGAAAGATTGGTAAGGAAATGGGTCTTTTCATGATGTGTGACGAAGGCCCCGGCTTCCCCTTCTTCCTTCCGAAGGGCATGGCTATGAAAAACGCCCTTATTGATTATTGGCGTGAAATTCACTATGCAAATGATTATGTTGAGGTTTCCACACCCCTTATAATGAACCGCCGTCTTTGGGAAACAAGCGGTCACTGGGATCACTATAAGGATAATATGTACGCAACGGTAATTGATGATGAGGATTACTGCATTAAACCCATGAACTGCCCCGGTGGCGTAATGGTTTACAGAAGCACTCCTCACAGTTATCGGGAGCTTCCTCTTCGCATTGGTGAGCTTGGGCTTGTTCACCGCCACGAAATGCGCGGTGCACTTCACGGTTTATTCCGTGTTCGCTGCTTTACCCAAGACGATGCGCACATTTTCATGCGTAAGGATCAGATAACGGATGAAATTAAGGGCGTTGTTCATCTTATAAATCAAGTATATGAAAAGTTCGGATTTGAATATTTTGTTGAGCTTTCAACTCGCCCCGATGACAGTATGGGCAGTGATGAGGACTGGGAAAATGCAACAAACGGACTTCGGGGTGCACTGGAGGAGTTAAACCTTCCTTATATTATAAATGAAGGAGACGGTGCGTTCTACGGTCCTAAGATTGACTTCCACCTTCGTGACAGTATCGGCAGAACATGGCAGTGCGGAACAATTCAGCTTGATTTCCAGATGCCCATTAACTTTAACCTTGAATATGTTGACGAAAACGGAGAAAAGCAGCGCCCAATTATGATACATCGTGTTTGCTTTGGCTCTATTGAAAGATTTATCGGCATTCTCACAGAGCATTATGCAGGTAAATTCCCTGTTTGGTTTGCTCCCGTTCAGGTAAAGGTGCTTCCCGTTTCCGAAAAAAGTGCGGAATACTCCAAATCTGTTTATGAGGCAATACGCAAGGAAGGTATCCGTTGCGAAATTGACCTTCGTGACGAAAAAATCGGTTACAAAATCCGTCAGGCTCAAATGGAAGAGCGTGTGCCTTATATGCTTATCCTGGGTGCCGAGGAATCAAGCTCAGGCACTGTATCTGTTCGCAGCAGAGATACG
Organism: Clostridia bacterium; assembly: GCA_036307325.1. GTDB lineage: Bacteria > Bacillota > Clostridia > UMGS1883 > UMGS1883 > UMGS1883. The sequence continues at coordinate 2,201 of JAXJXW010000060.1, forward strand.
GGCGATACAACTCAGATGACGCTTGATGAATTTATAGCAAAGATTAAAAAGGAAACGATAGAGCGCATTTCCAAATAAAAATTTACTTGTAATTATTTGTATATAGGTGTATAATAACAAATATAAGTTTATTTAGGGAGGATTTTTTATGATTACAGTTTATGCTCAGGGAGAACAAGCAGCCCAGGCAGGCGGCGGTCTTTTCACGCTTATTTATTTCGCCGTTATAATTGCCGTTTTCTACTTTCTTCTCATTCGTCCCCAGAAGAAGCAGAGACGGGCACTTCAAAACATGATTGATTCACTTCAGATCAATGATAATATTGTAACAATCGGCGGTGTTATGGGTAAGGTTGTTACAATCAAGGAAGATTCCGTTACTATTGAGACCGGTGCTGACAGAACGAAAATCACATTTGAAAAGAGCGCAATTGCAAAAGTTCTCACCATTCATGAATAAGTAAAAAACCCCTCGAATATTATTTTTTAGATTAAATAATATTTGGGGGGATTTTTTTGAACACAAGCAGCGGATTTTCTTTTAAAAGGCTTATCATTATTTTTGGAATAACTATCGCCGTTTCAGTTTTAATTGCTTTTGCCCTGTCCCTTATTTTTTCATTATTAAAGTCAGCGCAGGCGGTATCTGAAATTGCAAAATCAGTTCTTTTTTACATACCGCCCACAATCTTTGCTTTCTTATGTTCAAGAAATATCGGTGCACGGGGTTATCTTACGGGGCTGATAAGCGCAGTCAGCTTTTTCCTTATAGCAGCTCTTATTTCCCTTTTATTCGGCGGCAGTCTCACATTGGGTGCAGGTTTTGTTAAAAGCCTTATTATAACGGCATTTTGCGGTGTTTTAGGAGGCATTGCTGGTATAAACTGCAAATAATTATGTTTTTGTATTGACTATTTCCCGCATTTTAGCTATAATAATAATGTTTAGGAAGTGATTTAATGAGGGTGCGCCGTGTATTCGTTGTTTTTATTGTTTTTGCAATCTTAATATCGTTTGCAGGCACATTTTTCATTGAGAAGGAAGCAGCAGTCCACCGCCGCAGTATGGCTGAAAGGGCTTCGCTGGTTCCCGTCTCTGCCCCGCCAGGCGGCGGGGAGGCCTTTCGCAATTTCCGCAGCAGCTATCAATTTTTAAATTCAGCGAAAAAAACGGGAACTGCACTATGGCTTGATTTTTATTTCCGTTCATACACAATGCAGCTTTTGCGCATTTTAATTTATACAAATGTTTTTTTGTTTGCAGTGTATGTATTTTTTAAGGTTATATTAAAGAGAGCACCATAAGCTAAGGCTTAAAACTCAATTAAATTCATTTCCCTTAAAAAACGAAGGAGGAACAATAATGAAGGCAAAAAATGTAGTTTCATTCTTGCTGGTTCTCGTTCTCATACTTGCGTTCGCATATGTTGCGGCCTTTGATGTGAAAATCGGCAATATTGAAATTCCCAGTACCTTTGACAAGGACAAGGGTATTAAGCAGGGTCTTGACCTTGTAGGCGGTTCAATAATAGTGTTTGAGCCGGATGTTGAAGATTTAAGCAAGGTAACAAGCGAGGAGATGGGTTCAGCAGAAACGGTTATCCGTGCCCGTCTTGATTCCGCAGGTTATGCCGAAGCAACAATTTCCCGCCAGGGCGACACAGGGCTTAGAGTTGAAATCCCCAATATTGACGATCCCCAGCAGGCAGTTGAAATGATTGGCTCTACCGCTAAGCTTGAATTCCTTGATGCAGACGGAAAGGCCATAATGGATGGCTCTAGGGACTATGTTTCCGGCGCAGTAAGCAAATACGGTCAGGTTAGCTCCGCAAGCGGAAATCAGTATTATGTTGAGCTTTCCTTTACTAAGGAAGGTCAGGCAAAATTTAAGGAAGCAACGCAAAAGGCTATAAATGCAACCGCTGACAATAAAAACTATATCAGCATTGCTCTTGACGGCGTAGTACAGATGAGCCCGTCAGTTTCTGAGGTTATTGACAGTGAAAGCTGCGTAATCACAGGCGGCTATGACGCAGACGGCGCACAGGCAGTCGCAAATCTTATTAACTCAGGTCAGCTTCCCTTCTCACTTAAGGATGCAGAGCTTAGAAGCGTTGGCCCCACATTGGGTTCAAAGGCACTTGCAACATCACTTAAGGCAGCACTTATCGGAATACTTCTTGTTATGATTTTCATGCTTTTGGTATACCGTCTGCCCGGTCTTGTAGCAGATATTTCACTTGTCACATATGTATCACTTGTAACACTTATCATGGCAGGCTTCTTCTTCACTGATTTCCGTGTTACACTTACCCTTCCCGGTATTGCCGGCGTAATTCTTTCAATAGGTATGGCTGTTGACGCCAATGTTGTTATATTTGAAAGAATTAAAGAAGAGCTCAGAAGCGGAAAGAGCGTTGGTGCTTCTGTAGATGCAGGCTTCAAGCGTGCACTTACAGCCGTTATCGACTCTAATGTTACAACAATAATTGCTTCCGTAGTGCTTTACATCTTTGGTACCGGTACGGTTAAGAGCTTTGCACTTACACTTTTCATCGGTATTGTAATCAGTATGCTTACGGCAGTAACACTTACAAAATTCTTACTCAGGCAAATTGTTGGTTTCAACATTAAAAATCCCGTACTTTACGGATTATCAAAAAGGAGGGATGCATAATGTTTTCACCTACATCTAAAAGAAAAATATTTTTCGCAATTTCATCAGTTCTCGTGGTAATCAGCATTATTCTTCTCTTTGTGAGAGGGCTTAATTACGGTATTGATTTCACAGGCGGTAACACAATGCAGTTTGACCTTGGAAAAACTAAGGTTACCTCAAGCATTGAAGGACAGATTCGTGACATTGTAAAGGAAAAGGCAAACACCAATGACATTACTGTTCAGAAGGTTGGAGAAACAGGCGTTTCCGTTAAAACAGTGGAGCTTACAAATGAGCAGTCCGATGCAATTATTGATGCAGTTAAGGAAGCATTCAATATTGAACAAGATGCCGTTCTTGCAAACGAAAAGGTTAGCGGTACAGTAAGTGCCCGCCTTATCGGGGATGCATTTAAGGCACTTCTTCTTGCAATTGTGCTTATGCTTGTTTACATCACAATTCGCTTTGACTTCCAGTCGGGCTCTTGTGCAGTTCTTTCTCTTGCACATGATGTAATTATAATGCTTGGCTTCTTTTCACTTTTCTCATTCACGGTTAACACAGGCTTTATTGCCGCAGTGCTTACAATAGTTGGTTATTCAATTAACGCAACAATTATTGTATTTGACCGTATCCGTGAAAATCAGCGCACCATGAAAAAGGCTACCTATAATGAGATTGCCGATCATGCAATCAGGGGTTCTGTGCTCAGAGCAATCAACTCTTCAATCACAACTCTTTTAACAATTGGCGTTCTCTATGTTATGGGTGTTGAGTCCATTAAGGAATTTGCTCTTCCCATTATTGTTGGTATTGTGGCAGGAACATATTCCTCACTCTTCATTGCAGGTCCTTTCTGGGCTATGTGGAAGGGTTCAGACAAAAAAAATGCTTGACATAATTTAATACTTCTATGAATAAAATACAACTGACACGAGTGTCAGTTGTATTTTTTTTAGGAAGTGAAAAAATGAAAAAAAGACTTATAATCTATACACTTCTCATTTCTGCTCTTCTTGCGGCCTGCAGTAATTCCAAGCAAAAAAGCAGTGTGGAAATATTTAATCAATCCGGCAGTATAGTAAGCCTTGAAAGCTATGCTTCTCTTTCAAACAAGCTTTGGGGCTGGGGAATGCGCCGCACGCCTGACGGGCCTGAGTTTACAGCTCAGCAAGAAGCAACCATGGAAAAATACAGCTGCATATACCGAGGAGCAAAAACGGATAAATCCATATATCTCACCTTTGACGAAGGCTATGAAAATGGCTACACCTCCATAATTTTAGATGTTCTCCGTGAAAAAAATGTCCCTGCCGCATTTTTTGTAACGGGCGCATATGTAAAAAATGAACCTGACCTCATAAAGAGAATGGCTCGTGAAGGGCATATTATAGGCAATCACACCATGAACCACCCTTCCATGCCGTCACTTAAAGATGGCGAAAGCTTCACCAAGGAGCTTGTGGAGCTTGACAGATTGATTTTCGGTTTAACGAAAAAGCAGTGCCGATTTTTCAGGCCGCCCAAAGGAGAATATAGTGACAGAGTTCTTGCAATTGTAAAGGATATGGGTTATACAACGGTCTTTTGGTCTCTTGCCTTTGTGGATTGGGATAACAAAATTTCCGCCGAGGAGGCAGAAAAAAAAGTTTTTGAAAATTTACACGGCGGATGTGTAATGCTTCTTCATGCCGTTTCAAAAGGCAATGCACAGGCACTGGGAAATGTAATTGACCGAGCACGGAAAGAAGGCTATGAATTTAAAAGCTTAAAGGATTACAAACCATGAAATTTTTTAATTTTGAAATATAAAAACTGAATATAAAAATATGTGTTGGAAACATTAAATTTGAGGTGTCGACCAATGAAAATTTTTGGAAAATTTCCACGCATTTTAGCGGCACTAATATTTAGTGCCCTTATTTTATATTGTGACATAATCTACTCCTATCCCGATGAGATAATCATGTACAACGGCCTGGCACACAGTACCGCCATAGGAGCCGGAGTAAAAATTTCAGGCATTCCCGATAGCAAGCTAAGCAGTGACGGAACAACGCTTACGCCCACGGCAGACGGAAAATTTGAAGCTACTCTCAGCGCAGGAGGGAAAATCCCTCTCCGTACAATTACTGTCAATGTTAAAGAGCCTCAATCGGTTTATGCCTCAGGCTCTCTCGTGGGGCTGAGAATTTATAACAGAGGGCTTCTTGTAACCCAGACAACAAAATTCGTTTCCACATCGGGCATGGAAGCTTCCCCTGCTCAAAGAAGCGGAATAATGGCAGGGGATATAATTTTAAGAATTAACGGCGTTATTCCCGAAAGCAGTATGCAGGTGTGCGACCTTCTCACCGAGGGTGAAAACATAGTCGAACTAAGCCGTGATAACAGGAGCAGAGTGGTTATAATAACGCCCCTTCGTGATATAAATGACAATGTGCTGAAGCTTGGGGTTTGGGTTCGTGACAGTACGGCAGGCGTGGGAACAATGACCTATTACGAACCGGACACACTTAAATACGGTGCTTTGGGGCACGGCATAAGCGATATTGACACAGGCGTGATGTTTGACATTGCAAAGGGCACGGTTGAAAAAAGCAGTGTGGTATCGGTAAAAAAGGGAGAACGCGGAAATCCCGGTGAAATTTGCGGAAGCTTCTCCTCAGGGGCAATATCAGGCACTGTTGAAAAAAACTGTGACTCAGGAATTTTCGGCAGACTTACTTCTGCCAATATTGAAGGAAAGCTCTACCCCATTGGGCTTATAGGCAATGTAAAAACGGGGAATGCACAGATTATATCCACCGTTGATGATTCCCCTAAAATGTATGACATAAAGATACTTCGTACAATGCCCTTTGGCTCTGCAACCAAAGGTCTTATGATTAAAATAACCGATGAGGAGCTTCTTAAAAAAACGGGAGGCATAGTTCAGGGAATGAGTGGCTCCCCCATTA
>JAXJXW010000061.1:0-7924 GCA_036307325.1 Clostridia bacterium
TGGCAGAAGTGCATCTCAGGTTGATGAGTTTATAAAAGAAGTGGCAAATAATGTAATTGAAAAATACTGCAAAGAGGAAATAAAAGCTGAATTAAGCGTATAATAATATCGGGAGTTGAGCTTTATGGATAATGTAAGAACTCGTCTGCGTGAACAGGCGGCATCCAGGAACAGAAAAATATTGCTTGGCGTAATTGCACTTATATTTATTGTTATTTGCGCTTTTGCCCTTGAAAAGACCATAGGGAGCAGAATAACAGATGTGGTTATTGAAAAAAGTGCAATTACAGATGAAAAAGCAATTTTTATTCCACTCAAAAAGCTTGATACAAAAATTATTGCAGTGAAAGCATCCGACGGCACATACCGTTTGGCTTTTGACGATTGTATAGGCTGTTATTACGAAAGGGGAAAGCACGGCCGCTTTTCAAATAACAGTGACAATACAGGCCTGGTTTGTGACATATGCGGAATTGAGATAATGTATGACGATATGGGTTTTTTGACTGAGGAAAGTATGCCATACCCCATAGCGGAAACAGAAATTATCTCAAATGAAGATAATTTTGTTATTCCCGAAAAATATCTTATAAATAAAAAGGCAGTTTTGGAAAATTTAAGAAAAGGAAAAAAATAAATATAGGAATGTAACCCCCTCTTTGCGCTTATGCTAATAAGGTAAAGAGGGGGTTTTATGAAGATAATTATTTTTATTTTAATGGCGGCAATGCTTGGCTCATGCACGGAGAAAGACATGGATGCCCGCATTTTAAGCGTTCCGATTAAAAGAGAAAAAGAGGTTGCAGTTATATTGAGTGAAGCTCAGACGATGATTGTTGACAAAGGAAGCGCACGGCTGGATAATATAAATATAGCCTGCGGTGAAATTGACGGAACGCACCTTAAAAGCGGAGAGGAATTCAGCTTTAACAAAATTTTGGGAAAAAGAACAGAGGCTAAGGGCTATAAGGTTGCGCCTGTAATGGTTGACGGCGAGCATAGTGAGGGGATAGGCGGGGGAATCTGTCAGGTGAGCAGTACTGTATACATGGCTGCAGCTGCGGCAGGGCTTGAAATTACGGAGAGAACTCCCCACTCAAAGCCTGTGGGATATGCTCCAGGTGGTGATGATGCAACTGTGGTTTACGGAGTAAAGGATTTGAAATTTTTAAACAGCACAATGAGTGAAATCGTCATTTACTGCAATGCCGATGAAAATGCGGTAAAAGTAAAGATTACCGCAGTGTTAAAATGCTATTAAACTTCAGTATTTTTGCATATATCCCAGTTTTTTTTAACGAATAATGTTAAATAAAAAATTTTCAAATTATTTCCGTTGACATAAATTTTAAAATATGTTAAAATCAATGTAATAATTTTAAAGGCTATGACGAAGACGGTCGAGGTTGTGGCATTTCAGAGAGCCGATGTTTGCTGTGAATCGGTATGTTGTTTCCTCAATGGCCTCTCACTTCCGAGCCGGAGACGAGAAAAGGAAGAATTTCCCCAGTAGATGTTTCCCGTGGTTGCAGCGTTAATGCATTTATCCCAAAGAGGTGGCGGATTTTTTCCGCAATTTGAGTGGTACCGCGAGTGGAGAATGTGCTTCACCCGTCTCAAAGCGTTTATGCCTTGAGACGGGTGTTTTTGTAGGATTGCTGAAAACCTCATATAAAAAATGGAAGGAATGGATTTAAAGGTATGTTATCTCTGGATAAAGTATTTAATGCACAAACGGTGCTTCGCAACATCATCCGTGAAACGAGAGTTGTTCGCTCTTACGGAATCACTGAGGATTGCCAGTTGTATTTAAAACCGGAAAATCTTCAGATTACAGGTTCATTCAAGGTGCGTGGTGCAGGATATAAGATTGCAATGCTGGGTGAAGAGGAAAAGGCAAAGGGTGTTATTGCATGCTCAGCGGGAAACCACGCTCAGGGTGTTGCTTTGGCGGCGTCAAAGTGCAACATTAAGTCACTGATTTGCCTTCCTGACAGTGCTCCTATCTCAAAGATAGAGGCAACAAGGGGCTATGGAGCTGATATTTGCCTTGTTGAGGGCTGTTATGATGACGCTTACAAAAGAGCATTGGAGCTAAAAGAAAGCGAAGGATATACATTTGTGCATCCATTTGATGATGAGGATGTAATAGCAGGGCAGGGAACAATTGCTCTTGAAATACTCAGTGACCTTGACGATATTGACGCAATAGTAGTTCCTATCGGCGGCGGTGGACTTGCTTCAGGCGTGGCATATACTGCAAAACAGATTCGCCCCGGCGTAAAGGTGTACGGCGTTCAGGTTGCAGGTGCACCGAGCATGTATAACTCAATAAATAATGATAAAATCGAGCTTCTTGATTCTGTACATACAATTGCTGACGGCATTGCCGTAAAGCAGCCCGGCGAAAATACCTTCAGAATTATAAAGGATTATGTTGATGACATTGTTCTTGTAAGTGATGATGAAGTGGCATCTGCAATTCTAAGCCTTGTTGAAAAACAAAAAATGATTGCAGAGGGCGCAGGTGCAGCTGCAGTTGCGGCAGTTATGTTTAATAAGGTTCCCGTTAAAGGCAAAAAGGTTGTGTGCATAGTTTCAGGTGGTAATATAGATGTTACAAGCCTTTCCCGTGTGATTGACAGAGGCCTATTGAATTCAGGCAGGTCATCAAGCCTTCTTATAGAGCTTATTGATAAGCCGGGGCAGCTAAAGGATATATCCAGCATTATAGCAGACTGCGGCGGTAATGTAACGGGTGTCCACTATGAAAAGGGTAACACAGAAAGCGTAAACGGCTGCTATTTGCGTATTGAAATGGAAACTAAAAATTATGAACATGTTCATTTGATAATTAAATCCCTTAAAGATGCGGGATTCAAAATAGTGCGAGAGGAGAAAAGGTAAATGAGTAAAATGGTACAGACTGACAAAGCGCCTGCTGCAATCGGGCCTTATTCACAAGCGGTGATTGCCGGAAACCTGGTTTTCACATCGGGGCAAATCCCTCTACTACCGTCTACGGGTGAGATGGTTGAAGGCTCTGTTAAAGAGCAAACGCACAGAGTGTGCCAAAACCTTAAGGCTGTTTTGGAGGAAGCGGGGTCTTCGCTGGAGAATGCCGTTAAAACAGTATGCTATCTAAGCAACATGGAGGATTTTGCGGATTTTAACGAAGTATATGCAACCTACTTTGTTAATAAGCCTGCCCGTTCTTGTGTTGCGGTAAAGCAGCTTCCTAAGGGCGCACTTGTGGAAGTAGATGTGATAGCAGAAAGGAATAATTAAATTATGTTAAATGCGAATAAATATAACATAGGGTATTTTCCTGTGTCTGAAAAATATAATAAATGGGTCAAAAAAGACCATATTGAAAAGCCCCCCATTTGGTGCAGTGTGGATATGAGAGACGGTAACCAAAGTCTTGTTATTCCCATGAACCTTGAAGAAAAGCTTGAATATTACAAGGTTTTGCTTGAAGTGGGCTTTAAAGAAATTGAGGTGGGATTCCCTGCCGCAAGTGAAACGGAATATGAATTTTTACGCACACTTATTGATAAAAACATGATTCCCGATGATGTGACGGTTCAGGTGCTTACCCAGTGCCGTGAACACATTATCCGTAAAACCTTTGAAGCGTGTAAGGGCGCTCCCAGTGCGATAATTCATTTTTACAATTCTGTAAGCGTTGCCCAGAGAGAGCAGGTTTTCAGAAAGTCAAAGGAAGAAATAAAGCAGATTGCCATTGACGGCGCAAAGCTTGTTAAGAAGCTTGCGGCAGAGTATGAGGGCAATTTCAGGTTTGAATATTCCCCCGAGAGCTTTACGGGAACAGAGCCTGAATATGCTCTTGAGGTTTGTAATGCAGTTCTTGATGTTCTTGAGCCTTCGGCAGATAATAATGTAATTATTAACCTTCCCGTTACGGTGGAAATGAGCCTTCCCCATGTGTATGCAAGCCAGGTTGAATTTATGAGCGAAAATCTTAAATATCGTGAGCATGTAACCCTTTCCCTTCATCCTCATAATGACAGAGGCACAGGCGTTGCAGATACGGAGCTTGCACTTCTGGCAGGTGCTGACCGTGTTGAAGGCACGCTTTTCGGAAACGGTGAAAGAACGGGTAATGTTGATATAATCACACTTGCAATGAACATGTATTCTCATGGTGTTGATCCCAAGCTGGATTTGTCAAATATGCCCCATCTTGTGGAGGAATACGAAAAATGCTGCCGTATGACGGTGCATGAGCGTGCTCCGTACGCAGGCTCTCTTGTATTTGCGGCATTTTCGGGAAGCCATCAGGATGCTATTGCCAAAGGGCTTAAGTACCGTGATGAAAAAAGTCTTTCACAGTGGAATGTGCCTTATATTCCCATTGACCCTCAGGATATAAGCAGAACCTATGATGCAGATGTTATCCGTGTTAATTCTCAAAGTGGTAAGGGTGGAATAGGGTATCTTCTTGAACAAATCTACGGCTATAACCTTCCGCCCCGTATGCGTGAAAATCTGAGCTATCTTTGCAAGGGCATTTCAGATCGTGAACACAGAGAGCTTAAGGTTGCCGATGTGTATGATATATTTAAGGAAAATTACCTTAATAATACTACTCCGGTAAGTGTTAAAAATATGGAGTTTTCACGCAATAATGAAACTGTACTTGTGAACATTACTTTTGTTTCAAACGGCGTTGAAAAGTCACTTTCCGCAAGCGGAAACGGTTCTCTTGACGCAGTGAGTAACGCCCTTAAGGCATACTCCGGAAGAAAATATCTCCTTGATGTATATACAGAGCACAGCATGCAGGAGCACGGCTCAGGCAGTATTGCGGCGGCTTACATCGGTGTTAAGGATGAAAAGGGCAATATGAGCTGGGGCGCAGGTACTGAGAACGATATTATTCACGCAAGCGTCAATGCTCTTATAAGTGCGTTTAATAATATGGAGGTATAGCATTATGGGAATGACAATGACGCAGAAAATTCTTGCAGCTCATGCAGGACTTGACAGTGTAACGGCAGGTCAGCTTATAAATGCAAAGCTTGACATTGTGCTGGGAAATGATATAACAACACCTGTTGCGGTGAACGAATTTAAAAAAGCCGGTTTTGACGGTGTGTTTGATAAAGACAGAATTGCCATTGTTCTTGACCACTTTGTTCCCAATAAGGACATAAAGGCGGCAGAGCAGTCAAAAACCTGCCGTGAGTTTGCCTGCTCACATTGTGTAAGCCATTTTTACGATGTGGGAAAGATGGGTATTGAGCATGCACTTCTTCCTGAGCAGGGAGTTGTAACGGCAGGCGATTGTATTATCGGTGCAGACAGCCATACATGTACATACGGTGCGCTGGGCGCATTTTCAACCGGCGTGGGAAGTACGGATATGGCGGCAGGTATGGCAACGGGCATGGCTTGGTTTAAGGTGCCCTCTGCAATCCGTTTTAACCTTACGGGAAAGCTTCCTGAAAATTGCAGCGGTAAAGATGTTATTCTGAGCATTATAGGCAAAATAGGTGTTGACGGTGCGCTCTATAAAAGCATGGAATTTACGGGCGAGGGCGTTAAAAACCTTTCCATGGACGACAGGCTCTGTATTTGCAATATGGCAATTGAAGCAGGTGCAAAAAACGGTATTTTCCCCGTTGATGAAGTGACAAAGGCATATATGGAAAACCGTTGCGAGAGAACACCTGTTATATATTCAGCTGACGAAGACGCAGTGTATGAAAAAACTGTGGAAATAAATTTGTCGGAAATTGTTCCCACGGTAAGCTGCCCTCATCTTCCGGAAAATACAAGACCTGCAAGCGAGCTTGGAAATATCAGGATTGACCAGGTTGTAATCGGAAGCTGCACAAATGGCAGAATGGAGGATATGAGTGCCGCTTATGAAATTTTAAAGGGAAAGAAAATTGCAGACGGTGTAAGATGCATAATTATCCCCGGTACAATGCAGATAATGCGTGAATGCGTTGAAAAAGGATATGTTACTGCGTTTATTGATGCCGGAGCAATCGTTTCAACTCCTACCTGCGGTCCGTGCCTTGGGGGATATATGGGCATTCTGGCAGCAGGCGAGAGGTGTATAGCAACAACAAACCGTAACTTTGTGGGCAGAATGGGTCATGTAGACAGTGAGGTTTATCTGGCTTCTCCCCATACTGCAGCCGCAAGTGCGCTGACAGGCTATATAACACCCTATAAGGAGGCGTAACATGAACACTAAAGGAAAAGTTTTTAAATATAATGACAATGTTGATACAGATGTTATAATTCCTGCCCGTTATCTTAACACTCCCGATGCTAAGGAGCTTGCGCTCCACTGTATGGAGGACATAGATAAGGACTTTGTGAAAAAGGTTTCAGAAGGCGATGTAATCGTTGCAGGATGGAATTTTGGCTGCGGCTCATCCAGAGAGCATGCACCTCTTGTTATTAAAACCTGTAAGACAGGCTGTGTGATTGCAAAAAGCTTTGCAAGAATATTCTACCGCAACGCCATTAACATTGGACTTCCCATTCTTGAATGTGAAGAAGCAGCCGAGGAAATTCAGGCAGGGGATGAGGTTGATGTGAATTTCGATACGGGTGTCATAACAGACATAACAACGGGAAAAACATACAAGGCACAGCCGTTCCCGGAATTTATACAAAACATTATTAAATGCGGCGGACTGCTTGCATCTTTTAAGGAGGGCGCAGACAATGAATAAAAATATTGCGGTAATCCGCGGTGACGGAATAGGCCCTGAAATCGTTGAACAGGCACTCCTTGTATTAAATAAGGTTGCAGAGCTTTACGGACACACCTTTACATATACAGATGTGGATATGGGCGGGTGCGCCATTGATAAGTGGGGAGACCCCCTTCCTGAGGATATGCTTAATAAGTGCGTTAATTCCGACAGTGTTTTGCTTGGCGCCGTAGGTGGTGATAAGTGGAACAATGTTCCTGGAGATAAACGCCCCGAAAAAGGCCTTTTAAGACTTCGTGCAGGAATGGGAGTTTACAGTAATAACCGCCCTGCAAAAATATGGAGTCAGCTCAGCAATGCTTCACCCCTTAAAAAATCAATTGTTGATAAGGGGATAGATTTCATAATTGTCCGTGAGCTTATCGGCGGAATTTATTTCGGGGAGCATAAAACAGAAGAGGTGAACGGTCAGAGCGTTGCCACCGATATACTTACCTATAGTGAAGAAGAAATTGAAAGAATAGGTATTATCGGTTTTGAAACGGCACGCAAAAGAGGAAAGAAGCTCTGCTCGGTTGAAAAGAGCAATGTTCTTGATTCAAGCCGTTTGTGGAAAAAGGTTATGCACCGCCTTGCGGAGAGGTATCCCGATGTGACCCTTACAGACATGCTTGTGGACAACTGTGCTATGCAGATAGTAAAGGATCCCTCTCAGTTTGATGTGGTTGTAACGGAAAATATGTTTGGTGATATTCTTTCTGATGAGGCTTCAATGATAACAGGCTCAATCGGAATGATTCCTTCCTCAAGCCTTGGTGCAACAAGCTGCGGATTGTATGAGCCAATTCACGGTTCGGCACCCGATATTGCAGGAAAGGATATTGCAAACCCAATCGGTACAATTCTCTCAGCGGCTATGATGCTTCGTTATAGCTTCGATATGCCTGAGGAAGCTGATTGTATAGAAAAAGCAGTTGAGAGCGTTCTTGACGAAGGCTACAGAACTGCTGATATAATGCCGTCAGACGAGGAGGCGGCGCACTGCACGCTTATGGGCTGCAAAAAATGCGGCGAGCTTGTAGTTAATAATTTGAAAAAGAGGTGATTTCATGGTTTTGTCAGGTGCGGATATAATAGTAAATACATTGATTGAACAAGGATGCGATGTTGTTTTCGGGTATCCCGGAGGGCAAATACTGAATGTATATGACAGCCTCTACAAA
>JAXJXW010000062.1:0-1670 GCA_036307325.1 Clostridia bacterium
CCCGATAAAGGGGTAATATCCTGCAAATGTAACGCAATGCACGCGGCATGAGCTAATAAAACAAAATTCGTTCACCCATGCTCCTCAGAGACCCATTCACCAAGCAGCTACGCACCGTACCTCACACCGCCGACGGCTCGCTTTCCGCAACAAATCAAGGCTACTATTTCTCGTCAAAGGATTTATTTGTATTCAAATGATGTGTTAATGATAACACTATAAAACTAAAATGTCAACACCTTTTTTGCAAAAAATGAATGCAAGAGAAAAAGCGTCAATTATCATTAAACTTTTTTTATCAATAAAATGTTGCAAGCTCATTTTCAGGCTTGGAGGTGAGAGCCGTTTCCTCCACATAAATTACAGGCCCTTTTTCACGGTAGAGCTTACAATACTCGTTTTTAACAGTGCCGGTTACCATTATCCAGTCACGGCTTTTAAAATTGTGCTTATTTTTACAAATGCAGACTATTGGGCGATACTCCACATCATCAATACAACATGTCATCACATGCCTGCCTGCAACAAAAATATTGTCGGGCATTCTGTTGTCATATGCAACAATTCCTTTAAACTTAATGCGCTTTCCGTGATATTTGTCGGTTTCATCAAGAAGGTCACGGTACCACAGTGCATAATCCGTATCTTCAATGATAATAATCGGCGCATCTATATCAAAGGGAAGAGGGTCCTCAATATCATCATATTCAACATGACCGTCAATGTATTCATATGCAATGTCGGCACGGCGGCTTACTGACCTGACAATTTTATGAAGCTGCATTTTATCAATATCTTCCCGCATACGGTTAAATACCACAAGCTCACTGACTTTCAGCTTGTCCACCGTTAAATTACGCATGTTGGAATCATAGGAGGCAAAGGTTGAGCCGTCGGCAAAGGTCATGCACTGGGCAATGCTCCACTCTCCGGGTAAATTATCAAAAAGTGTGTTTAAAAGCCACATTCCGTTATACTCAACCACAACTCGCTCTGCATTGGCTTCTTTAGCAAATTTTGCAAGGTTATTCTTTGTTAAATCACTCTCATTATCAATAATTCTGATGACTACATTGCCACCTGAAAATAATGTTGGCTCATACTCCTCAATACCTTCTTCGCAAACGAGAAGGAGAGTCTTTTCACCACTGTTAAATCTGACATCGCACAATGTATCCTGAATAAATTTAGTTTTGCCGCTTTCAAGAAAACCAAGAAACAAATAAACAGGTATATCTCGCATATTTTCACCCCATTGTTATATACGGAATAGCTCTTCCAGCTTGCTTTCATTGATTTTTGAACCAATAACACATAATCTTCCCATTGCAGCGGCACTTCCTGTCCTGATGTCGGGCTCGCCGGGAACATAGTCAAAGTGTATCCATTCATTTTCACCTTTTACAATGCCCTTCGCTCTGAGAATAATTCCATAGGTTTCAACATCTGACAAGGCAGAAAGGGCGTTTTCAAGCTCTGCCTTGGTAAAAGTTCTGACAGTTTCCTTACCCCAGCTTGTAAAGACATCATCTGCATGGTGGTGATGCTCATGGTGATGCTCATGGTGATGCTCATGCTCGTGTTCGTGTTCATGTTCATGTTCGTGCTCATGCTCATGCTCGTGTTCATGCTCGTGTTCGTGCTCGTGTTCGTGCTCATGCTCATGCTCA
>JAXJXW010000063.1:0-7321 GCA_036307325.1 Clostridia bacterium
ACTGGGAGCTTTATAACGAAATGACGGAGGTTGAGAAAAAGCAGATTGCTCTTCTCCACGAATATCTGAGTGGTGACGGATATTCACTTGATGACCTTAACGCAGAGCTTTACGCCATTCCGAAAAAGACTGCGGGGGGAGAGCTGTCCGATAAGGAGCTTAAGGGAATACAGGGGCAGTTCTTCAAGAATGTTTATCGCCTGATTATTGACAAGGAGCGTGGGCCCCGTCTTTATCTGTTCCTGTTTGCGGTTGATAAGGAAAGCTACCTTCGTCTCCTTGACTTTTCCTTCCCCATGACGGAGGAGGAATCTGCTCCGCCTGTTGAAGAAGAGGTGCAGGCGTCGGAAGAGGAAACAGTTTACGGCGAACCAGATGAGGTAAAACCCATAAAAGAAGAAATTGATATTGATGAATTTTCAAAGATAGATCTCAGAGTTTGCAAAATCGTTAAGGTGAATGAGATAAGAAAATCTCACAACTGCCTTAAGCTCACACTTTTTGACGGGCTTAAAGAAAGGGTAATCGTTTCAAGCATTAAGCATGACTACACTATTGAAGAGCTTACGGGCAAAAAGATAATAGTTGTGGCAAATCTCAAGAGTGCAAGACTTTGCGGAGTGACAAGTCAGGGAATGCTTCTCGCAGGAACAAACAACGCCTGCGGCTGCAAGGTAATATTTGTTGATGACTCCATTCCCGAAGGAACACCCATTTGCTGAGAACAATATAATATAAAATAGGGGGGTTGTTTATGAAAAAGGTAATTATTACAATAGGGCGTGAATTTGGCAGCGGAGGCCGTGAAATCGGGATTAAGCTTTCAGAAAAGCTTGGTCTTCCTTTCTACGACAAAGAGCTTATTGTACAGACGGCGAAAAATTCCAATATAGAGCCGCAAATTATTGAAAGATATGATGAACAGCATGCATTTCCCTCGTTTTCATCATCCAACATTTTCGATATTTACCAAATGCCCATGTCTGACAGGGTGTATATTGCACAGGCAGATGCAATCCGGGACCTTGCCGAAAAGGGCGGTTGTATAATTGTGGGCAGATGCGCCGACTTTATTCTTAAGGATGACCCTGCACTGGTAAGCGTGTTTATCTCTGCACCCATAAAGGATAAAATTGAGCGCAAACGCCTTGTTCTTCCCAATATGAGTGATTCGGAGCTTGAAAACCATATCAGAAAAATTGATAAAAAGCGCGGGAAGTATTATACATATTATACTGACCGTGTATGGGGTGGAGCTTCCACTTACGATTTGTGCATTAACAGCAGTATATTGGGAATTGACGGAACGGTTAACCTTATAATTGACGCAGTAAATATGCGAAAGTAAAGCAAAGCGGCCGAAGCAAAAGGATTTTGATTTAATTTTTTTGCTCCGGTCGTTTTTTATATTCTCTTATTTTCTGTCATTTTTATTTAAAAAATGTAAATTTCTCTTGATTAGATATTCAAATAGTGATAAAATAGTATAAGTTAAAAGTTGAAAGGAGTCCATAATATGAACTATTCACATGAAGTTGAAAACATGTGCGTTGTTGCGAAGGGCGTTAATCATGAACCTGCTCCCATTCCGCAGGAAGGTACATGGACTAATTCCAAGCAAATCACTGACATCAACGGTCTTACACACGGTATCGGCTGGTGTGCACCTCAGCAGGGCGCATGTAAGCTCACCCTCAATGTTAAAAACGGTGTGATTGAAGAAGCCCTTGTTGAAACCATCGGTTGCTCAGGTATGACACACTCTGCGGCTATGGCTTCGGAAATTCTTCCCGGTAAGACTATTCTTGAAGCACTTAATACAGACCTTGTCTGTGATGCTATCAACACTGCTATGAGAGAGCTTTTCCTTCAGATTGTTTACGGAAGAACTCAGACTGCATTTTCAGAAGGCGGTCTTCCCATAGGTGCAGGCCTTGAAGACCTTGGTAAGGGTCTCAGAAGCCAGGTTGGTACTCTTTACAGCACACGGGCAAAGGGTCCTCGTTACCTTGAGCTTGCTGAAGGCTACATAACAAAAATTGCTCTTGATAAGGATAATCTTATCATTGGTTACAAGTTCGTTCACCTTGGAAAGATGATGGAATTCATCCGCAAAGGTTTAGACGCAAATGAAGCTATGGAAAAAGCTTCCGGACAGTACGGCAGATTTGATGACGCGGTTAAAGTAATTGATCCGCGTGAAGAGTAAGAGAGGAGGTTTTTATAATGGCATTATTTGAAAGCTATGAAAGAAGAATTAACCAAATTAACGAAGCGCTTAACAAGAACGGTATTGCCTCTCTTGATGAAGCAAAGAAAATCTGTGATGATAAGGGCATTGATGTTTACAATCTCGTAAAGGGCGTTCAGCCTATCTGCTTTGAAAATGCTTGCTGGGCATACATCACAGGTGCCGCAATCGCTATAAAGAAGGGCTGCACAAAGGCTGCTGACGCTGCTGAAGCAATTGGTGAGGGCTTACAGTCATTCTGTATCCCCGGTTCTGTTGCTGATGATCGTAAGGTTGGTCTTGGTCACGGTAATCTTGCGGCTATGCTTCTTCGTGAGGATACAAAGTGCTTTGCATTCCTTGCAGGTCATGAATCATTTGCTGCTGCTGAAGGGGCTATCGGTATTGCTAAGAGCGCAAATAAAGTTAGAAAAGAACCCCTTCAGGTTATTCTGAACGGTCTTGGTAAAGACGCAGCTCAGATTATTTCAAGAATTAACGGCTTCACATTTGTTGAAACAAAGTTTGACTATATGACAGGCAAGCTTGAAATCGTAAGCGAAACAGCTTATTCAAACGGTGAGAAAGCTAAGGTTCGCTGCTACGGCGCAGACGATGTTCGTGAAGGTGTTGCTATTATGCATCAGGAAAAGGTTGATGTATCTATCACAGGTAACTCAACTAACCCCACCCGTTTCCAGCATCCCGTTGCAGGCACATATAAGAAGGAATGCGTTGAAATCGGCAAGAAGTATTTCTCAGTTGCCTCCGGCGGCGGTACGGGAAGAACTCTTCATCCCGATAACATGGCTGCAGGTCCTGCTTCCTATGGTATGACAGATACAATGGGCAGAATGCACTCAGATGCACAGTTTGCAGGTTCATCTTCAGTTCCGGCCCATGTTGAGATGATGGGACTTATCGGTATGGGTAACAACCCCATGGTTGGTGCTACAGTTGCCGTTGCAGTTGCAATCGAAGAAGCTGCGAAATAATAATATGTTTTGATAATTTAATCAGACACATCATTTTCACCATGATGTGTCTGATTTTTTAACATAGGAATTTAATTTTTGCTTCGCAAATGATCAATCAAGATGTAAACCAGCTTAATATCATCATCTGTTAATCCACTTACGCTTATACTTGCTCTTTCATCTATTCCCAATAAATAGTCTGTAGAAATTTTGAAAATATGCGAAAGCTCTACAAGATATTGAGTAGATGGCGAAGATACTCCCATTTCCCAAGCATTAACACTCGAACGCGTAATGGATAATTGTTTTGCTAAATCTGATTGAGTTAATTGTCTTTCCTCTCTTAAAAATTTTATTCTATCTCCTATCATATTTTAGCTCCCCATTGAATATTTTAGCATCAATCATTTTATTGATATTTTAAAATATTCCAAACGATATTGCATTATCATAATGATGTTTTAGATTGACAAAGATGCAATCCTATGATATAATATGGAAGAAATAAAAAATTTATTCATATGAAGAAGGAGAAATAAGAAATGTCAAAACAATTAACAAATTGCAAGGTGTGCGGCGAAGAAATAGCAAAGGGCGCCAAAACTTGCCCCAAATGCGGAGCAAAGAGGAAAAGCAGCAAGGGATTTTTAATAGGAGCTATTATATTTTGTCTTATAGTTATTGCAGCTGTAAGCTCAAATAATGATGAGCCTAAAAAAGTTAATAATAACAGCCAGGCAACGGAACAGGTAGACAATAACAACAAAACAGAAGAAAAGACCAGTGATGATGATAACAATGTTTTTTATGTAGGCGAAGATGCTGAAATGAATGACATTATTGTTTCCTTAAAGGATGTTTCGGAAAGCCACGGTTCGACCTTCAATAAACCTGCTGACGGAAATGTATTTGTTATTTGCGAATTTGAAATTACGAACAACTCTGATAAAGAGATCAATATTTCTTCTATGCTTAGCTTTGAAGCATATTGTGACGACTATGCATGTACTTTCAGTTTATCTGCTTTACTTGAAAAACAAAATAAAAATCAGCTTGACGGAACAGTTGCTCCCGGAAAAAAATTTAATGGTATAGTCGGATATGAAGTTCCTTCGGACTGGAAGAACATGGAGATACATTTCACGCCTGATTTTTGGAGCAATAAGGATTTTATATTTGTCGCAGAGAAATAAATGGAACTTTTTAAAAGTTCTTATACCAATTTATACAAAACAGCGGTGTAACCAAATGGCTGCACCGCTGTTTTTTGTTATTTTTTTTGTTTGTGTAAATGTAATCTATTCTTTTTAATTAGCACAAACACAATGCCTCCGAGAAGAACAATTATAATTGCAATCCATATTATCCAAAGGCTTGTGCGGCGCACCTCGTAGATTTTAACCACGGGGAAATCAACCTCAAATTCCATATAGCTTCCCCGTTTTTTTGTTTTCAGCTTGATTATATCTGAGCCGTTTTCTGCGTAAATCGCAACGCTTTCCTTTTCTGAAGAAGGCAGATAACGAATAATATATTTATCACTGTAAACATTTTCAACGCTTATCTCATAGGCATCAAGGACATTTTTGTGTTTAAGCTTTTTGGGATAATCCCCTATTTTTACGGCATTGACTGTTGCCAGATCGTTAAAAGCACCGCAAGCCATTACAACGGACTTTCCGCTTGATCGTTTAAGGTCGGATTCAATCAATTCCACATTGCGGTAATAATTTGCATAAATCACCTCATCATAGCAAGCCTCGTCAAAATTGTAGTCGCTCCACTTTCCGTAATACCCCTTTTTTTGTGGCACGGCAGGTATTTTATCTTTAGGTATTGCGCTTTTATAAGTAAATTGAACAACGGCTATTTCCTTATCATCGGCTACAAAGGTCAGTGTAAACTCAGGTCTTGTTCCCATATTGGCTTCAACAAAGGCAACAAAATCCTCCACCTGTGCTTCTTCGGCAATGCCCGTATAGTTAATATCATCTATTGCACCCAGCATATCGCTTACAAAATAGTTGCCCGAAAGCTTTTCAATGCTTGCCTCTCCCGCAATGCTTCCGACGCATTCTCCAAGCTGCGGCACATATACGATTGTGTGGCAATTTTTAATTGTATCTCCCTTGCCTGCTATGCCGCCAATATAATTTTGCCCCTCAATTTTACATTTTGCGGCACAATACCTTATAACGGTATCGGAAAGCCCCGCTATTGCGCCTGTATAGTCGCCGTCTTTATTTAAAATTCCCCCGTAATTTTCACAGTATAAAACACTGCCTAAATCCATTCTGCCTACGATTCCCCCGCAGCAGTCCTTTTTTGATGTAACGGTGTCACAATTTTTACAACGCCGCACAATGCATTTTGTTTTATAAGTGAATTTAAGTGATTTTTCCTCTCCGTCTTTTATATCATCTTCCGGGTCAAAATCATATTCTATGGCCATTGAGCCTACAATTCCTCCCGTGTTTACATCACCGTAAACCTTACCATTGTTTACCGATAATTCTATTTTTCCCATGGCAATGCCGTTCGCATCTTTATCTGAAATATCTTCAACAAGTTCCTTTTCCTCCGAGGATATATGCTCATCATAAATGTCCGTTAAAATATCGCTGAGGTTATCTATTTCACTGTTAATGTTGTCCGCTTTATCGGAAAGAACATGCTTTTTGTCCTGAAGAATATCCTTCAGCGCAGAAAATTCACTCTGCATTTGTATAATACAGTCTATAAAATCATCATAGTCATCCCCAAAAATTTCCGAGGCAACCGGCACTTGCAGTTTGCCATTTGCCGATATTTCATCAGCAATATCAGAAAGCTTGTCTGCGCTGTCAGAAAGCTTATCAAGCCCGCTTTCTAAACGGTCTAATCCCTTTTGAAGGTTTGTTATGGCATTTTTTGCGTCACTGCGTACATCGCTTATATGGGAAAGAGCGTCTGACAAATCATCAGAAGCAAGCTTCATGGAGCGCATTGCTTTTGATAGGTATGTAAAGCCTTGGGATAAATACTTAAATGCATCCCTCACATCTTCCCCATCAAAGCCATCCACAAATGCAATCAGACTTTCCCCCACGGCAGAAATTGCATTTGCAATATCCCTGTACCTGTTTCCAATGTTTTTCAGGCTATCTATTACTTGCTTAAGATTTTCAGTTATAGCCCCGCTTTCGGATAGATATGTCAAAACATCGGTAATATCGTCTAAAGAATTGCCGGCCCCGTACAAATCCTTTTGAATAGCCTCCAGAGTTTCCCCTACCTTCGTAAAGCTCTCTTTTATTCCTGAGTTATTTTTCAAAGCAGCTGACAAATTATTTATTGCTTCACGCAGTGCTTTTGAATTGTTGTTTAAATCTCTTGCAATTATTTCAAGCTCCCTGCAGGCTCTTGAAATTTTCTGAGAAGCATTTTCAAGATATGTGGCGGAATACGCCATATGCTCGCCTGCCTTTTCGGCTGATTTTGCGGCGTCTGCCAATTTGTCCGTCACCGTTTTAAGATATTCTCCGCTTTCGGAGAAGGCATTTGTGCCGTCTGCAAAATCTTCGCCTGCAAGGGAGATTAAGTCAAAAACCTCTGAGGAAGAATCAATGGCAACATGCATTCTTTCTGATAAATCCTCCAGAGTATTTGTAATGGCGTCAGTGTATGCTTTCAAATCCTCCGAAAGGGGTTTTGAGGCACTCGCAACACTTGAAATAGCACTGTCAACATTATCAATACTTTTTTCCAGTTCCTTATCCTTGAGTATTGAATCATTTGATAAAATGTTTTGTATTTCAGAAAACACCCCATCTAACCTTTTTAAGGCATCCTCAGTATATTCCAAAAGAATGTACGGCTCTGCCTGACCGCATATGCCGCCAATATCCTTTCTGCCGTTTACTATGCCGTAGTTTTCGCAGCCTGATATATATCCCGATTGTCTGCCGCATATTCCACCTGTATTGTAGCCTATTGACTTATAGCCCACGGCACCGTAATTTGAAGAATTCTCTATTCTCCCCTTTGAAAATCCGCATATTCCCCCTGTATCAGTGGCGGCGTCAATACTTTCCGTTGTTCTCAATTTATCAAATTTTATATCAATATCCTGAAT
>JAXJXW010000064.1:0-3504 GCA_036307325.1 Clostridia bacterium
ACCGGGGTTCGATTCCCCGTGGGGTCACCAGCAAAAACGACATTTTTCCAGAAAGAAAAATGTCGTTTTTTCAACGAAATACGCATTGCGGCGTGCGAAATAATGCTAACGCATTGTGAAATAGCTTCACTGTGAAATATTTGCTTTTCTAATGTTGAAAGGCGTATTTCATTTCACTGAAAGCGTAAGCCTTCAATTTCACAATTTACGCAGTAAATTATTTCACATCAACGAAGTTGATATTTCCTAAACAAAATCGGAAATCCAGTATGTATTGATAGTGAAACCTACATACTAAAAACGGACTGTCAAAAAATAACGGGTGTAGCAAAATGATTTAAAAAAATCCTTTTGCTGCACCCTCTTTTTTAATTACCACACTTCACCGGGATATTTCATTCCCCATTCCTTGCGGAGCTGTGTCATTATTTCCATAACATCACAGGATTCCTGCAAATGGAGCAGTGACGGGTCGTTATTTTTTACGGCATATTCCATATCCTCAAGCTCATAATACAGGGCATCACATGTTTTTCCTGCTGAAATTTCCGTTTTTTCTCCCGTTTCAGCATCAACAATGACGGCACTGTCTGCTCTTGGGTATTCCAAAATTTCAATAGCCGATAAGTGCCCAATTTAACTTATCATTTTTCATGAATCCGCCTCTTTCCTAAGGTCGCAGTGCCTTACGGCATCTCTGACCTTTAGCACAAAGGAAGGCGAAACAGAAAGCTCATCAATTCCCATACGCAGAAAAGCTTCTGTAAGTTCAGTATCTGCCGCAAGCTCTCCGCAAATACCTATCCATGCGCCGTGCTTATGGGCGTTCTGCGCAGACATTTCTATAAGGCGTAAAATAGCCTCATGGTGCGTGTCAACAAACTGTTCTATAGCGGCATTTTGCCTGTCACAGGCAAGGGTATATTGAGTAAGGTCATTTGTACCCACACTGAAAAAATCTACCATTGGGGCAAGCTTGTCACTGATTATTGCCGCAGCAGGTGTCTCAATCATAATGCCAAGCTCCGTTTTGTCAGATATTGCAACGCCGTCAGCTTTAAGCTCGTTTCTGACCTCTTCACATATGGCAAGTATTTTTTCAAGCTCCGCAACACTTGTTATCATGGGGAACATAATACCTAAATTTCCGTATGCAGAAGCACGGTACAAAGCTCGAAGCTGCGTTTTAAATATCTCAGGTCTTGTAAGGCAAATGCGTATTGCACGGCAGCCCAGCGCAGGGTTTTCCTCCTTTGCTAAGTTAAAATAATCTGCCTGCTTATCTGCGCCAATGTCCAGTGTCCTGATTATGACCATTTTACCTGCCATGCTCTCAAGCACCTTTTTATATGCCGAAAACTGCTGCTCCTCAGTTGGGTAATCGCTGTTTTCAAGATAGAGAAACTCACTTCTGAAAAGGCCGATACCCCCCGCATCTGAGGCAAGAACGGCACCGATATTGTCAACACTGCCGATATTTGCGTAAATGTTAATCCTTGTCCCGTCAAGGGTTATATTTTCCTTGCCCTTAAGCTCCTGCAAAAGACGCCTTTTGTCCTCGTCATCTGCCTTTTTCTTTTCAAGACGAATTTTAGTATCATCATCGGGATTTATAAATATTTCTCCCGTATAACCGTCAACAATGGCCATGTCTCCGCTTTTTACCTGTTTCAGAAAATCATCTCCCACGCCGATTACGGCAGGAATATTCATATTCCTTGCAAGTATAGCCGTATGAGAGTTACTTGAACCAAAGGCCGTTACAAAAGCAAGCACCTTGTCCTTATCA
Source organism: Clostridia bacterium (assembly GCA_036307325.1). GTDB lineage: Bacteria > Bacillota > Clostridia > UMGS1883 > UMGS1883 > UMGS1883. The sequence continues at coordinate 1,790 of JAXJXW010000064.1, forward strand.
AGCAGTACAGTTTCGCTTGGAGCAAGATCATCTGCACAAATGATAACTTTTTCATCAGAAGCAGTATTCTCACTTTCCTCTTCGGACAGGCAGTTTATTATACGGTTTGAAATATCCTTCACATCTGCCGCACGAGCCTGCATATATGCATCCTCCATTGATGAAAACATCTCTGCAAAGTTATCTGCCGTTACAGCGACGGCATATTCTGTATTAACAGACTGTGTTTCGATAATGCTTACTATTGATTCGTTATAATCGTCATCTTCTATCATCATCATGTGTATTTCAAAAATCTGAGCATTTGCCTCTCCGACTTCCTTGAGTGCTTTGTTGTATATTTCCTGAAGCTGCTGTGAAGCCTTTTCCTTTGCAGCCTCAAGCCGTGATTTTTCGGCTTCAATATCATCAATGTGAGTTCTTTTCACAGATGCTTCTTTTCTCTTGAACACGGATATTCGCCCAAGAGCTATTGCGCCGTAAACCCCCTTGCCTCTGAATGTGACCATTGTCGTATTCCCCCCATAAGATTTGTATGCAGCGGACAAGCCGCCGCATACCACATCATATTTTGTTATTCGCCGAAGCCGTCCTCAAACATTTTTACAAATTCATCAAGAACGGACTGCTCGTTGCCGCCGTTAACAATAATCTCTACATTATTACCCTTTTTTATACCCGCTGCCATAATCTGCATAACTGCCTTTGCCTTAAATTCCTTGCCGTTTGCTTTCATAATAATTTCGCTTTCGGGGTGTTCCTTTGCCGCTTTAGCAATCATTCCTGCAGGCCGCATATGCATTCCCTCTGCGTTTACTACTGTTACTATTTTCGATACCATAATTGATTTCTCCTTCTTTTATTTTGTAACTTTCTTTTTAAATAAACCAAGCAATAACATTCCAACTGCAGATCCGATAACTAATGCCAGCACATACTGCAAGGGATTTCCCACAACAGGGAATACGAAGATACCGCCGTGGGGCGCACGAAGCGTGCAATCAAATGCCATTGAAAGCCCGCCTGCCGTTGCGGCTCCTATCATACATGCAGGAATAACTCTCACGGGGTCGGCTGCTGCATAGGGGATTGCACCCTCGGTAATAAAGCTAAGCCCCATAATGTAATTCACGGCACCATTTTTTCGTTCTTCTTCTGTAAATCTATTTTTAAAGAAGGTAGTTGCCAAAGCTATAGCTATGGGAGGAACCATGCCGCCTATCATAACCGATGCCATTATATCGAAATTACCTGAAGCGATAGCAGCAGTGCCGAAAACATATGCCGCTTTATTGAATGGGCCGCCCATATCTATTGACATCATTCCGCCCAGCACACAGCCGAGAAGAATTTTGCTTGTATCTCCCATATTTGTAAGGAAATTTGCAAGCCCTTCGTTCAGCAGTCCCATTATGGGGTTTACGGCACACATCATTACCGCAACTATACCAAGTCCGCCGAGAGGATAGATAAGTACAGGCTTGATTCCGCTAAGAGCCTTTGGAAGACGGTCGCACACCTTTTCAAGCATAAGCATAAGGAAACCGCCCAGGAAGCCTGCAAGTAAAGCCCCTAAAAAGCCTGACGGCACATCACCGCCGGGAGAGGCGAAGGTTGCACCTGAAACTGCCATTGCGCCGCCTGCCATACCCACCAAAAGACCGGGTCTGTCGGCAATGCTCTTGCCGATATATCCTGCCAGTATAGGTATCATG
>JAXJXW010000065.1:0-6813 GCA_036307325.1 Clostridia bacterium
GGAGCAAATACTATGCGTATTTGCGAGCATTTTAACAAAGATAGATCGGAAATTTACCTTTCAAAATCGGTGTTCAAATTGGAATCGTCAGGCTAGGACATATTATCTCTTATGTTTTTTAACTTCTTTAAGAGAGGCTGAGAAGGCGTTGCAAGCTTATCATATTCATGCACGCACAGATACATACAGCATCCCAGCTCTCCGCCTATACGCCGTAAAATATTGCATTCCCCACCACAGAGAAACAGAAACGGAATTGTCAGATTTTCTTTAAGCATATTTATAATCTTAAGATTTTCAAGCTGCTGCTCCATAGTATCAGCACCGGTAACAATTTTGCAAATGTCGGCACCTCTCCTTTGATGCTCCAAAGCAATATCAAGAACCCTCTCTGCCGGAATAAATTTTAAAACATGTGAGGACATCAGAACCTTTGCGCCCTTTTTGTGAAGCTTATCAATTAACTCCATTTGTTTTTTTATAGCGCACATGTCTATCGCAACCTCATCGGGCTGTCTGTCAAAGTAATCGCCCATAACATCGCACAAATTTGCACCGCAGTCTGCAAGCTCCAGAAGTTCTTCTGCCAGTTGTTCATCGGACTTCCCCTCATTCTTTGCAAAGCGATAATTAGTCACATATACAGGCTTCTCCTTTGCATATGAAAACAAATCACAATAAACTTCTTTTGTTCTGTATTCAGGATTCATCTGCTCAAACTGCATTCCGAAGGCCTCTGCTCCCTCGAAAACGGACTTATCTATAAGCTCTTTTATTCTGTCGGGATTGTCTCCCTGAACCATAACGGTAAGTAAGGCTTTCTCATTTTCAAAAAAAGACTGCTTCATCATCAGCATCTCCTCCCTGCTGCATTCCTCCCGCCGTCTATCATTATATTTTCACCGTTTATAAATTGCCCTTTTTCCGAAGCAATAAACAAAATTAAGTCGATTATCTCCTGTGGCTCAGCTGCTCTACCCATAAGAGTTTTCATATTTGCCATAGCTGCTCTTGTGAGCACCGGTCCCGGCGAAATGCAGACGCATCTTATATTATGTGGTGCGCCATACTGTGAAATTGATTTTGTAAGACCGTACATAAGCCCTGCTTTTGCCGTGGGATAATCCATACCCTGTCCATCGCCTTCGGCACCGGTTATTGAACCGATATTTATAATCAGACCGCTGCTTTGTTTTCTCATTTGCTTTAAAACCGCATGTGCAAAATAGAACGGTCCTTTTAAGTTTACATCAAGCCCCCAATCAAATACATCAATAGGAACATCGGGGAAATCAAGCTCATAGCCGACATTTAACATTCGTCTTGCCGTACCTCCGGCGAAATTTGCCATAATATCAATACTGCCGAAAGCCTCAACTGCCTTATCCCTTGCAGCGCACACCTGAGAATAATCTCTTACATCGCATACAACGCCCACAGCTTTACCCTTACCTTTTTCATTTATTTCCCTAACTTTTTCATTAAGGACCTTTTCATTTACATCACACATAACAACATTGCCGCTAAGCTCTGCAAAATTCTGTGCAAACAATAATCCCATACCTGATGCTGCACCTGTGGATATTGCCGTTTTTTCTGTAAAATTCACAAAATCACCCTCATTGAAAATTGTATATATATTATAACGCACACAATTTTGATTTCAATGTGTAAAATGATACTGTTTTGATATTTCTGATACTTCTCCCGCAATTTTCTTGACTTTTTATAACAAAAAGAGTACAATCGTTTTATAAAAATCGAAGGGAAGGTATGTCATAATGCTTGGTAATATAACAATTACCGACATAAAAGATATTTTTACGGTTTTTTCTCCCAAAGGCAGGTTTACAAAGATAGAGAACAGAAAATACTTCGGCTTGTCGTTTTGCATAGACGGGCAAATTACATATACTCATAACGGGAAGAAAATAATATCGGATAAAAATCACGCTGTCATACTTCCCGAAGGGCAGACATACACCCTTTACGGCGATAAAACCGGAAACTTTCCGGTCATAAATTTCACCTGCTGCGATTTTCTGTGCGATACTCTTATTTCTATTCCCGTTCAGAATGGCGAAGCATATATTAAGGATTTTGAAAAGCTCCGTTCTCTGTCGCTTTTTGAGGGCAGCAGACCTGAAATAATGAGTGTTTTTTATCATATGCTTCACCGTTTGTCCGCACAAAACTCATCATGCAGGGTAATTGCGCCCGCAATAAAATATATTGAAAAAAATTATCAAAATCCCAATCTTACGAATGGTGATTTAGCGAAGCAGTGCAAAATAAGTGAGATATATTTTCGCCGTACTTTTACAAGCTATTACAATATGACGCCCAGACAGTTTCTGATAGATATTAGAATAAACAAAGCAAAGCAGCTTCTTTCGGAAGGTGCATTAAAAATAAATTCCATTGCAGAAAAATGCGGTTTTTCAAATCAGTACCATTTCTGCCGTATTTTCAAGAAAAAAACAGGGCTTACTCCTACTGAATACATGAAGCAGTATATGGTTTATAAAATCTGATGAACTGCAGAAGGTATGGCTTCTTTTTTTTAATTATAAGTTGACTATACAGCTTATTTGATGTAGAATACAGTAAACAATGTAAATGATTAAACTGGTGATTGCTATGATGAAATTAAAACGGAAGTATTTTTCCGCTTCAAGAATAATAATTTTCGGATTTGCGTGTGCAATACTTTTCGGTACGATTATGCTGATGCTACCCGGCTCTTCAAGATCTGAAGGCTCAGCACCCTTTTCAGACGCACTTTTTACCGCCGTTTCGGCAGTTTGCGTTACGGGGCTGGTGGTTCAGGACACGGCATCATACTGGACAGGCTTCGGTCAGGGTATTATACTGCTGCTTATCCAAATCGGCGGCTTGGGAATAGTGACCGTGGCGGTGGCAATTGTAATACTTTCAGGGAAAAAAATAGGTCTTATGCAAAGAAGCACACTGCAGGAGGCAATATCTGCACCGAAGGTTGGCGGAATAATCAAGCTTACCAACTTCATTTTAAAGATCACATTTATTATAGAGCTTCTTGGAGCAGCTTTAATGGCTCCCATATTCGTCAAGGATTTCGGTCCCAAAGGAATATGGATGGCAATATTCCACTCTGTGTCGGCATTTTGCAACGCCGGATTTGATTTAATGGGCTTATCTGCCCCCTATTCCTCACTGACACGGTATGCCGCAAATCCCTTAATAAACATTGTAATTATGTGCCTGATAATTACGGGCGGTATAGGCTTCCTCGTTTGGAACGAAGTGAAGATGTACAGGTTTAAATTAAAGAGATACAGTCTGCAAAGCAAGATTGTATTTTCCACAACGGTTTTTCTTATTATAATTCCTGCCCTCTGTTTTTATTTCGGTGAATTTTACGGCACTGCGGGCATGAAAAGAGTCTGGTTTTCCCTCTTTCAGTCCGTTACTGCAAGAACGGCAGGGTTTAACACCGCCGACCTTTCAAGCTTCGGCCCCGTGGGCAAAACCATTATGATAATTATTATGCTTATAGGCGGCTCTCCCGGCTCCACTGCAGGCGGTATGAAAACCACCACTGCCGCAGTGCTTGTGTTTTCCGCAATATCGGTTTTCAGGAAAAAGAATGACGCAGAATGCTTTGGGCGCCGTATTTCCGAAAACATTGTCAAAAATGCGGCAGCAATAATTCTTATGTATATACTGCTTTTCCTTTTTGGCGGACTTATTATTTGCAGCGTTGAAAATCTCCCCCTTGATGTATGTCTTTTTGAAACGGCTTCCGCTATAGGAACCGTGGGGCTTACCCTGGGCATAACGCCTCAGCTTAGCGGTATATCCAGAATAGTACTGATGGCATTGATGTACTTTGGGCGGGTAGGCGGTCTTACCATATTATTTGCCGCCTTTTCCGCACCTCATACAAATGTATCAAAAAAGCCGCTTGAAAGAATAACGGTTGGTTAAAGGAGAGGTTGTTTTATGAAATCTGTATTACTTATAGGACTTGGGCGTTTCGGAAAGCATGTTGCCATAAAGCTTTCGGAGCTGAATCATCAGGTTATGGCAATAGATAAATTGGAGGACAGGGTAAGCGATGTTTTGCCTTATGTTACAAATGCTCAGATTGGAGACAGTACAAACGAAGAGTTTTTAAAGAGCATTGGCATCAATGATTATGATATTTGTATGGTTACCATAGAAAATGATTTCCAGAGTTCTCTGGAAACAACGGCTCTTTTAAAGGAGCTTGGGGCAAAAAAGGTTATATCCAGAGCCGGCAGAGATGTTCATGCAAAATTTTTGCTCAGAAACGGTGCAGATGAGGTAGTATATCCTGAAAAGCAGGTTGCGTATTGGTCTGCCATAAGATACACCTCCGACCATATATTCGGATATACAGAAATAAATGACGAATACGCCATTTATGAGGTGGCTGTACCCTCAAGATGGATTGGAAGCACTATCGGGCAAATAGATATAAGAAAGAAATATAGAATAAATATACTGGGAAAGAAAAAAAACGAAGAGCTATCCCTATCCGTTCATCCCGATACATTGCTTGAAGAAGATGAAACTCTCCTTGTGGTGGGCAAATATTCAGATATACAAAAGTGCTTTCACCTGTAAGCCTCCATTAAAAATATATTGCAATTTGTATCATTTTAGTGTATTATATCCTTGTATGAGGATGATGTAAACTATTTGTATTGAGGTGCAGATGTTTGGAAAAGCTTAAAATAACTGGCGGCAATGCATTGTTTGGTGAAATATCCGTATGCGGTGCAAAAAATGCCGCTGTTGCGATTGTTCCTGCGGCACTGCTTGTTGACGGCGTGTGCAGAATTGAAAACATTCCCGATATTAAAGATGTTCGTTTAATAATAGATATGCTTGTGCAGTTGGGTGCCCGTGTCACCTATATAAATGACACTACCATAACAGTTGACTCTTCAAGTATTAAGACCCATATTGCTCCCACTGACCTTGCAAGCAGAATGCGTGCAAGCTATTATCTTCTTGGGGCTCTTTTGGGCAGAATGAATAAGGCGGAGGTTGCTCTTCCCGGCGGCTGCAATTTCGGAGTAAGACCCATTGACTTGCATGAAAAAGGCTTCCGTGCAATGGGTGCAAATGTTGTTGTTAAAGACGGTATTGTATATGTTGATGCAAAAAATCTTCGTGGTGCAAATATTTATCTTGATACCGTAAGCGTAGGCGCAACAATAAATATTATGCTTGCGGCAGTTTTGGCAAAGGGCGTTACCGTTATTGAAAACGCCGCTAAAGAGCCGCATATTGTTGATGTTGCAAACTTTCTCAATGCTATGGGTGCCCGTGTGCGCGGAGCAGGCACAGATGTGATAAGGGTAATGGGTGTTGAAAAGATGCGCGGCGGCACTTACAGTATAATTCCCGACCAGATTGAGGCAGGTACTTTTATGGTGCTTGCGGCGGCGGCAGGCGGCGAGGTGCTTGTCCGTAATATTATACCCAAGCATATGGAATGCCTTGTTTCCAAGCTGGAGGAAATCGGCGTTAATGTAACAGAATATGATGATTCCATACGGATTGAAAGTGACGGAAATCTCAAAGGCACCTCTGTTCGCACCATGCCCTACCCAGGCTTTCCTACCGACCTTCAGCCGCAGATTGTTGCGCTTCTTTCAACGGTTTCGGGCAACAGTACCGTAATTGAGGATGTTTGGGAGAACCGTTTTCAGTATGTGGACCAGCTTACGGCAATGGGGGCTGACATAACGGTAAACGGTCAGCGTGCAAATATAACAGGGAAAAAGCTCCATGGCGCAGTAGTAACGGCAACTGATTTGCGTGCAGGTGCGGCAATGATAATAGCAGGTGCATCGGCTGAGGGTGTTACCTATATTAAGTCGCCCCATTATATTGACAGGGGATATTCTGATATAGAGCGAAGACTTCGCTCTATAGGCGTGAAAATAGAAAGAATTTTTGAATCAGACTAAGGTGTTTTAATGGACGGCAATATTGTTATATGTCCGCTTTCTTCAGGAAGCAGCGGAAACAGTGTACTTATACAAACTTCAAATTCCAATATACTTGTGGATTGCGGTCTTACAGGGAAGGCGGTGGAGCATGAGCTTGCACTTGCAGGCGTGTCCCCCGATGCCCTTGACGCAATTATAGTAACTCACGAGCATATTGACCACATAAGCGGCGTTGGAGTTATGTGCCGCAGATATTCCGTTCCCGTTTTCGCAACAGTGGGAACATGGAAAGCAATGATAGATTCTATTGGCAGAATTGACAAATCTCTTATAAGATATATTGCTCCTGAAGTCAGCTTTTATATAAATAAAACACTTGTAAAGCCATTTTCCACCTCTCATGATGCGGCGGAAAGCATTGGGCTAATATTTAATGACGGCGAAAAGTGCGGTGCTCTTGTTACTGACCTGGGCACTGTTGATAAGCATATATTTGACTTGCTTTCAAAATGCTCCATACTTATGATTGAAGCAAACCATGATGAAAACATGCTCATAAAGGGTGCTTATCCGCAAAGTCTTAAAAAGCGTATTTTGTCTGACTGCGGCCATCTTTCAAACAGAATTTGCGGTGCTTTTTGCGCAAAGCTTGTGCGTGAAGGCTCTGTCCGCCAGATAATGCTTGGCCATTTAAGCAGTGACAATAACACCCCCTCCCTTGCTTTTTCCTCCGTTTCTCAAAGCATTGAGGCGGCAGGCTTCAATATTGGAAGGGATGTCTCGCTTTTTGTTGCAAACCGCAGTGGTATAAGCGAATCGTTGGTGATATAAATGAATATAAATA